>CAZJAX010000001.1:0-44007 GCA_964543965.1 uncultured Planctomycetia bacterium
CCGACGCTCGCCACCGACATGGGCGCGCTCCAGGAGCGCATCACCACCACGACCAAGGGCTCGATCACCTCGGTGCAGGCGATCTACGTGCCCGCCGACGACTTGACCGACCCGGCGCCTGCGACGACGTTCACTCACTTGGACGCGACGACCGTGCTGTCACGCCAAATCGCCGAGCTGGGCATCTATCCGGCCATCGATCCGCTCGACTCGACCTCTCGTATTCTTGACCCTCACGTGATCGGTGAAGAGCATTACGCCGTCGCGCGTCAGGTTCAGCGCATCCTGCAGCGTTATAAAGATCTTCAGGATATCATCGCGATCTTGGGTATGGACGAGCTTTCCGACGACGATAAGCTCACCGTCGCGCGCGCCCGTAAGATCCAGAAGTTCCTGTCCCAGCCGTTCTTCGTGGCCGAGACGTTCACCGGCCGCAAAGGCAAGTACGTGCCGCTCAAGGAAACGATCGCCGGTTTCAAGAAGATCGCGGACGGCCATATGGACGAATATCCCGAACAGGCCTTCTACATGGCCGGCAACATCGACGAAGTCGTCGAAAACGCCCAGAAGATGAAGGGCTAAGGGATATCCGATGAGTCTAGCCTTTGATCTCAAGGTCGTGACGCCCGACGGCGTGGCCTTTCAAGGCCAGACGATTTCCGTTGTCGCGCCAGGGACTTTGGGGTATCTTGGAATCCTCAAGAACCACGCCCCGCTGGTCACCTCGCTGGAAAAGGGCAACCTGACCTACAAAGACGAGGCCGGCGCTGTCCGTACGATGAAGATCGAAGGCGGCTTCCTGGAAGTGCAGAAGAACCGGGTGTTGGTCTTAACAGATAAAGTAAGCGTATAAAAGTTTTGCGGTCATAGCTTAGCTTCCGCCTGCCGCGCGGCGGCAGGACGGACCCGTCCTCATCGAAGATGAGGCGGGGGCTGAAGAGATTATGTATTACGTGTATGTTTTAATTAGCAAGAAAAACGGTAAAAGATATACTGGTTACACGACAAAATTACCGGAGCAAAGGCTTAAGGAACATAATCAAGGCCTGAATACTTGGACTAGTCAGAACGGTCCATTTAAACTTTTGTATAGTGAGAGTTATTCTTCCGGACACGCGGCGCGAAAGAGAGAAGTTTACATGAAATCCGCCGCTGGAAGAAGATTTCTTGATAAAGTTTTGCGGTCATAGCTTAGCTGGCTTAAAGCGCCGCCCTGTCACGGCGGAGATCGAGGGTTCGAATCCCTTTGACCGCGCCATTTTTTTCGATTAGAAGGTCATCTGCTTCGTTGTTCAGTCGTTCGCTTGTGCGGCGTAGCTCCCGCTACGCCTCCGCTCTCTCTTCTTCACGCCTCGCATATAACCTTCTAATCGAAAAAAATGTGAATATATGAGCAAAGGGATTTAAATATATAAAAGGAGCACTCATGTCATCCGGTAAAGAAAAGTGGGTCGGTCTGGACTACTCTGGCTTCGCCTCATCGCAGGAGCCGGCATCGCTTATCACGGCTACGGAAAAGTTTTCGGCGGTCATATGGGCATGCTGACCGAAGGCGTGACGAAGATGGGTTTTCCGATGCCCGTCGTGTTCGCTTGGGCGGCTGCGCTTTCAGAGTTTGCCGGAGGCATCCTCTTGGCGCTGGGTTTGCTCGCGCGTCCCGCGGCATTTTTTATTTTCTGTACGATGACCGTAGCGGCATTCGTCGTCCATGGAAAGGATCCGCTCAATGTGAAAGAACTCGCGTTTGCTTATTGGGCGGTCGCAGGGGCCCTGATGCTGACGGGTCCCGGAGACTTGAGCCTCGACAAGCTTTTTTTCAAGAAAGGATGAACATGAAAAGATCGATCCTGGTTCTTGTTTCATTCCTGATGATCATGGCTGCGATACAGCCCTCAGCTCAGGCGGCTTCCACGGAAGGCAAGAAGGGTCTGATGACTCTTGGAACGCCGGCGCCGGATTTCAGCTTGCCTGATGTCGTCACGGGAAAAAACGTTTCTTTATCCGATTATGCGGGAAAGAAAGCTCTGGTCGTGATATTCCTCTGCCGTCACTGCCCATTTGTCGTGCATGATAAGGCAGGCATCATCCAGATGGCCAACGACTACGCCGGCAAGGATTTCGCGATGGTCGGGATCAGCGCTAACGACGCGTCCAAGTATCCTGCCGATGCGCCTTCATCTTTGAGGGAGATGGCCATACAGGACAACTTCCCGATGCCAATCCTCTACGACGAGACTCAGGAGACTGCCAAGGCTTACACGGCCGTGACGACGCCTGACGTGTTCGTATTCGACCAGGACCGCAAGCTCGCCTACCGCGGCCAGTTCGACGACGCCCGGCCGGGCAATGACATCCCTGTCACCGGCAATGACGCCCGTGCGGCCGTTGATGCCGTCCTTGCCGGCAAGCCTGCCGCCGAGCGCCAGAAGCCCTCCATTGGGTGCGGGATCAAGTGGAAAGAAGGCAGCGAGCCGGCTTACCTATAAATAGACGTCTGAGTTTTAAAACCCTTCGCTGAAATCCGCGAAGGGTTTTTTGTTTTTCAGTCCCATCTAGATTTACTGTTTGATTAACAATAATGGAAAAAATTCACCAAAAACGCATATTTCACTCACCATTTCTTTAATCTAAAAAAATAGAATATCTCCGACAACTGAGAAAAAACGGAGAATAAAGCGTGAAAAGATACACCAGCTTCTTGATAGTTCTGACGTTTCTTACTGGAATTTCCCCTTCCGCGTTTGCGGATTCCAATGGTGATATGATGGCTATGCTTGAAAGCATGAAACAGCAAATGGTTAAAATGCAGGCGACCATCGAACAGCAAAACATTCGCATTCAGCAGCTTGAATCCACGCGCATCGCCGAGCCGCAGCGCATTGCTTCCGCCGATCCTCAGTTGCAGCCCAAGCTTACAAAGGAGGATTGGCAAAAAGGCGTCAAAGAGAGCCTCGGAGAATCTGTTCCCTGGATCAAGGGCTTGAAGTTTGGCGGCGATGTACGCTTACGTTACGAGGCATTTGATTTTGAGGACAACAATTCCGAAGAGAATGTTTCATCGGATCGTTCAAGGAACCGTTTCCGCGTGCGCCTACGCTTCGGATTCGAAAAGGATTACGGCGACGATTGGAAAGTCGGCTTCAGGCTGGCGAGCGCCACGTCGACGAGCGGACAGGCTTTGGAGAACATATCGACTAATGTGACCTTTGGTAACCCAGGCCATTTTACCTTTAAAAATATCTTCATTGACCGAGTCTATGCGCAGTACGCTCCTACAGCTTTGAAGGATCAGGGTCCTCTCAAAAGCGTGATTGTGGGTGCCGGCAAATTCGAAAATCCATTTTTTCGCTACTCAACGGGAATCATGTGGGATTCGGACGTGACGCCGGAAGGTATTTACGAGAAGGCGGATTTTCAGCTACTCGGCGATGAAGACAACCGGGTTAATTTTTACAGTACTCTAGGTCAATTTATCACCAACGAAAATTCGGGCGTGGATACCGACGCGGGTCTATACGGGTATCAAGGGGCGCTGAATTGGTCCACAAAAAATTTTGGAACCAAGGATCCCGTGGATTTCACAGCGGCAGTCTCATTTTACGATGTGACCGATTGGTCTAACACGGTTGCCTCCAACACTGCCGGCACCAGCTTTCTTCGCACGAATACGCTAGCGGCTGACAATTTCCGGATTCTTGACGTTTATCCGGAAATCCAATTTCACGCGCTTGGGAAACAGGTCACACTCTGGTATAACTACCTAAAAAATTTGGGCAATGTCGGCACCGAAAATGCCGCCCTCAGCCTTGGAAACGATATTCATGACGCAGACGAAGCGTGGGGCGCCGGATTTAAGCTAGGCAAGGCCAAGAAGAAGGGTGACTGGGAAGCCGTTTACGGCTATTACGAGATCGGCGCCAATTCGGCCGTAGCTGCGTATAATGACGCCGACTTCGGAGGTCCCGGAGGAGTGGGTTTCACAAACCGTCAGGGCCACAAGTTCGGCCTCGGTTACATGGTGACAGATGCGGTGATGGTCAATTGGACAGGTTTTGTGGTGACACCGCTTAACCCGAATGCATCTGTTGCCAATAGCCAGAACGAGACCGTATTTCGTTCACAGGCCGACGTTAATTATAAATTTTAAAACGAATTTAAACCAAGGAGAACTTCATGTTAAAAAAGTACATTTCAGCTATAGCCGCCGCGGCCTTCATTTTTTCTCTGAACGGAGGAACGGCTGAGGCGAAGGGGCAAAACTCGATACAGATCAAAGGCTCGGATACGATGGTGAATCTCGTCCAGGGATGGGCCGAGGAATTCATGAAAAAGAATCCCAACGCGTTTTTCGCGGTCACCGGCGGAGGCTCAGGCACGGGCCTGGCCGCAATGATCAACGGCACCTGCGACATCGCCGTATCCTCGCGCGAAATCAGCAAGAAGGAAATCGCGCTGGCCAACAAGCGCGGGGTAGAGCCGAAGGAATACAAAGTCGCGCTGGATGGTCTGGCTGTAGTCGTGAATGTCGGCAACCCGGTCTCGACTCTTTCAATGGATCAGCTGGCGGACATCTTCAGCGGAAAGATAAAGAATTGGAATGAAGTCGGAGGTCCGGATAAAAAGATCGTGGTGCTTTCGCGCGAGGTCAATTCGGGCACGCATGTCTATTTCAAAGAACACGTGCTCCGCAAAGGCGACCCGAAATCCAGGGAAGAGTTTTCACCTGAGGCGCTCATGCTTTCTTCAAGCCAGGCCATCGCGGATGAAGTGAAGCATAACGCAAGCGCCATCGGGTACTACGGCATGGGCTACATCGGCAAGGATCATAAACCGATCGCCGTATCCGTCGCAGGCGCCGAGGCGGCCGAGCCTACGATTGACAATGTCGTAAAGAATATCTATCCGATCTCGAGACCGCTGTTCATTTATATCAACGGGGAACCAAAGGACTTCGTAAAGGATTTCATGAACTACATTCTTTCACCTGAAGGCCAGTCGATCGTGGAAAAAATGGATTTTGTGCCTGTTCAGCGGTAAGATAACCGCACTTAAGCGATGAGTCTCTATAAGAAAATCCAGGAATTTTCGTTCGAAAGCGCGATAAAAATCAGCGGCGTCGCCTCTATTTTTATCGTCGCGCTGATTTTTTTCTTCCTTCTGAAGGAAGGAATTCAGCTTTTTATGACGGAAAATCTCCTGACTTTTCTTTCCGGACGCAGCTGGTACCCGATTTCAGATCCTCCGGAATTCGGCATCCTTCCTCTGATCCTGGGAACGCTTTTGGTGACACTGGGGGCGGCGCTCATTGCCATCCCCCTCGGCATCGCCGCAGCGGTTTACATCGCGGAGGTCGCCCCGGGAAGAACGAAGGAGATCCTAAAGTCCGGCATCGAGCTTCTGGCTGCGATCCCGAGCGTCGTTCTCGGCTTCATCGGAATGGTTACCATCGTCCCCTGGACGAAAGCGCTTTTTCACACGCCGACGGGGCTTACCGCATTTTCCGGGTCCGTGATCCTCGCGTTTATGGCGATGCCCACCATCGTCTCAATCGCAGAGGATGCGCTCCACAATGTACCCAAATCCTACAAGGAAGGCGCTTACGCCCTCGGCGCCACTCAGTGGCAGACGATCTACCGCGTTATCCTTCCGTCAGCTTCATCTGGCATCGTGGCTGCCGTGATGCTGGGCATCGGCCGCGTGGTAGGAGAAACGATGGCTGTGATGATGGTAACCGGAAATTCTCCTTCGATGCCCAGCAGCTTTCTTTCGCCGGTGCGTACACTGACCGCAACAGTAGCTGCTGAAATGGGGGAGACCGTGCAGGGCAGCGACCACTATTTTGCTCTTTTCGCGATCGGCATCGTTCTATTTTTGATCACGATGCTCATCAATTTGAGTGCTGACCTCTTTCTTCATCGGGAGCGGCGCTAATGTCTCCCAAGCTCACGCAGAAAATCGCATTTTGCGTTCTTTTCCTGGCGACGCTGCTTGTTATCGTTCCAGTTTTTTTAGTCCTGGCGGTAATTTTTCGCCATGGAGCCGCCGCGATCTCCTGGGAATTTCTGACAAAGATGCCGACTCAAGGCATGCGTGCGGGCGGAATTCTTCCCGCAATTGTCGGCACGTTTTACCTCGTTGCGGGAGCTGTGATCTTTGCGCTGCCGCTGGGTCTTTTTGCCGCGATTTATCTAAGCGAGTATTCCAAGGATACGCTGATGAATCGTATCGTGCGTCTGGCGATCATCAATCTGGCGGGAGTGCCTTCGGTTGTGTTTGGTCTCTTCGGTTTGGCGCTCTTCGTCGGTTTTTTTCATTTCGGCGCCTCAATTTTGGCAGGCTCATTGACGCTGGGTGTGATGATTTTGCCGGTCATCATAACCTCGTCTCGGGAGGCATTCGACTCTGTACCGAGATCGTTTCGCGATGTGAGCGAGTCACTCGGAGCTACGAAGCTCCAAACCATCGCGCATGCTGTGATGCCGCACGCCATTCCCGGTATTTTGACTGGAACCATCCTCGGTATCGGCAGGGCTGCCGGAGAAACTGCCCCGATCCTTTTTACCGTCGCTGCGTTTTATCTTCCGAGATTGCCCCAGGGTATTTTCGACCAGGCGATGGCGCTTCCGTACCATCTCTATGTGCTCTCCACCCAAGTTCCGAACGTCGACATTAAAATCCGCTACGGCACTGCTCTCGTGCTTCTAGTCATTGTGCTTTTAATGAATCTGATCGCGATCACAATCCGTTCTCATTACAGGGCTAAAAAGAAATGGTAAACAATCTTATTTTTAAGATACGCACCAGCGACCTCACGGTCGATTACGGTGCTATTCGAGTGCTTAAGAATGTGACGCTCGACATCGAAGCCAACAGTATCTTAAGCATCATCGGTCCCGCAAATTCAGGCAAAACCTCGTTTCTAAAATCGATGAACCGGCTCCTGGATTCGGTGCCGAACGCGAGGATCGGCGGGCAGATACTGCTGGACGGCAAGGATGTGTACCGTCAATACGACCCGGTGCTTCTGCGCCGCAAGGTCGGTATTATTTTCGCGATGCCGCTTCCTTTGCCGATGACGATATTCGAGAACGTCGTCTATGGGCCCCGACGCCAGGGCGTCAAAGACCGCTCTGTGCTGGCTCATACCGCCGAAAAAGCGCTGAAAGACGCCTATCTATGGGACGAAGTACAGGACAGGCTTCAGGAGCCGGCGATGAAGCTTTCCGGAGGGCAGCAGCAGCGTCTCTGCATCGCCCGCACTTTGGCGCTGGCGCCTGATGTCATCCTGTTCGACGAACCTTGCTCGGCGCTGGATCCTATCTCGACCGCGAAAGTCGAGGAGGCGATGTTTAAGCTCAAAGAGCGCTACACGATCATTCTCGTGACGAACAATACCAAGCAGGCCGCACGAGTAGGAGATAATACTGCCTTTTTTCTTATGGGCGAGCTCGTCGAATCAGGCAAGACCAGCGATATTTTTACGAAACCCCGCGACCAACGCACCGACGATTATATTTCTGGGAGGTTCGGCTGATGGAAAATGTCGCAATCGCCAAAGAAGCCATCTCGACGAAGGATCTTGATCTTCATTACGGGCGCTTTCAGGCGCTTAAAAAGGTAAATTTCTCCGCTGCGCAGAATCAGATCACGTCGATCATCGGACCCTCGGGCTGCGGAAAGTCTACGCTGCTCAGGGTGTTCAACCGCATGAACGATCTCGTCGAAGGATGCCGCATCAGCGGAGAGGTGCTTTTAGAAGGCGAGAATATCTACGGGCCCGACATGGATCTTCTTCGTCTGCGTAAAAAGGTCGGCATGGTATTCCAGAGACCGAACCCTTTCCCTCTTTCTGTTTTTGAAAATATCGTTTTCGGTCTGCGCATACATCATCTTTATGACAAGAAGAACATGGATAAGCTTCGTGAGATCGCCCGGCAGAGCCTGGAGTCAGTGCTTTTGTGGGACGATCTCAAGAATTCGATGAACAAACTCGCGACCAACCTCTCCCTTGAGCAGCAGCAGCGCTTATGCATCGCGCGCTTGCTAGTCATCAAACCGGACATTTTGCTGATGGATGAGCCGTGTTCCGCGCTCGACCCGATGGCAACGGCACGAATCGAGGAGTTGATGCAGGAGCTCAAGAAAAATTACACCATTATCATCGTCACGCACAACATGCAGCAGGCCGCGCGCGTCTCTGACGAGACCGGTTATATGTTCTTGGGAGAGCTGGTGGAATTCGGAAAAACGACAGACGTTTTCACCGCACCCAAATATAGATCTACTGAAGATTACATCACCGGACGTCTCGGTTAAGGAGGATCCATGGAAAGGCATTTTGACGAAGAGCTGAAGGACTTAAAGCAGAACCTGCTTCAAATGGCTGATATCGCTCAAGAAATGATACGTCTTGCCATCCGCAGTCTGGTAGAGCGAAGATCCGAGCTGGCGAAGGATGTGTTCGCACTCGAAGACAAGGTAAACCACATGGAAGTCCATATTGAGGACTCGGTGCTGAGGCTGCTGGTTCTCAGACAGCCCGCTGCCAAGGATCTGCGGTTTTTGACCGCTGTCCTTAAGATAAACAATGATCTTGAACGCGTCGCCGACCAGGCATGCAATATTACGGAATTGGCCGCGGATCTGCTAAAAGTGGCTCCGCTGAAGCCTTTGATCGATATCCCGCACATGGCGACGCTTGCTCAAAAGATGATCAAAGACAGCCTGGATGCATTCGTGCAGCATGACCCAAAGCTGGCCAAAGAGGTCTGTGTACACGATGATGATGTCGACCGCTTTAATGATCAGATCTTCAGGGAGCTTTTAACTTACATGATGCAGGATCCCGCCAATATCGCCCGAGCGGTGGATTTGATCCTTATCAGCCGTAACCTCGAAAGGATCGCTGATCATGCCACGAACATCAGCGAAGAAGTGATCTTTATCGAGGAAGGCAAGAACGTCAAACACCAGACAGGAAGCTAAGCCGGTTTAAAGGCAGGCTTTGATCTCCGCCGCGCAGGCGGCCAGGTCCTCATCCGAGGACCTTTTTTTATTGGCGAAATTAAGCTCTCCGGCCTCTCCCGATGCCGGCACCAGATGGATGTGCGCGTGCCGGACTTCCAGACCGTAGACCAGGACCGCGACTTTCTCGCAAGGGACGGCCTTTTTTACGGCGCGCGCCACTTTTTTGGCGAAAACCATGAGCGAGGCGAGCTCCGCGTCCTCAAGATCAAAAATATAATCGGTTTCCTTTTTTGGGATCACGAGCACATGGCCGCGTTTGAGCGGAGAGATCTCCATGAAGGCGAAATGGCGCTCGTCCTCGAGGACTTTGTGGCAGGGGATCTCGCCGCGAATGATTTTGGTGAATAGCGTGCTCATGGGATAAAATATAGCATATGAAGAAAAGATTCCCATCACTTTTTATCGCCTGCGCCGCGATCGCCCTTTTATGCGGAGCGGCCGCATTTGCCAAAGAAGCCGTACGCACCGCTTATGTCGCCGGCGCATTTTATGCCTCAAAGGGCAGCCTGATCGAGTATCAGATCGACAATTTTTTGACAAAAGTCCGTCCCTCTAAAAAGGCCCGTCCGGCGCCGCGCCTGATGATCGTGCCTCATGCCGGCTACGTCTATTCCGGCCAAACCGCGGCTCATGCCTATGCCCACCTCGAAGGCCAATCATTCGATACGGTCGTGATGATAGGGCCTTATCACAAAGCGTCTTTTCCGGGGGCTTCCGTGTGGACCGGAGGGGATTGGCAGACGCCTATAGGCAGCGTGCCGGTAGATGAGGAGATCGCCGGAGAGATCTATAGCGCCGACAAGGCTTTTCAGCACGATGCGTCGGTTCACCGTACTGAGCACTCTCTCGAGGTGCAAGTGCCATTCCTTCAGAGAGTGCTAAAAAATTTCAAGATCGTGCCCGTCGCCGTCAACGACATATCCGTCGAAAACACGCAAAAGCTGGCTGCTGCAGTCGCGAAGGCCATCGAAGGCAAAAAGGCGATCGTGCTGATCTCAACGGATATGAGCCACTATTATCCGGACGGGGATGCGCGTCGCATGGACGGGCTGGCGCTTCGTCTTATCGAAAAAAATGACATTTTATCCCTGCGCGTCGCGCTCGCGTCAAAGAAATCCGAATTTTGCGGAGCTGCCGCGCTGTTGACGGGCCTCGAGCTATTGAACCTCTGGAAGAGCGCTCCCCCGGAGCTCCTGGATTATTCGAACAGCGGCGATAGCAGCGGTGACAAGAACCGCGTCGTAGGATACGCGTCGTTGGCCGTGTATTCCGCAGCGGCGCCAAAAACGGATACACTGAAAAAAGAAGCCGGAGCTGCTCCGAAAAAAGAAGAGCCTGCCAAAAAGAACGAAGAGCTGAAAAAGGAAGATCCGGCGAAAAAGAAAGACGAGTCCAAGAGCGAGGAACCGAAAAAACAGGAGATTGTCACGAAAAAAGAGGAAGTGAAGCCTGCGCCCCCCTCCCAAGATCCCTCCAGCAGCTCTCTCCCTGAAGAGGCGGCTTATCTGACCAAAGTACAGGAAGCTTATCTCCTGCATATCGCCCGCCGTACGCTCGAGACCTATCTTGTCGACCGCAGCCTGCCTGAATTTAAGGCGCTCGACAATTTCCTTTCTGAGAACGCGGCCGTGTTCGTGACGCTGAAAAACGGCGGGCGTCTTCGCGGATGCATAGGATCCATGGCAGCCGAAGAGCCCTTGTATCTGGCGGTCCAGCGCAAGGCCTTGCAGGCTGCGACCGAGGATCCGCGCTTTTCTCCGGTCACGGCCTCAGAGCTCAGGGACATCCGCATCGAAATATCGGTCCTAAGCTTCCCCAAAAAAGTCCAAAATCCGGATCAGATCGTGATGGGCCGTCACGGCGTCATCGCCAAACAGGGCCGCCGCATGGGCGTGTTTCTGCCGCAGGTCGCCTCCGAGACCGGATGGAGCCGGGAGCAGTTCTTGAACGAGCTTTGTTCGCAGAAAGCGGGTCTTTCGGCCGATGCATGGAAGGATCCGCGCACGGAGCTCTACGTTTTTACCGCGAACTCGTTTTCCGAAGCGGAATAAATAGCCAGAGCTGAGCCGGGAACAGGAAGAAAAAGATCGTCGGCACGTGCATCGTGGCGACCAAAAGCGCGTGAAAAATAAAGCCGTCTATCACTGCGATGCGCCGCGTGCGCCGGGCGAAGAGCAGGAAGGGCATCGCGATCTCCCACACGACTACCCCGATCCCAAGACAATAGCAGACCGCCGCATGGCCGGCGAAAAAATCTCTGAACGGGAACGGCTTGATCACGCCTTCCGCAGAACCGTTCATCAGATAGTACAGCGGGTTGCCGCTGATCCAGTTGCCGCCCGCCGTGCATTTGACCAGGCCTGTATAAAAAAATGTGAAAGCGATCTGTATCTGCAGGAGCCTTTGGATAAAAAATGGACGGCGTTCTCTGGCTTCCCGGATACGGGGGAAGATGCGGCTGTCGACCGAGTAGTAGTCGCCCGGATAACCCGTCACGCATAAAAGAGAAAGCGTCACGAGCAGGATATCGAAGGAAAGCGTACCGATGTGCAGCGAATTGACGGCATAGAAGTAATAACAGCATAGTGTCATGACGATGCAGGAGGCCTGTGTCAGAAATCCTGCGGCGAAAAACAGCAGAGACAGGGTAAACGCGCCCATCATGATGTTGACGAAACTGTCGGGACTCTTCGACGCCCATTCGATCGCCGCCGGAGTGAAAAATGAGAAATTCTTTCGTGCGTAGGCGGTGGAGTAGTAATTGTCTGCCGGATGCAGAAAAGTCGGGAGGATGTGCGCTCCGGTCGTGAATGCGGCGAAGAATCGGAATACCGAAAGCGCCTTTGAAGGCCGCTCTTTTAGGAATAAGCGGTTCCAGACTCTGGCTATGCCTGAGGTCAGCATCGGTAGGCGAGATCCCGGCGGACTTCGTTTTTTGCTTCCGGGCGGCAGGAATAGACGGCCTGTGCGACCGCAAACGAATCATACGATGGGAATTTACGCCGAAGGTAGCGGCAGAAATCCTCATCGGGTCCCCCGCCCAGCGTGCTGATCAGGATATTGCGGCGGATATTATCGTAGCCGAGCCATCGCGTCTCAAAGATGCGGTGGGGGTCGATCAGCTCTATCCGGTCTCCGGTCTGCCCGTAAACCTCCGCCCGCACCTCGACATCGTCCACCCGGAAGAACATGATCCATCCCGCCGGCGGGTAGAGAAATTTGATCTTCGGAAGGCGCTTTCCGAAGAGAGGATCGAGGTAGTGATACCGGATCGATTCGTATTGAAATACGAGGAGCCAAAGGAGGGTAAAGGCGCTGATGAGGGTGTTTCGCAGATGTTTGGGCATCGGCAGTCCTGGCGTCCTCCGGAGTGGTATACTACTATCCTATAGCAGGCTGAGCTTCTTTTCATCCAAAAAATGGCCGCATCGCGGGCGTTTTTCATAAGGAAAAACATGATCTATCACTGCGGACAGAAAAAAGCGCTGTGGTTCCGGAACCGCGCGGCTGAGTTCCTGCAAGCCTATACTTCGAACGAACCTTCAAGTCCGCGCAATGCTTTTCTCGATATTCACGGAAAGATCATCGCCCTCGCGGACCAGTCGCTGGTGTCCCCCGAGGAAGTGCTCGTGGTGATCGAAAAGCCCTTTGAAGAGCGTCTGCGCACCCATTTGGCGCGCTACCAGCCTCTTTACGGCACGGAGATCACCGCGGCCAACCACAACCTATATTTCGACTTAGAAGCCGCGTATTTACCGGCATCGGACGAGATCGCGATCCCCCAGAAAAAAGGACAGCTTATTTTAAGCCCCTATCTTCTGCCGTCTTCCGTGTCTGAAGAGGAGTTTCTTCTTTTCCGTGTAAAAAACGGACTGCCGCTGCAGGGCATCGATTTTGACCGCGATCTTCTTCTGAGTATAGGCGACGAAGATTTTGTCAGCTACAAAAAGGGCTGTTATCTGGGTCAGGAGATCATCGCGCGCATCCATTTCCGGGGTAAACCGCCGAAAAAGCTCGTGGTTCGTTCTCAGGACTCATGCACCCCGGAGGATCGTCCGCGGCTTACTTCGGCAGTTCGAAACCCTCAAGATGGCAAGATCTATGGTTTTATTATGGTCCAGAATTAACATAAGTCATTTTATATTAGATACTTACATAGATCATTATAGGATTAATCCTTTGGGCAGCTATTGACGTCTAACATAGCGACAGGAACCCATAAGCTTCCAAAAAGGAGATTGCGATGAAATTGATTCTGCACAAATCTTTGATCGGTCTGATAGTTTTTTCATTTGCTGCCAGCGACGTGCGCGCGGAAAAAGTAATGGACAAAGCCGAAGTGAAGGCACAGCTTGAAGCGATCGAAAGGCTGAAAACAGAGGATCCCGAAAAATATAAGGAAGTGATGAGGATCCGCAAGGAAAAATTAAAGGAGAAGATGGATGAGCTTAAGGTCAAGGATCCTGCAAAATACAAGGAACTTCAGCAGCAGATGTCCGCTAAACGCCGCGAAGCGCTGGACAAGCTGAAGAAAGAGGAACCGACTAAGTATCGCCAGGTGATGGAATGGCAAACACGCGAGTTGGAGCGCATCAAGTCGGAGGAGCCAGCTCGATATAAAGAGATCCTCAAGAAAAATCCGAAGCTCGCGGAAAATATCAAAAAACGCGAAGAGCTGGAGAAGCTTAAGGTGGAGAACCCCAAGAAATTCCAAGAACTCGCTGACGCCAAACTGCGTGAGCTGCAGGTCATGAGAGAGAAAGAGCCCGAGAAATACAAGCAGCTGCTGGAAAACGTGCCGGGTCTCGAGCGCGGTATCCAGAACGCTGAGAACGCAAAAAAGAGCGGAAGATAATCGCATCATAGGAGTCGATCATAAAAGAAGCTCTTTCTAATGAAGCAGAGATCATCGAGCAAGCCCGCTCCGGCGGACTGAAAGCTTTCGGCGCGCTCGTGGAGATGCACCAGGAGCGCGCCGTCGCCCGCGCCTTTGCTTTGACCGGCAATTGGGAGGATGCGCGCGATCTGGCACAGGAAGCGTTCATCCGTGCTTATGAGAATCTGGACGGCTTCAAGGCGGAAAGCCGTTTCTACACCTGGTATTACAGGATCCTGTCAAACGTTTGTAAAGATCACCTGAGAAAAAAGAAAGTTCGAGCCGCCATTTCGTTTTTTACGGGCCGCGGCGATGAAGGGGAAGGGACAGCGGAGGAGAACATCGTCGACCGGTCCAAAAATGCCAAGGAGGCGCTTTTGGATAGGGAGCTCGGCCAAAATCTGTATAAAGCGGTATCGAGTCTCCCGTTTCGACAGAAGAATGCGTTTGTGCTTAGGTATATGGAGGACATGAGTCTCGAAGAGATCGGAGAGACCATGCAGATTTCGACCGGCGCGGTAAAGGCTCACCTGTGGCAAGCGGTCAAGAAAATGAAAGATTTTCTCGGCTCATATGCCGGTACGGAGGGATGCTGAAAATGGATGATAAAATTTTCGATAAAATGGACCGGATGTTTTCTGCCCGTATGAAAAATGAAGCTCCGCACGTTCCCGGGGAGATACTGAATGGTTTCAGTCATTCCGTGGCTGAAAGGATACGTGAGCGGGAGAATCAGAAGCTGCAGTCGGCGCGCCAAAGTCCAGTGTTTCGGCCCCGCGTACTTGTGCCCGTATTCGCGGCGGTCATGCTTTTTTTCACGGTTATATTCCGGGTTCCTTCATTTTCCACAGACACCGGCATGAGAGCGATGGTGGCTCAGAGCGCTTTAGAAATTAGCGAGGAAATCACGGCTTTGTCAGCGATGGGAGCCTGGGGCGACGAGGACGACAACATGCTCGTCCCCGCCGAAATCGTTTTTGAGGATCTAGCTTAGGCCGAAGTCTTGATCTGCGATGCTTGCGCCATGGCCTGCATTTCACCTTCGAGCGCAGGACGGATGACCGGCAGAGCTGAGCCGTCTTTCGCCAGATCGACCGCCTGACCCTTCTTGAGCTGGACCACTTTCCCTGATTTTTTATCCAATACGTCCACTTTCCCTTCACGGACCGCAAAGGTCGTCACAGGATTGGTCGGGGTGGCAGGCTGGACGCGGCCCCAGAACTGAGTGCCTCGCACCGTCGCGACAGCGGTCGGCGTTTCGACCTTGAACGTAGATCCCATATGAAGTTTCTTAAGGTTCATGATCGCGTTGCCGTTCTTGATCTGTACGTGCATGTCTGTTCTTGAAGCATTCACGATGGCAAATTCGCTGGTGGGCAATACGCGGCATCCGGCCATTCCGTTGACGGAAAGATCGAGGGTGCTATTAGCCTCAGAAGTCACGACGATATCGCCGGTCCGCAGTTTCATACCCGGCTGCGCGCTCAGCTTCTCGAAACCGCGCTGGATGTGAGGGTTTCCGACCATCGACTTCACGACCACTTGGTCTTCGGCGAATGACGGTGTCTGCAAGAGCGCTACGAATGACAGAACCAGCCAGAAAATCTTTTTCATCGGAATTCCTTCATTTTTAAAGTGCAGGATTTAGTTTTAATATACCAATTTAAAGTTCGGCTGTCACGAGTGTCAGGGGAACCTATACCTTTCTCTACGGCGGCGCCCTTCTTTTGGATTGCAGCCGGATTTGTATTTTATTAATACATCAGGCATACTTCGTCCTTATACTTAAGGACCCGATGAAACCTAACCCTATGATCCGCCCAACGGCTTTGATGCTGCTTTTGAGCGTATTTCTGAGCGAGCTGTCTTTTGCGGCTCCCTCTGAAAAGCCGGCCGCCGCCGTGTCATTGCGGCCGCTGGAAAGGCTCGTCCGCGACCCTCAAGAATTCCAAGCCCCTCTGGATTTCTGCACTTTGAAAGAAGTCTCCAAGGGTTCCTCGGATAAGCTGATCATCCATATCCAGGACGCTCACGCCAATCTTTCCGGACAGCAGAATCTCGCGCGCACTTTAGAGAGCATTATCCGGCAGTACGGGATCTCGCTTGTGCTTGTGGAAGGCGGCTCACCTGCGGAAGGCTCTCTCGAACCTCTTAAAAAAATAGGACCTGCGGGATCCGCCGAGCGGGCCGCCAAGAGACTGCTGGCCGAAGGAAGGCTCTCCGGCGAAGAATACCTGCAGCTGACTTCGCGTCACCGCATGACGCTGCGCGGCGTCGAAAACATGACGCTTTACCGGAACAGCGTAGAAAGCTATGCGCGGCTGGCGGAAAAGAGGCAAAAGGCGCTTGATTATCTCAAAACCGTACGTTTCGCGGTCGGTAAGCTCAAGGCAAAGTTTTATCCTGCAAGCCTTTTGGATTACGAAAATAGAAAAAAGGCCGAGGGCGGTTCCGGGATCGGCCGCTTGGTAGAATTTGCCGATGAGAACAGCATAGATCTCGGAGAATTTCAGAACATTGCGGAACTAAGACCGCTTTTAGCCTCGGAAAAGACCATCGATTTCTCTCTAGCCAACCTCGAACAGGCGGCGCTTCTGGATCAGCTGCACCGGCGCGGCGCAGGAGAGGATATCCGCGGACAGCTTGAAAAGTTCAATCAGGCAAAAAATTCAAAAGTCTCTCAGTATACCCTCTTTCGAAATATCTTAAATATCGCCGATAAGAAGGGTGTGTCTCTCGCGGGTTATCCGAATCTCCTGAAATACGGCGCATATCTTAAGAAGTTTCAGGAGATCGACCTCGATCTGCTTTTAGAGGAAAGCGAAAATGCCGAAGATCTCGTATACCGCTCAGCGCTCCGCTCACAGGATGCGCTCATGATCCGCGCCATCGACCGCTACACAGCGCTCCTGGAAACTGCTTACCGTATCCAGATGAGCAGTAAGGATTTCAATTTTTTTCGTGCCAACGAACCCGATTTTTCCACGGCAGGATATCTGGCATTCATCAACCGTAAGCTCGCTGAGCAGGATTATTTTTCGGACCTTCTCGTTTATGACCCGTGCATCGAGGAAGGCGAAAAGGCTCTGGCCGATTTTTATGCGTCGGTCGACCGAAGAGATGCCGCCTTCCTTGAGAATGCAAAAGGGATCCTGAAAGAAGAGGGCCGGAGCGCGGCCGTGCTGATCACGGGCGGCTATCACAGCCAGCACCTAAAAAAACTTTTCAGGGATAATGATTATTCTTACATTGTCCTCGCGCCCATCGTTACATCCGAGACCAACCAGCAAAAATACGAAGATCTGCTTCTCGGAGAAAAAAAGGGATCGAAAAGGATCGAAGCGGGTGAAAGCGATATCATGAGTTTCCGCCATAACGATGGTGTCCGAACTCTGCGCGCCGCTTCCAGCGGACCGCGATGGATCTCCCGCTATGCGGGAGTTGCCGGTGTCCCCGCATCGGACGCTGCCGTACGCCGCGTACGCTCGGATTTCGCCAAGAGAGTGTGGGTTACTGAGGGAAGTCCGTTCCGAACCGTTACCAAAGACAGGCGCGCGGTCTCCGCTTCTAAGCCCGAGGATGCCGGGAAAGGAGATCTATTCAAGGAGAGTGATGGTCATTTCCCCGATCTGGAAAGGCCGGTAATATTTTACGGCAGCGGTCCGGAGTCAAACCCTCTCTTTAGATTCACCGGCATTAAGTCCGGCTATCCGGATAAATTTTTAACCAACGGATTTTTTAGTCAGAACGGTCCGCTTTTCGCACAATGGCGTTTCGAAACCCTGCGATCGAGTTTTGCAAAAATGGGTGCGCGATTTGCCGCCGAACAGACTGCGCGCCCCGCCGCCGGCTGGCCCCTGGCCGCCAGCCCGGAAACGGTCGGAGCTGTGAGGATGATCCTTGAAACCCCTGCAGTGGCCGAAGGTTTGAAAAAAAAGGAGTTTAACTACCCGCTTTATCAGCGGGAAATAGAAAAGTTTAAAAATTATCATAACGTAGACATCGAACAAACGGCTGCGCTGGTTGCGATCCTGACGCTCTATATCGCAAGAATAGGGAATGACCCTAACAATTATCAAGCCGTCATCGGAGAATTGGGTAAATCAGAAGGTCCTTTAAAGGTTCTTTTTTTGCGGGCTCACGGTTTTGCGTTCGGTGCGTGGGCTCCATTCATGAAACCCAATATCTATACGAATCAATATGAGGGCCAGGAAGTCCGTATCCTGCAGACAGCCGCATCTGCGATATCAGCCGATCTTGCTCAGGCATCCCTGCCGGCCGCGTATCTGCAGTCCTGGGCTCCGGGCAAGACCATGCGGGATAGGGATAAGGTTCTTATTTCGCTCAATGATTGGATTTTTCCTGCGGGAGTCATCATAAGCAACAGAGAGATTAACCGCGGATTTTATAGAGACGCAGAGCCAAGAGTGCGTGTTGCGGCGAACTCGGCCGACGTCACTGTTAAAAAGCGGGGGAGTCTGACCGTCCGGAAGATCAAAGTATACCTGGGTTACGGCGCTCCCGAACCGCCAGGCCACTTGGCGCTTCATCTGCTAGGAACCAACATCATTGCTTCCAGAATGGAAAATCTGATCAATCACGCGCGAGATATGCACAGATTAACTTATGCGCCCATACCCGATCTGTCCCTTTACCGTATGCGGTATCCATCCGTTGCAGATGAGCTGATGCGCTTCGATCAGGTGCATAGAAAAGCGGTGTCGAGGGAGCTCTCCGCGCTGTCTCAGGATCAGACGACACAGCTGCTGATAGAGATGCAGGACGACCACGAGGAATATCACGTTTATGCGGTGCAGCTCGGCATCGAGCAGAAGCTGCTTCATGATAAAGATTCGGAGCTTTTTCCTCAGCTCGGTGAGCTGGCAAAGGGCAGAGCGCCTTACTTAACGCTGGCAGGACTCAGCATTGTCAGCGCTTACGGCGCTCTTAAACCAGAAGGCACGGTCATCGAAAACAGGCGTTCTTTAGATTCGATATACAACGGCGCTCTGCGTTTGGGTTATTTAAAAGACGGCGCTAAACCTATATTCTCAGAAAGAGAGATCAACCCAGGCACAGTGATCCTTATGAACGCGGAGCAGCTCGATGCGCTTATTTCTTTATCCAAGGAAGAACTCAAAGAGCTTGCCACCAAGCTATTAAAAGAATTGTTCGGTATCGATGCGCTGCCGGACGACTCGGAAGTGATCGCCAGGCCTTTACAGGAGATGATCTCAGCTCCAGGACCCGTCTATGCAGTGACGCCTTCGCTGCAGGGAAATCAACCCATACCTTTGGACGAAAAGCAGGGTTCGCGTCTGGCGGAAGACGATAGCGCATTTATGAAGTCGCTGCGCGGCCTGCTGGCCGACGGAAACTTTATCGCGGCGGTTCTCCGCAGCGGGTCGGAAAGAAAGCGGTTCCTGAGCTGGGTAAGCCAGAACGCCGAACGGCAAGGAACCTGGAGCGATATCGTCGAGATCGGCCGCCTGCGGAGTTTACTCGGAAAAGAGGATGAACCCCGCGCCGCGCTTTTGGACGATATCCGGACGACCGCGGCGATGCACACTTTTGCGGTGTTTACATCGCAAGGCGGCGCCCGTTATGAAATGAGAACCAGCGACAATTTCGACCGCGGTGAGCGAAGGCTTCTCTATCCGATGATCGAACAGTTCATCGCCTCGCATCCAGCTTCGGTCCGCATAGAGGATATCGGCATCTCGACAGGCGCAAAACCGGTCCAGCTGGCACGATTTCTGGATTCGAAGTCCCTGGCATCGAAGGTCTTTTTTACCGGAACCGACTATCTGACGGAGCCGCGTCTTGTAAGGGTCGGCGCAGGTCGTGAGACGGTGGAGGGACTTTTCAACGCATCAGGACAGCTGGTCTGGACGCGTTTTTGGTCGCCCGAGCACCGGCATTTCATTTCCCGCCGTGTCAAAACACCTCAAGACAGCAAATTTACATCGGCCGAGCAGCTTAAGCTCGAATACGGCGCCGGAAGATACGTGATCCTCCCGCGTTATCTCCCGGCCTATCTCGAAGAATGCCGCCGCCTGCTTTCTGCCGCGGATTTCATCGAGGAAGATGTAACAAAAGCCTCGCCGGACAGAACTGCGGATCTGGTGCTCGTAAACAATGTCTATATCCATCTGGATAGCGGCGAGAGGCGTGCCGCTCTGCTGAGTATTTTCAATCGGTTGAATCCGGCCGGCGGACGAGCCGTTTTTATGGAGTCCGGCAGGCGCAGTATCCGCAAAGGCGGCGTGGAAAGCGGTGTCGCCGTGTATGAAATATATGAACGCAAGGGGTCGACCGTGACCCGCATCAAGTCTCACTCCAGGGCGGAAGAACTGGCTGAACTTATCAGCAAAGACATGCTGCTGTCCCATCATCGTGACAGCTGGGCGCCTCGCGCGGATCTCGCGGGCCGCGACGCGGCGTTCGATGCCGAATTGGACGAGCTGCTTCCCCGAGGATGGAACCTTCCTGGAAGGGACATCATGCCTGAAGTCATCGAGCTCGACGATCCAGAGATCAGGGAAATATCGCCTGAAGAAGTAAAGTTGAAGACCCGCGCCGACCAGGCGACGGAGATGACCCGCGAGACCATCGCGCGGGAAGGCACCCGCTCATGGACCAAGAGCTGGATCGAAACGATCGAGGGCTGGATCGAGATATATGAAAGCCGGCCCGTTGCAAGTCCGAATACCGCAGAATATCTGGCGCTGTTCCAGGACCGGCTAGCGGTCCTGCGTGCCCATAGGACGGAGCTTGAAAGACGCGCTGCCCAAATACCTGCTGACGAACCCTCTCTCTTTATTGCGCTCAACACGAGTCCCGGGGGACGCCAGCTGACGGCCGAAGAACTCAACAAGATCCTTGGGCTGTTCAGAGACAGTCCGGTGATCGCTGACACCGGATCGATAAAGCTTCGTATGAGTTTTGAGGGGATCCCTCCGGTTACCGACGCTCAGCTTGATCTGATCAGCGCGTTTCTGACCGCGCAAAAGAACGGCGCCCGCTTGGCGGAGCGTTTCATGACGCTCGATTCGGGGAGCCCCGAGAACCAGAAGTACATTCCTACTATCATCAGTTTCGTCAGCCAGTTTCTGAAGGTCGCCGAAAAGGACAAGGACGACCGAACCGGAGAATTGATCTATCACCTGCATGTCACCGACAGTGAAGCGGCGGATCTGAGCGGGATGATGGCCAAGATCAAAAATATGAACACGGTCGACGCCGGCATCTATCTGATGATGCAGGCATACCGCAGTCTTTATTTCGACGTGCTTAAAGGTAAAGACGACATGATGAATACCGAAACACGAGCGGTGCTCGAAGATTCTCCTGGAGCCTACGGCACCGACCCCGAGCGTCCCGTGCTTTTCGACCTGACCCCCGAGCGTCAGATCGTCGCCGTGTACCTGCCTGTCGAGGGCAACACGTTCGTGAAGCTCGAGATCGTACGCGGAACCGGGTCTGACGAGCGCACAATGGACGCGGAGACCACCAAACTTTCTCCTCTGTTAAACGCTAAAGGCCAGCCGATGCATGTGTTCCGAGCGCGCAGCTCCATCGTAAACGGCGTTACGCTTGGCGCGCATGAGACAGAAGGTGCTCGGTTCGCGAAGGCCGACCTGGAAGCCGAAAGATTTTTGAATGACCCGGCCAATTCTTACGTGAGAAGCCTTTATACCGAATATAAATCCAGAGGCGTTCCAGGGATAGACAATTGGGTGTATCGGGCGGCGGCCGCGGCAACGGAAGGACAGCGTCACGAAGTCGTTGGAGAGCTGATCTCGGCGAAGCGCATCGAGAAGGAATATCCGGATGCAGAGCTCATCGGGATCGGTCTCGGGATAGGCGCTTATGAAGCCGATATCGTGTTTGAGGTCAAGGGAACTAAGCCCCACCTCTTGGTCATCGAGTCCAAATACGACCGCACGCCTCATTTCCGCTCTACTTTCGAACGAACGACCAACTATCAGATGAAGCCTTTGGCCGAAAAACTCATCATGGTCGAAGACCTTCTGGGTCTTCCCGTGCGCTACGCCGTGATGGGCGCGGGCCCGAAGATCCTGATCTTGGAATCCGGCCGCGATTTTGATCGCTTTGAGAGCGCCGGCAGAACTGATGTCAATTTTACCTATGAAGATCAGCAGGCCGGCCGTCGTCCCGGAAAAACAGTGCTGAGGACCATCCCCGTCGATCTTATCCTTCTGAACGTCGATGCCAAGAAGCTGCCGGATGCTGAAACACCCCAAGTGCGCATCTATGATTCGACTTCCATCCGCGCGGACTTCTTCAGAACCATCGGAGGCCATTTCATACCTTCGGCGGGACAGCGCCGTCTAGTGCGTCCTGAGATCCTTCCGGCCGTTTTGGAAGAGGCGTTCCAGAGAGAGATCGAGATCGAAAGGGAATGGACGAGAATAGAGCCGTATTTGGAGCGTCTGGTGCGTTCCGTACGCCAGCCCGGCGCGGTCAAAGGCCTCGTCGAAGGCGACATCGAGCTTTTCCG
Source organism: uncultured Planctomycetia bacterium (assembly GCA_964543965.1). Taxonomy (GTDB): domain Bacteria; phylum Omnitrophota; class Gorgyraeia; order 2-02-FULL-51-18; family 2-02-FULL-51-18; genus CAMDWQ01. The sequence goes on from CAZJAX010000001.1 coordinate 22,428, forward strand.
GGAAGGCGCACGGTTTTTCCTCACCGAAGGTCTCAGGCGCGGCCGCACCTTCGATGACCTGCGGCACGTGATCAGCGACAGACTGAGCGCTAAAGGCGGCGTAAAGAACATATATGAACCCTTCAAAAAAGCCGGAGAGAGAAACCGTCCCGCTGAAGGCGCGCGGCTCGCTGCGGAGGACAAAGAGCTTTTTGTGAAGAAACTTGAGTTTACTCCCGGACTGCATACGCTGCTTATCGATAAAAGGCGCGAGAGCGTGCGCCAGGCGATCAGAGAGGCAAAATTGAAGTGGGCTAAAGAACAGCATTCGGCGCAGCCCGATCCGGTTCTTCTGGACCAGCTGAAAAATGTGGAAGTGAACGATCCTGAGTTGGGCAACATCAAGATCGGCATCAGCGGCGAAGAGTCTCTCTTGAACGAACGGCTGGATTTCCTCCTGCAGGAACTCTTGATGAACGCATTCGACGCGTACGCGCGCACCGGAGGGCGAGGCGGCGAGATCGAGCTGCGCGTCGCCGAGGCCGGCGGCGAGATCCGCATCGAGATATCCGACTCTGGAATAGGCGTCTCAAACATCACGGACAAACCGGGAGAATTTAAAGTCACCGCCAATCCTTCCGTCAAAGACGCTTATTTGACCGGCGGAGCGGGCGCAGGCCTCCTTTGGTCTAAGGTGGTCGCTCAGGCCCGCAACGGTGATCTCACCGTTTTTTCTCCCGGCCGCGGAGATTTTAAAACGACGGTCAGGATGTCTTTTCCCAAAGACGAGATCAGCGCGGATTATATTTCTTCCGCTGCGAGGCTCGCGTCGGCTCAAGACCCGCAGCGGCTGCGCCGGATATATGCCATCGACGAGCCCTTACCGGACGAAGCGGTCTCAAAGTTTTCCGATGCGGCGCCGATCATGGATCTCATCGCGCTGATCGCGGCTCATCATGAAAATTCAAATCGGGGAAATATTCCCGTTCAGGCCGCTTCGACGGCGTTTGCCGGCCTCGAAATACTGCCTGAGACTGCCGGCGGAATTCCCGTGCGCCTCGCAGACCCGCGAGCCGCCGGAAAATATCTTGATACGGTCGTCGTGACGAGGGAAGCGGCGCGCCTGGCGGCCTCACGCCTGGCCGCTTCCAGGGCTCTCGATGTCAAACTGCCCGAGCTTTGGCATGAAAACCAGCCTGCGCGTGAAGCGGCTGCCGATTACAAGAGCCGCGACAGCCGGACAGCTCAGCTTCTGCGCCAGCTCGTCAAAAATCTGAAAGCCACCCAGCATGTGATCCTATTCATGAGCGTCGAAGGCCAGGATGAAGAACTTTTAAAGCAGGAGATCGCCGAGCTGAGATCCGAACTCGAAGCGCTGAATCAGAAAAGACAGACGGGACGTCTTGAGGTCTCCATCCGCCTGGCCGACGCGGCCGGCACCCAGATCGAGGGTGCTTTGTGGCAGACCGGGGGTTTCGACGAAACGAAAGCAGAGAAGAAGGCTTTCTCGGGAGCTCTTCGCCAATCTCTCATCGACCGTGCCGTCAAGACGCAGTCCGCTTATCTGCCTGCCGATGAGGCTCATTACGACCGTGAGAAAGGGTATTACAACGCCATCCCATACAAACCCGATATGCGCGCGGCTATCGCGGCCGTCGTGGATGAAGAGCTCGCTGCCCGCATGCTGAGCGTCCTGACGGGTCAGGATATGAGCCTGCCGGGCAATATGACGCTGATCCGAGAACCTCACAGATACGCCGGACCCGTCACCACGGATACTTACCGCGCCAAACAGCTTATCGTGCGCGCCTTGGCCCGCATTTCCGATGAACTTCGCCGGGATTATCTCTCTCTCAGAGCCTCTGCGATCGCGGCATAAACTCTCTAAGACGCAGCAACTTTATTTAAGCATTTATAACCCTTTAATATTCAAATACTTACAATTGATTTTTCATGTTAATAGAATGAATGATTAATTATGCTTATTGAGACCCTCTAGAGCCTTAGGTAACCTTGATAGTAAGGTATCCAGGAGGGTTCATGCAGCGAAGGTTGGAAGATCCAAAGCCCAAAAAAAACCAGATCCACATTCTCATCATCGAAGACGACAACGAGTTAAGAACGTTTCTATCGTCTGAGCTCACCTTGCGCGGTTATCACACCCAGACCGCAGCCGACGGCCTGGAGGCCATGGAAAAAGTCCGCCGGCATCCCTTTAATCTGGTCTTAAGCGACTTGCGCATGCCGCGCATGGACGGTATGGCCGTGCTTAAAGCTTTGAAAGAGATCGATCCTCAGATCGACGTGATCCTCATGAGCGGGCAGGGCGATATCGAGATCGCCGTGAAAGCGATCAAGCTCGGCGCCTTCGATTTTCTGGAAAAGCCCGTTTCGATGGAAAAGCTTCTGCTTTTGATCGACAAGGCCCTCGAAAAAAGCGAGATCCGTATGCTGATGGCGCTCTACAGCGCCAGCCGCATGCTCTTTTCGTCTTCGCGTCTCGAGGAGCTGCTTTCGATGACGATGAATATGCTGTATTCGGTGTTCAAAGCCGATGAAGGGTCGTTCATGATTTATGAAGAAGAGCGCTTGCGGATTCTTACCAGCCGCGGAATTCCCGAAGAGATCGTCAAAACAGCCTCTGTCAAAATGGGTGAGCGCGTATCCGGCTACGCTCTACAGCATAAAAAACCGCTGCTTCTGATCGAGGGCCGCGAAAAATATTCGGAACTGGGAAAGATCGAAACCCGTACTCACATCCAGTCGTCGATGGTCATCCCGGTCTACTGCAACGACACTCCGGTCGGCGTGCTCAATCTGAGCCGCACCGTTCACCGGGAGAATTTCACTTACAACGATCTGCGCAACGCCACGATCTTCGCTTCCCAGCTCGGACAGACCGTGCACAACTCGCGGCTCGGCCACAGCCTTGACGAGAAAATGAAAGAGCTTAAAGAGGCCTATCGATTGCTCGAAGAGCGTAAGGCACTCCTGGAAGAAAAGGAAAAACTCGCCAAAGTCGGCTGCATGATCGCCGGCATGGTGCATGAGGTCAACAACCCTCTGACGGCCGTTCTTGGCCACGCCGATCTGCTTCTTTCACAGGATGACCTGGCGCCGGAAGTCCGCGAGACGCTGCAGATCATTTTGCGCCAGGCGATGGCCTGCCGCGACCTCGTGCAGGACCTTCTGCTGTATTCAAGACGGCGCAAGCCCGAGCTGCGCGACGTCGATCTGCCGGGGCTTATTCATGACGTCCTGAATTGCGCTTCTCCCGAGATCCTGCGCAGCGGCGTGCGGGTGAGATTTTGCTATCCCAAAAACTTTCAGACCGTGCAGGCCGATCCTCAGCAGCTGGCGCAGGTGTTCCTAAACCTCGTGAAAAATTCCTGTCAGGCGCTCGAGACGCGTCCCGGCAAACGCCATTTGGCCATCAAGATCCGGCCAAACGCCGATGCAGCTTCCGCCGATATCCTTGTGATGGACAACGGCTCCGGCATCCCCGCAGATCTATCCGAGAAGATATTCGATCCGTTTTTCACGACGAAACCGTCCGGTAAAGGGACGGGACTCGGCCTGAGCATGGTCCGTGAGATCGTGCGCGAGCACGGCGGTCGCATCGACGTCCGGCCGTCGCATCTTCCGGGCGCGGTTTTCTCGATCACACTTCCTTATACCCAGACGACCCTCTCCGGCCTGCCGTCCCGAGCCTAGACTTCCGGCTAGACGGCTTTTCCTCTGAGAGTATTTACCCCTCAAGACCTGCTAAATCAACGCTTTGTTTTTGCAAAAAACGATGGTAATATTTATAAGCTTTTCCGACCGATGCAAGACTCGTGCCCGTAGCTCAATTGGATAGAGCATCTGACTACGGATCAGAAGGTTGTAGGTTCAACTCCTACCGGGCACACGCTTTAAACTGCGGCGTCCGCCGCAGTTTTTTTATTTAATGGCGCAGTATCCTGAAAGAGGAAAGAGAAGGCTGTAAGGTTTTCACGCGAAGGTAGGGATCGGGGAACGAGGACCAGCTGGATCGTGCCGGCCTGTCAGATCTCGATATTGTGTTTCCGGCACCACTCGATGGACCGCCGCATACCCTCTTCCAGCCCGACCTGAGGGTTGTAATCCAGCTCGTTCTGAGCTTTTTCAATGGAACAGGCGATATTATGGTCCATTTCGCCTGCGACGTGGATATCTTTCATGTAGAGCGACACGCTCTGCAGAGCGCCGTCCAGGCTCCGGCAGATGGCGGGAACAGCGCCCGGCATGTACCGCGGCCTGAAGTTTTTCACTCCCAATAGACGCGCGATCGTCTTGTAGATTTCGATGATCTGATAAGGCACCGCGTCCGCGATCCAATACGTCTGCCCGTTGGCGGCTTCCTTTTCAGCCGCCAGCAGCATCGCCTGGCAGGTGTTGTCGAGATAGCTCATGCTTCGGAGATTGTTTCCCCCGCCGTATACCACGGGGTCGCCCTTTTTGATCATGCGAAAAAAATTCGTCTGGCGGTCGGGCTGGTTGGGCCCGTAGTACCAGCAGGGTCTTAAGATCACGGTCTTGAGCTTACCTTCGCTGAAGCAGCGGTTGACGGCCATCTCAGCCATGTATTTGCTCCGGCCGTAATGCATGTACGGAGCTGGAGGATCCGTCTCTTTCATGAGATCCGACGTCTTGCGCATGCCGGCGACGGAGTTTGAGCTGATCATGATCATTTTCTTGACGCCCTTTTCGACGCACTTCTTCAGGACGTTTTCGGTGCCCTTCGTGTTGATCTTGTAAAATTCGGTGGTGTTGTGGGGGTGAATGATGCCGGCGATATGAAATACGATATCGATGCCGTCGAACGCTTTGTCCAGAGTCTCGAGATGCTGGACATCTCCGTCCATGCATTCGATCTCTTTCATCTTAGAAAGCTCCGCGATGAAGGACTTGTTCGTGTTCTTAAATGTCAGGCAGCGGATATGCCAATCGTTCAAGGGGCCTTCGCCGTTGTAGCCGTGGGTGAGAATTTCCGCAAAGCGGTTACCCAGCCAGCCGGGCGCGCCGGTGATCAAAATACGCATTTACTTCTCCTCAAAAAATGATGTAAATCAAAAATGTTGAGTGAAAATTTTCACCCTAAATATAGTAACTTATGCTTATTTTTAAGTAAACTTAATTTCATTTATTTAAAATTGAAGATTCTGCGCTCTGAGAGCCGTTGATTTTGGCTCCTAAATGGCGTACTATGAGATTTATGAACATGAAAACTTCCGTTTTGACTCCCGCCGAAAAGGCCGATTTCTCCCGTGACGGTTTCCTGGTCGTGCGGGGTTTGTATGATGCCCGCGAAATGGCCGACCTGTCTGCCTGGATCGATGAATTGTCGGCGCGGCCTCCGGCCGTCGGCAAGCTCATGGCTTATTATGAGGACAGCCGGCTGGAAAGCGGCAAGAAAATCCTGTCCCGCATTGAAAAATTCGTGGATTATCATGACGGCATGAAGTCTCTGGTCTACGGTGAGAAAATGACCGGGCGGGTTTCTGAGCTTTTGGGCGACCGCGCGCTGCTATTCAAGGAAAAGGTCAATTTCAAGATGCCCGGCGGCGCAGGCTTCGAAGCGCATCAGGATATCCAGCCCGGATGGGATGCGTATGCGCCGTATTTTATTTCTGTTCTTGTGACGGTGGACCCGAGCACGATCGAGAACGGATGCCTCGAACTTTCGGCGGGTCATCACAAAAGGGGGCTGATCGGCCAGAAGTGGAAGCCGCTGGCGGGTGACGAGCTCCAGGGCATCGAGTTTACGCCGTATCCGATGGAACCGGGGGATGTCGCATTTTTCGACTGTTTCGTACCGCATCAGTCCAAGCCCAACCTTACATCCAAGCGCCGCCGCAACCTGTATCTGACCTACAACCGCGCAAGCGACGGAGATTTCCGGGAAAAATATTTCGCCGACAAACGCAAAAGCTTCCCTCCGGACTTCGAACGCGAGCCTGGCAAAGAGTACGTCTTTCGCGTATGATAGCTCCTCATGAATAAATCGACCCTGTTCCGTCAAAATCTCAAGAAGAAGGGCAGCCTGCTCCTCGCGGGCGCCCACGACGCGCTGAGCGCCAAACTGATCGAGGAAGCGGGATTCGATGCCGTCTGGGCGTCGAGCTTCGGCGTGTCCGCCTCGACCAAGTGCCTGCCGGATACCAACGTTCTCACGATGACCGAGATGCTCGAGGCCGTGAAGGGAATGAATGAAGCCATCTCCATCCCGCTCATCGCCGACTGCGACAACGGCTACGGAAACGCGCTCAACGTTATCCGCATGGTCAAAGAATATGAGCGCGCCGGGATCGCCGGCATCTCTATCGAAGACAATCCTTTTCCGAAAAAATGCAGTCTCTATCCCGGAGAGCGCCAGGAACTCGTCGACAAGGATGAGATGGCCGGACGCATCCATGCTGCGACGTCTACACGCAAAAACAAGGATTTCTTCGTCATCGCCCGCACCGAGGCGCTTATCGCGGGTCTCGGCATGGATGAAGCGCTCTCCCGCGCCAAAGCCTATGAAGCGGCCGGAGCCGACGCCATCCTCATCCACTCGCGCCAGCTCGTGCCCGATGAGATCAAGACTTTCGCCAAGCTTTGGAACGGCAAAGTGCCTCTCGTCGCCGTGCCGACCAAGTACCCCGACATCCGTTCCAAGGAGCTCAATAAACTCGGCATCAAGATCGTGATATTCGCCAATCAGGCTCTGCGCGCTTCCGTCGTCGCGATGCGCGAGACGCTCGCCGAAATGAAGAAGCTCGACAAGCCTGCGCCGGTCAAGACCGAGATCGCGCCGCTATCCGAGGTATTCCGCCTCGTGGGTCAGCCGGACATGGAAGTGAACGAGCAGAAGTACGTCAAAAATTTTAAGAAGAAGCCCTCCGCCGTCATCGTCGCGGCCGGCTTCGAAAAAAATATCTGGCCCCTCAACTCAGACAAGCCCAAAGCGATGCTGGAGATCAAAGGCAAGACCTTGCTGGAACGCCAGGCGGGGCTTCTCCTCAAAGCCGGCGTTCATCCGGTCTCGGTGGTCACGGGGTACAAGCACGAGAAGGTCAGCGCGCCGTCCGTGCAGACTATTTTTAATCCGCGTTATAAAGACACTCACATGCTTTACTCGCTCTTTGCGGCCAAAGAGCAGATGAAGGACAAGTTTCTCTTCCTGTATGGCGACGTTCTCTTCGAAGAATTTGTGCTCTCTCGTCTCTTGAAGACCAAGCACGACATCACGCTCGTGGTCCAGGAAGTCCTGCCGTCCTATCGGATGGATGCCGGATATTCCAAACCCCAGCGCGACTGGGTACGTCTTTCCGGAGGCGAGGATGTCGATGCGCCGCGCCGCGTCGAAGAGATCGGCCATCATCTGGGCCGCGACGGCGCCAACGGCGAGTTCATCGGCCTGGCTCATTTCTCAAAACACGGCGCCGCCGTCCTCCGCGCCGCGTACGACAAAGCGCTGACGCGCAACGGCCACGCTTTCCAAAACGCGCCCAATCTCAAAAAGGCGCAGTTCACCGACATGATCCAGGAACTCATCGATCGGGGAGAGAAAGTAAGCGCCATCGTCATCCGCTCCGGCTGGATCGACATCGAGACGTTCGAAGACTATCAGAAAGCTTGGCAGACCGCTAAAGCCTAAACGTCCTGCGGTCCAGCTTTTTGGGCTATGCCCTTAGGGGTGATTGCTTCGGATCGCGACGATCATCGGGATCACGGTGAGGAGAACGGCGAATACCAGGAAAAGGATCAGTCCGCCGATGTCTTTCGAGATCTTCATTTCTCCTCCCGGTTCAAAAACCTATGATTTAAGGTGATCTGAGATCTTCTGCAAGTCCTCTTCAAAATCCATCTCTGTCCAGAAATACCCCTGAGTAGGCACCCAGCCGATCTTTCTTTTCTGTAAGAGCTTGCAGTAGGCGTCTTCGTATTCGACAAGGTCGTTTTTACGGCGGGCAAAATCATTCAATATCTTCCTGAGTTCTATCGCGTCAGTCTTTGAAAATTTCACGATGCCGGTGGCTTCGCCGATGGGTTTGAGGCCGGGGACTTTGGGCTTCGTGATGGCAAGCGCACGGCCGTTTTTGACGCGGAGCATCATTTCTTCGCCGTTTTCTTTCGCGTGCTCGTCCAGCAGGAACACGCTTCCCCAACCCTCGAGCAGGCGGCCTAGCATCGGAGCCGGGAAGAAGACATCGGCGTCCATGACGATGACTTCGCTATTCAGGTATTTTCCGGCAGTGTGGAGCGAGAGGACGCTGCCTTTCCGGTACTCGCGGTTGGTCACGAAGCGGATCTTGAGGCCGGCGCCGTGTTTTTTGGCGGCTTGGATGATCTGATTTTTCTCGTGGCCGACGACGATGACCGCTTCTTTGATATTATTTTCACGGAAGGCGTCGAGGTAGCGCTTTAAAAGTGTTTCCCCGCTGTTGCCGAGAGGGATGAGGCACTTGGGAAGCGCTTTGGTGCGTGCGCCGAAACGTTTGCCCACACCGGCGGCCAGCACGATGGCTTTGGGAGCAGACTTAGGCTTGCCGGCAAGCTGCCGGTAGACCGCGGCGAAGCGGCGCAGATCATTCTCGGAGACCTCGCCGAGGCATGAGACGCGGAAGATGGTCTTTTTCAGCGCGGATTGGCCTGCATAGATCACGAAACCCTTCTTTTTCATCTCATCATGAAGTCTTTCGTAGGAAAGCCCTTCGGGCAGCCTCGCCGACAGGAGGACGTGCGAACGGTATTTTTTTTCTACGAGAAAACGCGCCCCGCTCGATAAAAGACCTTCTTCGACAAGAGCCATTTTACGGGCGTAAGTTTCGATGCGGTGTTTTACACCTTGTTTAAGAAGCTCATCGAGCGCCCGGTCAAACGCGTAGTAGAGCTGAACGGCGGGCGTGAAAGGCGGCTCGTATGTGCGCGCGGATTCGAGTGAGGTGCGCAGGTCGAGATAGACGCTTTTCTTGTCTTTGGGAAGTTGCGCTGCCTCTGTTTTGGAAACGAACACAAATGATACGCCGGGAAACGCGTGCAGGCACTTGCCCGAGGAGCCGGCGAGGAAATCGACGTCCTTCAGGTCGATGATTTCGGCGCCAAGAGAGCTTACGGCGTCGACGAGAACAGCTTTTTTATATTTTTTGGCAAGTCGCGCGATTGCGGCCAGGGGATTGAGCATCCCCGTCGAAGTCTCGTGATGCACCATCGCGACGGCGGTGATGGAGCGGTCGGATCTGAGAATATTCTCGATGGCGCCGAGCTCTGGAAACTGTGTGAGCGCTGCCGCCAGGACGCGGTGGGTGCGGCCGTGAGCTTTGAGGATCGCGGCCATACGCTCGCCATAGACGCCGTTGGACAGCACGAGCGTCTTGCCGCCGTAGGATGAGAGCATCGCTTCGACGGCGGAGGTGCCTGACCCGGTGAAGAGAGCGGCTTCGTGCGATCTTTGGATGCCGAACGCTTTCAAGAGCTTTGAGCGGACATCGCGGAATAGCCTGGAGAACTCAGGCTCTCGGTGACAGAGGTCAGGTCCTAAAAGCGCACGCCGCACACCTTCGGTGACGTTGACGGGGCCGGGGTTTAAGAGGACCCAGCGTTTCATCGCAGCGACTTGGAAAAATTCTGTGTGATCTCTTCGGGAGTCGCCAGCACACGCGGCGGAGGCGCGGCGGTTTCCGAAGAGGTGCGTATGAGGATGAACACCGGACCTTTGGCCGTGAGCGCTTTTTTCATCACGCGGTCGAGCCCCCAGCGCGTGCGCACGCGCTTGGTATAGCGGTAGCCAGCGCTCTTGGCGATATCTTCAAGCTTCACGGTTTGCGTATGCGACGTCTGGCCGCCGGTGGATTCGTAGCTGGCGTTGTCGATGACGATGTGGATAAAATTTTCGGGCTTGAGAGCGCCGATGGTCGCCAGCTGTCCGAGGTTCATGAGAACGGCGCCGTCGCCGTCGAGGGCGACGATCTTGCGGCCGGGTTTGGCGAGCGCGATCCCGAGCGCGATGGAGGAGGTCATTCCCATGGAGCCGATCATGTAGAAATTTTCAGGCCGGTCTTTGGCGGCCTGGCCGAAGCGCGAAATATAGCCTGTCGCATGCACGACGGGCTCATCCTGGATATGGGCAAAAACCGCTTTGACCGCTTCTAAGCTTTTCATTCGCCGAATATCCCTTTTTTGATGAAGATCACGAAAGGCTCTTTCTTCACGTCCAGCGTGCGTCCGGCGCGGAAAAGCGAGGGCAGAAGCTCGTCTTTGTCGGGCGCGAGGCTCTCGACGCCGATCTCTTTGACGAGGCGTTCGCAGGAGCGTCCCATGATGAGATGCTCGGGCGCGTCGGGGCCGAGACCGCGGTAGGTCACGAGACAGAGCACAGGGATCTTATAAATGAGGTTGAGCGAGGTGAGCACGTTGAGCGAGTAGCCGAGGCCTGAATTTTGCATCAGCACGACGGGGCGTTTGCCCGCCAGATAAGCGCCTGACGCCATGCCGATGGCGGCGTCTTCCCGCGTCGCCGGCACGTAGGCGAGACTGCGGTCCTGCGTCAGATGGCTGATCAGAGAGCCCAAAAGAGAGCAGGGGACACCCGTGAAGAAATCAAATCCCTCTTCTTTCAGTCCCGCGGAAAATTCGACCGCATTTTTTTTATGAGTTTCGGTCCATTTCGACATGAGACGATGATAACAGAACCGATTTCAAAAAAGAATAACTTATGCTAAATTGAGTTTCACATGAGCTCATACCCAGAGATCCTTTTCGGATTCAACCGCAGAATATCGTCCCGATGGGTGCCCTATCTTCTCAAGACACCCATCACGCCCAATCAGATCACGACGCTTTCGCTGGCGTGCGGCATGATCGCGGCTTTCTTCCTGTCTCACGGCCTGCGCCCATGGCTTCTGGCGGGAGCGGCTTTCTGGCAGCTGGCTTTCATCCTCGACAACTGCGACGGCGCCGTCGCGCGTCAGAAAGGTCTCTCGAGCGTCTCGGGGATGTGGTACGACTTCGTCGCTGACCTTCTTGTGGATTTTTCCATCTGGACCGGGCTCGGCTGGGCGGTCTATCATCACGGCGGCGCGTCCTACGCGCTGTGGACGGCTCTGGCAGCCGCGGCGGGATCGCTTATCAATTTCGTCCTCGTGGCGGTGCGCCGCACAGGAGGTAAGACGGGTAAAGAAGCGCCTCCCGATCCAAAGAATATTTTTCATACGACTCTGCATGTCTTAAGCAACGACGGCGACCCGACGCTTCTCATCTGGATCTTCGCGCTGATAGGACGCCCGGAATATTTTTTGGTGCTCGGGTGTTTTTACATCAATTTTATCTGGATCGCGGGAGTGTTTACGGCGAGTAAAAATAAACTTTAGATATTCCAGATCCTCTTGGAATATTCGGCGACCATGCGGTCCGTGTTGAAGAACCCAGCGCCGGCGACCGCGTAGATCATCTTGGAGATCCAGTCCGAGCTGTGATTGTCGGCGCCCTTCCGGTTGGTCTCATAATAAAGCGTCATGACCTTCCCGAGCATCTCATAGAGCGCGGCCGAATCTTCCTTGATCCTCAGATTTTTCTCGTCCCCGACCTCGCTGCCGTGGTGCTCCCAGCCGAATATCCAGCCTAGATTCTTATCCGCGGCTTCCACGACCCAGCCGTCCAGCGTCGAGAGCTGCAGCACGCCGTTCAAGATCGCCTTCATGCCGCTGGTGCCTGACGCTTCGAAGGGCGGCAGGGGATTGTTGAGCCACACGTCGACTCCGGAAGCGAGCATCTTACCGATATAGGTATCGTAGTTTTCGAGCATCGCGACGCGCACGAGACCCGTGCTCTTCTCGAGCGAATCGATGGTGGAGAGCATCTCGTTCACGAAGGTGAAGCCGAGGTCGTCCTTCGGATGCGCTTTGCCGGCGAACAGGATCTGGATGGGTCCGTACTTTTCGGCTGTTTCCAACAGACGCTTGACGTCCTGCAGGATCAGGCTGGGCCGTTTGTACGACGCGATGCGCCGTGCCCAGCAGATCGTGAACACGTCGGGATCCATTTTCCAGTGACGCAGGGCGGTACAGAGTGCTTTCTTGTTGGTTTGGTGGGCTTCCCAGAGGCCGCGGCGGAAGTTGGTGTCGTCCTTGAGCGTGACGGCCTCGGCCAGCGACGGCGGATCAGCCTGCCAGTTTTTCAGCGCGGGTTGTTTGGAGAACAGCTCCGCGACAGGTTTTGAGATCCAGGTATGCGTATGGACGCCGTTGGTGACAGCGTCGATCTTGTCTTTGAACTGCGGGAACTGCAGACGCGTGACCTCGCCGTGTTTGGCGGCGACGGCATTGACGTGGCTGCAAACGTTCATGGAAAACTCGGTGAAATTGATCAGGTCGTGGTGGTGCGGATCCTGGCCGTATTCTCGGAGGAGGCTTGAGTCTTCGTCGCGCAGGATGCCTTCGAGCATTTTTTTCGGGAAACGGTCATGGCCCGCCGCGACCGGCGTGTGGCAGGTGTAAGCGAAATGTTTTTTCAGATCCTCGAGCTGAGCGTCGTTCAGCTTGCGCGCCTTCTGGATGAAGGCCAGCGCCGCGTGTCCTTCGTTCAGATGATATGTATCGATCGAGTAACCGAGCAGGTCGAGCGCCGCGGCGCCTCCTAGACCGAGGATGATGCGCTGCATGGCTTTCCATTCGGCATTGTCGCTGCGGTAAAGCTGACCCGTCAGCTGGCGAAGAGGCTCGGAGTTTTCGGAGACGTTGGAGTCGAGGAGGATGAGCGGTACGACGTGGTTCTTGTCGTGGCTGTAGACGAAGTATTTCCAGAGACGCAGTTCGATGCTCTCGTTCTTGAGGCGCACTTGCACGCGCTGCTGGAGCGGCACGAGCCCGGGATAGCTCCAAGGATCCCAGTCGGTCTCCTCGGGAACCTGACCGTCCTTGAACCAGAAATTCTGCTTAAAATAGCCCTTGTTCCAGAGGATCCCCACCGCGACGAGAGGCAGTCCCCGGTCGGCCGCACTTTTCAGAGTATCGCCGGCCAGCACGCCCAGACCTCCTGAGTAGATCGGAAGATCCAGCGGATGGTCGACCTGCACGGAAAGATAATAGTCCATCGCGCGCATGTTGGAAAAAATGTGGTGGTTGGACGAGAGGTTCTTTTCGGAAAGGGGGGAGCTGCCTTCAAACACATTGTAGCTGTTGGTCGAAAGTCCGTATTCCATCGAAAAGTAGCCGATAGAGCGCGACTGGGGGCTCCGAAGGATCTGCTCGGCTTTCAGCAGAGGCTCCATGGGAAAACCGAAGTATTTTTTATCCGTGATATCGGCAGAATAGCGGGTCTTGAACTCTTCGACCGGAACCAGAGAAATAAACTTTTCCATCGGGGAATTATAGCAGAGGCTATACCTTTATGGTAGAGTAAATCCCCATGCTTTCGGACAAAAAAGAGCTCGACCAATTTTACATGCGCATGGCGATCAAAGAGGCCGAAAAAGCCTTTGATAAGGGCGAGGTGCCTATCGGGGCGGTCGTCGTGCATCAAAACAAGGTCATCGGCCGCTCGCACAACCAGACCCGGCTTCTCAAGGACGCCACTGCCCATGCTGAAATGCTGGCGTTGACGCAGGCTTGCGAGACCCTGCAGGCCGAGCGTTTACCCGAAACGACGCTTTATGTTACACTTGAGCCCTGTCCGATGTGCGTCGGGGCGATGATCCTCGCCCGGATCAAGCGGCTGGTATATGGCGCCAGAGAAAAGAAGACCGGCGCCTGCGGTTCGATCGTGAACCTTCTCGCCGACGGAAAATGGAACCATACTTTCCGCATAGAAGAGGGGCTGCTCGAATTCGAATCTGCCGCCCTCCTGCAGGAGTTCTTCAAGACCAAAAGACAGTCATAATTTTTTTTCGGAGAGGTGCGTGAGCGGCTGAAACGACACGCCTGGAAAGCGTGTAACCCGCAAGGGTTCGGGGGTTCGAATCCCCCCCTCTCCTCCAGCTTTGTTATTACGATAGGATCGGCATGCAGATCAAAGCGCTCATCCCAAAAAGACTCAAAAATTTTCTTAAGCGGATCTATTATTTCGGATCCAGATATACCTGCCCCTTTTGCCGTTCTCGGCTGAGGACTTTCTTGCCGTTCGGTTTTCCGTTTCCCGTCTTGAAGGAGAAAAAGGTCGCGGGAGCCGGTTTACGTCCGCAGGCTCGATGCCCGATCTGCTTTTCTCTCGACCGGGAGCGGCTTGTCTATCTCTATCTTCAGAATAGAACGGATTTTTTTAAAAAACACCTTAAAGTCCTTCACGTCGCTCCCGAGTCCAGGCTTGCGGAGATCTTTCTGCGCAGACAAGACCTCGACTATTTGAGAGCCGATCTCCATCCTCAGCAAGGCATGGTCGAGATGGATTTGACGGATATCCGCTATCCTGATAACGCGTTTGACGTCGTCGTGTGCTGTCATGTGCTGGAACATATCATCGATGACGGAAAGGCTATGCGCGAGCTTTTCCGTGTCCTGAAGCCGGAAGGGTGGGCCGTGCTTCAGGTGCCTATCTCGCTATCCCTGAAAAATACTTTTGAAGATCCTTCGATCACGACCGAGGCCGGCAGGGAAGAGGCGTTCGGGCAGGCGGACCATGTGAGAATATACGCCTGTGAAGATTATAGGAACAGGCTGGAGAAGGCCGGGTTTGAAGTGGATCTTTTCCGGTGGGAAGAGGGTGCGTCTCATTTCGGCTATCCCGGAAACAAGTACGGCCTCAACTTAAACGAAACCGTCTTCAGAGCGCGCAAGCCGGCGCGGCGCGTCAGTTAAAAATATATTCCCCCGACCGCACCTTCTGTACGATCGATCCCGAAGGCGACTGATTCTCTGACTGCGCCGGAACTTTATCCGGTGAAAGTGCCTGTCCCAGGCTCCTGACGCGGCGTGAGACGGCCGCGGCTTTTTTGTCCCGCTGCGCGATAAGTTTTTCGGCGAGCTCTCTTTTTTCATTCTGTTCTTTTATCTGCTGCTCGATCTCTTCGTCTGTGGGAAGGGGATTGGCTGGTCCCGCGGCGGCTTCTTCGGAAACGTCCCGGGACGTCTGGGCAGCGGCCTCCTCAGGGACGTCCGCTTTATTCTCTGGAGCGTTCTCTTCGGTGATGACGCGGGTTCCGGGGGTCATTTTGACTTCGTCGAGCGAAAGCTTGAGCGGGTCGTCCGCAAATCCGCGGGAAAATACTCGCCGCACCTCCGTATCCGCTTCGGCAGGAACTTTTTGCGCTGGAGAGCGCTCGAACATCAGCGTTACCAGAGAGAATATCACGACCGCACACACCGCCAGCGCCGCCAGGCTCAGTCCGATGAATTTATTGTGAAGGCTCATAACGTCTCCATACTTTCTATGATTCTTTAAAACTCAGCTTTGCATAGGCGATCCTGCCCGTGCTGTCTTTGACCGGCGGATACCACAGAGGCGCCTGATCTTTCAGCCTCTCATCGTAGTATTGCAGCTGGTTGTAGCCGTGTATCACTTGGCCCGTTGACGTGTCAAAAATACCGGTGAGTCCGCCCGGCAGCTTGGTCGTGAGGCCGCCGTACTGCACTAAATCACCTTTTAAAAATGTCCAAAAATTCTGCACCTGAAACTGCCCGGTCAGCGCTGTGATCGAGCCATCGACTTCGATGTCCTGCGGGCCTTGGTCCGTGACGTACACGTTGTTGTAGGCCACGAGTCCCAACATATCGGTGCTCGAGGGATTGGTCCTCGGGTCGGTGTTGTAGATCAGGTTTCCGCCGATATAGATATTGGCGTCCGAGGCGATGGTGAGCTGGCCGTTCAGGACGCCCTGCACTGTCGCGTTGCCGCTTTGCACGAAGAGAGCGCCGTTGGCGGGGATGGGCATATTTTGGTTGGTCCAGCCGCGCGCTGCGTTGGTCACGTTCATCGTGCCGTCCGAGACAAGCGTGATCGTGCTGTCGCCCGTGAGCTGCATTCCTTGAGCGGCTTGAGCGCCGGCCTGGATCGACGTCATGAAATCGGAGGCGACCGGCAGCGCTAGCGACGGCGCGCCTGTCGTTAGCCCCTGCTGATAATCGGGGTTGTCCGTCGACGGCGACCAATAATTTACAGAGGAGTGCACCTGGCTTACTGCGCCTTCAAAAACCGGCGCGCCCCACATGTTGAATCGTCCGTTGGTGTGCGTGGGCCCCGTGGAGATCATGCCGGTAATCCACCAGTTGCCTCCCCAGACAGGGTCGATCTCCGTATTGCTCAGATAACCCCAGTGCGAGAACGAGATCATTTTGACCCGGAGCGTCAACGTTCTCGGAACGCCGTTGTAAGTGCCCAATGACACGATCGTGTATGTCGGCCATGCGGCGCCGTCGCTGGTCGCCGTCGCGCTGTAGCTCCCGGAGGTGCTGCCGACCGAATAAGAGCTGCTTGAAACGGTCAAGGATGCCGGCGCTGAGGCCTGTGCCCGCAGCTGCATGAATGCGTGCGCCAGTCCTGCGTCCGCGATATAGTACGCGCGGATCGAATCGGCGGTCCGAGCGGCGGTCTTCAGGTCGTTGGTCGTGACGAGAAAGGAGGTTTCAGCGATCAGCGAGATCAGACCCACCACGATCAGCGTATAAAAAAGTATGAACCCTTTTTCATTGCGGCGATGGTTTCTCATGAGGAATGGTTCCTTATGTTCGTCATCGTTGTCACGGAGCCTGTGACGGTGACTCCGCGTACCGCCTGCGAAAGACCGACATCGATCCCGATCCCGATATTTTCAAAACTGGACCCTGCCGGCATCCAGAATCTCAGCGTAATCGTCCGTCCCGCCGGAGCCGTATAGATGACTTCGTCCTGCTCGCCTGCGCTTGTCGGATGGTGGTAAATGACCTGAGTGCCGTCGCTGCTCAAGCGGTACCACCGCTCGATGCCGTCCGTGCAGGTGAAATGAAGTTCGCTGATGCTGGTGAGCGTGTATGTCTCGGCTTCCGCCAGCCGGAAAGTGCCCGTCGGCTCGGTTTTACCTTTAAGGATCTTCGTCAGCAGCAGATTGGCGTCACGCTGCAGCGTCTGGCCCATCACGTTGGTCGCGTAGAAATGTTTCGAAGTCACGAGGGTACCCAGCACGGAGCCAACCAGAAGCACGGAGATAGACAGCGCCGCCAGGAGCTCGACGATGGTCATGCCTCTTGCGTTGAGTTTAGTTGAGCTGGGGTTCATTGGCGATGTCCGTGGCGCAAAATTCGCTTTTGGTGACGACTCCGATGGGTGATTTTTCCTGCCAACTGACTTGGACGAGGACTTTTTTGCGGTAAGTGTCGATGTTGGTGACGGTGACGGCAGCGGTGCCCATCAGATCGTCGGCCGAGGTGTTGAACGTGCCCCGGGTGTCGATGGAGACGGCGCCGTAGTTTTGGTTGGCGAGGGTAGAAAATGTCTGGCGGCGCTTTTCTTCGAGAATCCTTTGGGCGACAAACACAGCCTGGACTTTGTGTTTGGAGTAAGAGGCGATGTATTTATAGGAGATTATAGAACCGGCTACAGCTACCCATACGAGGGCCAGGATCAAGATCGACGTCAGCGCCTCCACCAAAGTGAAACCGTTGGAGCTCACTCTACGTATATACATTTTATTATCTTTAATTATAATTTATAATAAATTACAAATTCTTTCAATAGAAGGGCGTTTTCCCCGAGGGGGAATAGCTTAGAATTAATCAATTTATTCGATTAACAATAAAGTAGTAATCCCCGGCTCCATTTTAGCCATTCCTATCTCTTGGCGTGCCGGACACAAATGAGCTATAATCTTACATCTCATGGAAAATAAACCGTATCTCGTCATCGCGCGTAAATACCGCCCCCAGGGTTTTGACACCGTCATCGGGCAGGACGCCGTTACCACGACGCTGAAGAACGCCATCAGCACCAACCGCATCGGTCACGCCTACCTTTTTACCGGCCCGCGCGGCGTCGGCAAGACCTCCATGGCGCGCATTTTCGCCAAAGCGCTCAATTGCAAGAGCGGCCCGACGCCGAACCCCTGCGGCAAATGCCAGACGTGCCTTGAGATCGAGCAGAGCCGTTCGCTTGACGTGATGGAGATCGACGGCGCCTCCAACCGCGGCATCGACGAGATCCGCGCGCTTCGCGAAAATGTGCGCTTCGCGCCCGCCTCCGGAAAATACAAAATTTACATCATCGACGAAGTGCATCAGATCACGACCGACGCGTTCAACGCGCTCCTCAAGACCCTCGAGGAGCCGCCCGCGTACGTGAAGTTCATCTTCGCGACGACGTCCGCGCAGAAGGTGCCGGCGACCATCCTTTCGCGCTGCCAGCGTTTCGATTTCCGCCGCATCCCGGCCGAAAAGATCGTCGCGGCGCTCAAAGACATCGCCAAGAACGAAAAGATCAAGATCGATGAAGAAGCGCTCTACGTCATCGCGCAGGCCGCCGACGGCAGTCTCCGAGACAGCCAGTCCATCCTCGACCAGATCGCTTCCTCTTCCCAGGAAAAGATCACTAAAAAGGATGTCGTCTTTTCTCTCGGCGCGCTCGAGGACGAAAAGCTTTTTGAGCTGACCGACGCGCTGGCCCAGCGCAAGGCCAAGGAAGCTCTCGAGATCCTCGACGGGATCCTCAACGAAGGCAAGGACCCGTCGCTCTTCCTCGAAAAACTGCTCGAGCACGTGCGCAACCTCCTTTTCATGCAGGTCTCAGGCACGCTCGCCGATCTCATCGACTCGGGCGAGTCCTACAAAAAGATGCTCGCCAAGCAGAAAGATTCCTTTTCTAAAGAGGATCTTTTCTACTTTTTCAGCGTCATCATGAACACGCTTCAGATCACGCGGCGCTTCGAGATGAAGCGCATTCCCATCGAGATGGCGCTCATCAAGCTCGCGCACCGCGCACCCATGGAAGACCTCTCCGAGGCGATCGCTTTTCTGCGCTCCCAAGAAAAAAAAACTCTTCTAGCTGAAGCGCCCGCGGCCCGCGGTCCCGCGGCGCCGAAAGCGGCAGCGCCCCAGACGCCGCCGGCCGCCAAGCCTGCGCCCGCAAAACCCGTTTCCTCCAAAATGGACGATGACGACGATATCCCCGAGATCGAAGAGCTTCCGGCCGAAGATCTCGAGATCGTCCCGAAGAACCGCGCGGGCGCGGGCGCTTCGCTCGATTCGATCTGGCAGCCGCTGATCGCGGCCCTCAAGACCGAAAAAATGTCCGTCGCATCTTATCTGGCCGAAGGCGAGCCGCTTCATTTCAAAGACGGCGTGGCGCTCTTGGCGTTTCCGCAGAAATTCAATTTTCACAAGGAGACTCTCGAAGTCCCCGACAACAAAAAGCTCATCGAAAAACATCTGTCGCGTCTGCTGGGTCAGGATGCGCGCATCGAGTTTCAGATGGTCAAGGAAGTCTCGGGTAAAAACTCGGCCGGTTTTGCCGCCGCCGCGGAAGCGCCGCCTTCACCCGAAGTGGACAACGCGCTTAAGTCCGCGATGAACCTATTCGGCGGGCGAGTCGTGGACCGCTAGTACGATGCCGTATCCCGAGTCGATGGTGCAGCTGATCGAAGAATTCGCCAAGATGCCGGGCGTCGGCCGCCGCACCGCCGAGCGCTTCGCGATGTACATCCTTTCGGCATCGCCGGAGTCCGTCGAGGCGCTCTCCGAGCTCGTGCTGCGCGTCCACAAAAACATCCACGCCTGTCAGGAATGCTACAACCTAAGCGAAGCGCCTGTCTGCCACATTTGCGCCAATCCCGCGCGCGACCACGGCCTGATCTGCGTCGTGCAGGATCCCAAAGACGTGATCGCGATGGAGAAGGCGGGGGAGTTTCCGGGCATTTACCACGTGCTTATGGGCGCGCTCTCGCCGCTGGACGGCATCGGCCCCAAGGATCTGCGCGTCAAAGAACTGCTCGACCGCCTCAAGCGAGGCGGCGTGCGAGAGGTCGTCATCGGAACCAGCTCCGACACCGAGGGCGACGCCACTTCGGCGTACTTGATGAAGCAGCTTAAACCTTTAAAGGTCAAAGTCACGCGCCTGGCGCACGGCGTCCCCGTCGGCAGCGCGCTCGAATTCGTCGACAAGGCCACGCTTTCGCGAGCATTTCGGCATAGACAAGAAATTTAAAATTTGCTAATCTAAATCATTGTTTTTTACGCAATCCTTTCCTGTGATTAGGGTTGCATGCTAAAAAGGAGATAACATGGGGATTTTAGGGTCTATCAAAAAAGGTTTTTCCGTCGCGGGATCGAGTGTCCCGGTGGCGCTCATCCTTTTTGTATTCGGCTTCGTCTTCAACGTCATCAACCTGATGATCACCCCCGAAAACCAGGACCCCAACACGCCGCCCTCGGTTCCCATGATCGCCGTCGGCATCGCGTTTATCCTTATCACTGTCTTCATGCAGGGCGCTTCGATGGCCTATGTCCGCAATAAGATCAAGCAGTCCTCTGCCGCGCTCGGCGATTTTTTCTCGAGCGGCATGCATTTTTATATCAGGATATTCGTGCTATCGATCATCATGGCTCTTATCATCGGCGTATTCGTCCTTGCCG
Source organism: uncultured Planctomycetia bacterium (assembly GCA_964543965.1). GTDB lineage: Bacteria > Omnitrophota > Gorgyraeia > 2-02-FULL-51-18 > 2-02-FULL-51-18 > CAMDWQ01. The sequence goes on from CAZJAX010000001.1 coordinate 42,938, forward strand.
CTGCGCTGGCTGTCGGCGCTCTCGGTGAATCGATGCGTCTGGTCGCTGCCGTGCTCGCCATCCTATCGGCGGCAATGGGCATCTTCGTCCTTCTCCTTTTCTTTTTCGCGCCTTACATCGTCGTCAATGAAGAGCTTGGCGTGATCGCCTCGCTCAAGCGCAGCGTCTCGCTGGTCCGCTCCAGCTTCATAAAAGTCATCGGCCTGGCTCTTCTTCTGATCCTCGCCGGTTTCCTGGTGGGCATCGTGATCGGTTTCGCCGTAGGTTTCGTATCACCGATGATGCCCCCGATGGCGTCCAAAATACTTTTCGCGTTCATCAGCAGCTTCGTGAACGCCTTCCTCGGCCTCTTCGTGACGTCGAGCTTTATGAGTTTTTACCTGAGCCGTTCTTCGTCCGCACCTTCGACTTAAGGAACCGTTCAAAGCCAAACTCTCCGAAGTTTCTGATATAATATAAAACTTAATCACAAGTTTATTCCCTGGTAGCCTGCCTGCCGGCAGGCTCAGCTGGTGACGCTATGTATGTGTATGCATTGCAGAGCATTAAAGATAAAAATTTGTACATCGGGCTTTCTCAGGATCCAAAGAGAAGATTAGACGAGCATAATTCAGGACAAAATAGATCTACAAAATCTAGAACTCCTTTTTGCCTCATCTATATAGAAAAATGTGAAAATAGAAAGCTTGCTAGAAAAAGAGAATTAGAGTTAAAATCAGGCTCTGGTTGAGAGTTCTTGAAACACCTCACCAAATTAAATCCAATAATATAAAAAGTTTATTCCCTGGTAGCTCAGCTGGTAGAGCGGTTCGCTGTTAACGAACATGTCGTAGGTTCGAGTCCTACCCAGGGAGCCATTTAGTCCTCTCATAAGGGTAAAACCGAGAGGACAAAAGCCCTGATTCACACAATGGATCAGGGCTTTTTTATGTCTTTGAAACGTCGCGAGATGCGCGGTCTTCAAAGCTCATAAAATTCAAAATCTACGATTTTCCGGTTCGTCCGAAAAAGCCAGCCAACCACGCAGCGATTATTCTTCAGAATCTGGCTTTTTATCTCGAATGTGGCTT
>CAZJAX010000002.1:0-43451 GCA_964543965.1 uncultured Planctomycetia bacterium
TTTATACGAAGAAATGCGTGACCGGTGTGGATCTGGCGGTCGAGGGGCCTCGCTTTCCGAATATGAAACTGGTGCGCGGGGACGCGACCGCGCTGCCGTTTCCGGACTCGAGCTTCGATCTCGTTGTCGCGCTTGACGTCTTGGAACATATGCCGAAGGAGCTAAGAGCCAAGGCCGTCGCCGAAGCGGTGCGCGTCGGAAAGAAAAGGATTTACGTCGGTTGTCCTTGCGGCCCGGCGGCGCGCGCCTGGGAACAGAAGCTTTACCGCCGCTACCAAGCTGTCGTCTCCGGCTGGAAGGGGAAGCCGGAGGATCTGGACAAGTTCCGAAAACGGTTTTGGTACATCGTCGAACACACTGAAAATGTTCTTCCGGACCGCCGGGAGCTTGAGCTTTGCCTGAAGCAAGCCGGTGCCGGGCGCTGGAAGCTTATCGAGAACGAGAGCGTTCTTGTGTGGTATTGGAGTGTCACGCGCATGATCCGCGGGAGTCATTGGCGATGGTTCTTCGTGACAGCTCTTTACATCCTGTTCTTTCCTGTGCTGGCGCGGATCCGTTGGGGCGGCCATTACCGGGATATCTTTGTCCTTGAGAAACCCTGATTTATGGACGTCGGCCCCTTGAAAGGAATGCGGCTGTCGCGTAAATTCATAAAATAGGCTGTACGAGAATGCTCGTCTGCTCTTTATGAATTCATTTACGATGCCTTCTTGCAAGTGTCCTCGTGCGAAAAACAGGTTTTTATAATTTATTAAATATGTTAATGTTTAATTAGAATTAGTAAGGCGGGAAGGGGCGGCCATGATAGATGTAACTATCGTTGTTGTAGGGACTAACGAAAAGGCAGATTTGGAGCGATGTCTGCCTTCGATCCGCAACAGCCGTACTTCCTTCAAGTTCGAGACCATCCTCGTCGACAACGCTTCCACTGACGGCACCTACGAGATGGTCAGTCAAAAATTCCCCGAGATCAAGATCCTGCGGATGGCCCGCAAAGAGGGGTATATCGACAGCAATAATCGCGCCATGAAGGAGGGGTCGGGCCGGTATTTTCTCCTTCTGAATTCCGATATCGAGCTCAAGCCTGAAACGCTGGACTACACGGTGCGCTTCATGGACTCTCACCCTGACGGCGCCGCCGCCTCCTGCAAGCTGCTGTTCGACGACGGCACCTTGCAGTTGACGAGCCGCCGTTTTCCGACGCCGCTCGTCTATCTAGCGCGGCTGCCGCATTTTTTTCGATGGCTGGCTTTCATGAAGCCGTTTGCAAAGAGCGCCGTCGTCTCCCGCTACCTCATGATGGATTATGACCACGAGACCTCGCGCGCTGTCGACTGGGTCGTTTCGGCATTCTTTCTTCTGAGGCGCAAGGCCATCGAAGAAGTGGGTCCTGTGGGGCAGGGGCTCCTGCAGCCCTTCTATCTGGAGGATGTCGATTTCTGCTTCCGCGCCCGCGTCAAGGGGTGGAAGACATACTACATCCCGGAAGTCACGGCTTTTCATTTTTATAAGCGCGGCAGCGTCTCCAGGCTCGGCAAGCTCAGCTTCGTCCACATGGGCAACATTCTGATCTTTTATGCAAAGAACGGTCTCGATATGATGCTTGGAAAGCACAAGAGGGCGGCGTGATGAAAATCCTTCTCCTGAATTCTCCCTGGATCAATGATGAGAAGCTCTACGGCATTAAGGCCGGAACGCGCTGGCCCGAGGTCAGAAAGAAGGATAGAACGCTGCCGTATTTCCCTTTTCCTTATGAAATGGCCTGTACGGTCCCGTATCTCCGGAAGTTCGGGATCCAAGCGCATATGAAGGACGCGATCGCCGAGGAGCTGGGATCCGAGGAGTGCCTGAAATATTTGGAGGGCCTGAAGCCTGACCTGACGGTCATCGAAGCGTTTCCGACGTCGCTCAAGGCGGATCTCGCGTTCGCGCGCGACGCCAAGAAGCGGACCGGAACAAAGATCGCATTCTGCGGAGCTCATGCCGACTCGGTGCCTGAAGAGACGCTGAAAAATGATGAAGTCGACTTCGTGCTCTACGGCGAATATGAAGAGGCGCTGCGCGACATGGCGCCTATTCTCGAAAAGGGGCAGGAGGATTTTTCATCCGTCAAGGGTCTGGCGTACAAAAGAGATGGGCGGATCATCCTGGGGTCGAAACGCCCGCCGATCGCCAACGTCGACGAGATCCCTGTGCCGGACTATTCGGAGCTCCCGTTCAGCAAATACAATGAACCTCTGAGCCGGTATTATCCGAGCGCCCGCATCATGACGACGCGCAGCTGCCCCTACGCATGTCCTTTCTGTGTCGTGCCGGTCGTGCATGGTCAGGGATACCGCCGCCGCTCGATAGACCTCGTGATGAAAGAGATCGGGGACCTTGTCCGGAACTACGGCGTCCGCGAGATCTATTTTGACGATGCGTTCGTGACGATCCCTCGCGCTAAAGAGATCGCGGAGGCTCTCCTGAAGCAGAAATTCAGGATCGCCTGGTCGTCCTGGATGGACTGGAATATCACCGCCCAGGATGTGGCTCTGCTTAAAAAGAGCGGCTGCTATGCGCTGAAGTTCGGCATCGAGTCATCCAACGCGGACATCGTGAAGTCTATCGGCAAGCCCGTCTATCTCGAAAAGCTGCGCAAGAATATTAAGATTTTCCGAAAAATGGGAATGCTGGTGCACGGTTCCTTCATCCTCGGCATGCCCGGGGAGACGCGTCAAAGTCTGCGCGATACGCTCGACATTATTTTTTCCGTAGGACTCACGTCCTGTCAGGTCAGCGTCGCGACCCCGCTGCCTGGCACGCCATTCTACAAGGAAGCCGTCGAGAAGGGCTGGCTTACGACGACGGATTGGAGCCAATACGAGGGTACGTCCAACCCGGTCATGAACTACCCTGAGTGTTCACAGCAGGATCTCGCTGACGCGCTGGACGAGGTGGCGCGCCGTAAAGTGAAGATGTTCCTCCGCAATCCGGTCAATGTAGCCAAATATTTCTGGAAGCTTTTGAAGTTGAAGGGTGTCCGCGGCTTCTGCGCGGAGATCGTAAAAAAGGGCGGTTTTGCCGCCCGCGCCTTCTTTCATAAAAACTGATGAGGGTCTGGCTCGGCATCAAGCACATGCTCGATTCGCGGGGTCTGGCCAAAGGTTTTTATCGCCTCAGCCTGATCCTTAAGCGCTTCGGCTGGACTGCGGACAGGCAGGTGAAAGGGATCGGTCTTTATGCCGCGATCTTAAAAAGACAGGGCATCCGAGGAACTTTTTTCATTCCAGGCGTCGTGCTCGAGAAGTATTGGAAGGATATCCGGCGGATCGATACCGGCAGCGTGGAATGGGGGATACACGGGGATGTCCACACAGATTTTTCGAAATTGATCAGCTCCGATCAAAGGGCGCACACGAGGAACGCGGTCAGGCTGTTCGACGATCAAGGGCTTAAGTTCTGCGGTTTTCGCGCACCGTATCTCAAGATCAACGAAGGCGCGCTGGACGCGATCGCGGCGCAGGGACGCTTCAAATACGACTCGAGTTATCCGGTCCTCTGGGACGAGGTGTACGGCAAAGACGAAAAATTTTCAGGATTCATCCGAGATTTTTACCGGCCGTCGCAGAGCTCATCGTCACGCGCGCTGCCGAGGATGGAAAAGACGCTTGTCGAGATCCCGGTGTCTCTGCCCGACGATGATATTCTGGTGGACCGCGAGCGTTTACCGCCCGGACGCGTGCTGGAGATCTGGACGAAGATTCTCATGAAGAGCCACGAGAAAGGCGAGGTCTTTGTGCTGCAGCTTCATCCCGAAAGGATCTTCGAGCTCGGAGAAACGCTGGAATCTTTGATCGAGCGCGCTAAGGCAATGGATCCTCCTGTGTGGATCGCGCCGTTGGGCGAGGTCGCCGGATGGGCCTCCCAGGGCGGCTGCGAAGGCCGGTGGCCTGCCGGCGCGCGATCGGCTTTCAGCGTCACGGGGGATATCGACTCGATCACTCTTTTTGACTTTATCGACCGTGTCCGAAAATGGTGATCCGCATCTACCCTTTTTTTAAACGCGTCCTCGATGTCGCGGGAAGTTTGGCGCTGCTGCTCTTAACAGCGCCGGCCCTTCTGGTGACGGCGCTTGTGATACGGCTGGATTCCCCGGGGCCGGCGATATTCCGCCAGAAGAGGGTGGGGCGGGGGCGAAAGCTCTTTACGGCGTATAAGTTCCGCTCGATGTTTGCGGACAATGATGAAAGCGTGCACAAAAAATACATCGAGCGGCTTCTGGGTCCCGACGCGGAAAGGGCTGCACAGTCCGGCGGAGTTTTTAAACTCTCGGACGACCCAAGGGTCACCAGGACGGGACGCCTGATACGGCGCCTAAGCATCGATGAGCTGCCGCAGCTATGGAACGTGCTTTTGGGAGACATGAGTCTCGTAGGTCCGCGGCCGGCCGTGCCTTATGAGCTTGAACACTTCGAGCCGTGGATGTTCGAAAAGTTCTCAGTGAAGCCCGGGATCACGGGCCTTTGGCAGGTGGAAGGCCGCTCTTCGACCGGATACCGGCAGATGGTGCAAAAGGATATCGAGTATGCGAAGAATTTATCCTGGAGGCTGGATCTGAGCATTCTCTGCCGGACGCTTGTCGTCGTATTTCAAACAAAGAAAGCCTGTTAATAAGGAAAGAATAAACATGCTCAACGTCGCATTGATCGGCTGCGGTTATTGGGGTCCGAACCTGGCACGTAATTTTTTCGAGAACGATAAGTGCCGGCTCATCTGGTGCTGCGATCTGCGCCTCTCGCGCCTGAAGGTCATGCAGAACAGGCACCCGTCGCTTAAGATCACCACGGACTTTAACGATGTGCTCAGGGATCCGTCCGTCGATGCGGTCGCGATCGCGACGCCGCTGCCCACTCATCACCGCCTGGCAAAGCTTTTTCTCAATGCCGGAAAGCATGTGCTCGTGGAAAAGCCTCTGACGCATAGCTCAAGCTCCGCTGAAGAGCTGATGGATCTGGCTCGCCGCCGCCGCCGCGTACTCATGGCAGGGTACACCTACATTTACAGTCCTCATGTCCGCAAGATCAAAGAGATCATCGATTCCAGAAAGATCGGGGACGTGCGCTATGTCCAGTCATCCAGGGTCCACTTCGGCCACCTGAAGCCCAACGAAGGCGTGCTCTGGGATCTGGTTCCCCACGATATCGCGGTCATGCTTCACTGGCTGGATCTATCGGAGTGCGACATCTCATGTGCGGGAAATGACTATTTCGGCCGCGGGCACCACGAGACCATATCGCTCAACATCACCTCCAAGACCGGCCAGGGCATCTATATCTTTACGAGTCTCTTAGCGCCGCTCAAGATGAGGAACATGCTCATCGCCGGCACCAAAAAAATGATCTTTTACAACGACACCCGCGCCGACGAAAAGATCAAGGTGTTCGACCAATGCGCGACCAAAGCGGAGCGGGGGATGACCGAGGGCCATTTCAACTACAAGACCGGCCACATCTTCTCGCCCCACGTCGATACGCGGGAGCCGCTGCAGCTCGAGATCGAGGATTTCGTGCGGGCGATCAGAACCGGAAGAGCGCCCTCATCGAGCCCGGCTTTCGCGCTGAGGATCATCAAGGTGCTCGAGGCCGCCGAGAAGTCGCTTAAGCTCGGCAAAACGATCAAGAAAGTTTCTTTATAATTCCTGGAAAATTTGTAGAATAGACTTAAACCTGTAGGTCGGGGGACGGGTATGACGAACATGAAAACGCTGGCGGCTCTTAGCGTCCTGTGCTTTTTTTTCTCGGCGCAGGCTTCCGCAGAAACGCGTCCGGCGCCCGCTTATACCAAGCCCAGCATTTCTGCGCCGATTCCCGCTCCTTCATTTTCCTACGTCATCGGCCCCGGCGACCAGCTGGATATCTCTGTTTGGCGCCACCCGGACCTGGCGGCGAAGGTCATCGTGAGGCCGGACGGCAACATCTCCTTTCCTTTTGTCGGGGAAGTGCGCGCCCTGGACCTGACTATCCCGGAGCTCACGGAGAAGATCAGGATCGGTCTGGTGTCTGTCGTAAATCAGCCTGTCGTCACGGTGAACGTGCTCTCGTTCCAGAATCAGAAAGTTTTTGTGCTGGGTGAAGTCGCGCTTCCGGGCGTGTTCCCTGTCGACGGCCGTATCAGCGTCATTGAAGCGCTGAGCCGTGCTCACGGCTACAAGGCGGACACTGCGCAGCTCAACAGCGTGATGGTCATACGCCGCGGCGGTCCGGGGGGAGCCGGCGCCCAAGGCTTCCGGCTGAATATCTGGGATGTCATCAACAAAGGCGACTTCAGCCAGGACATCACGCTGGCTCCAGGCGACATCGTGTACGTGCCCAAGACCTTCATCGCCAACGTCACGACGTTCATCCAGGAATTCTTCACGAAGACGGACCCCGCCGTCAAATTTTACCTCGACATGTATGACGCAGTCCATCCCGGGGTGCTGAACCGGTGATCCTTAAAGACGTGCTGGCCCGCCGTAAGCTGGCGGCCGCCGCCGTATTCCTCGTTTTGATCGCGGCGACGCTCGTGAAAGCTTTTTTCTTTTCCACTTTTCAGGCACAAAGCCTTCTTATTGTCGAGGCCAAAAAAGGCCCTACGACCGTTGAGACCAACGCGCTGGATCCGAGCCAGTTCCTGAGCCTCGTACGCGTTCACAGCCACCTGATGCAGAGCGACCTGATCCTCAAAAAGGTCGTGACAGAGCTGGAGCTTTACCGCGAAGACGATTCTGTTTTCGGCGGGAAGCCCAGGACGGGCGCCCTCTCCGAAAGAGCCAAGGAAAAAGCCGTACAGGAAGCGATGGCGTCTCTGCGCCGATCCAAACTGGCGATCTCTTCGCCGCCGTTCACCAATCTTATCGAAGTCCGTGTGCGCCACAAGAACGCGGAAACGGCCGCCGCCATTGTCAACAGCCTCGTGAAGAATTATCTGCTCTGGAACGTCGGCTTTCAGCACGAAGAGGCCGACCGGCTGCTTGAGTACCTCGAGAGCGAGACCGCGGCCGTGGGCGGTCACTTGGAGGAGACGGAGCTGCGCCTGCGCGATTTCAAGGACGAAAACCAGATCACCGACCTGTCCGAGGAGATCAAAGCGTATTTCCAGATACTGCCCGAGCGCTATAAGTCGCACTATGAGCTGATCCAGGCGGGTGAGGTGAAGCTCCTGGATCTCACGGTGGAGAGGAACCGGCTGCGCGAGCTTTACGCGGAGCAGAGCCCGCAGATCACGTATTTGGGCGATACGATCGATGAGGTTAAGCGGCAGCTCGACGGGAAGCTCACCCAGAAGGAGCTCGAAGACGGATTCTTAAAGACGCTGAAGCATACGCCGGAAAAAGAGATGATGCTTGCGCGCCTCACCCGCGAGATCAAGATCCAGGAGAGCCTCTACGTGTTCCTGCTGGACGAAAAGGCGAAGGCGCGTCTTTTGAAAGCCAAGCAGAACGTGGAAGGAGTCAAGGTGGTTTCGTTCGCGGACGTGCCGCTCAAGCCTTCGGGCCGCATGAAGACCCTTCTTTTGGGCGCTATCGCGTCATTTTTGTTCACGATGCTGGCGATCGTCGTCATGGAAGCGGGCAAGGCGATCTCGCGATGACGGCGGCAGTCCTCGTTTGAAAATAAAAGAATGGCTCTGGCTGGCATCGGTCGCAGCCGCCGGATCCCTCCTTCTATTCGTCTGCCCGATGAAGTACGTCCTCGGCATCCTCGGGATCGCAACGGTCGTGCTTTTCGCCGCCAGAAAGCCGGACTACGCCGTTTTTTTTCTGATCCTGATCATTCCTTTCGCGCGCATTCCTTACCTGACCGACTATGTCGAGCTTTTACGCCTCATCCTTTTCTCGGTCGTGTCTCTGGCATGGATCATCCTGAGAAATACGGACGACCTTAAGAAATTCTTCCGCGGAAACCCTATGAATCTCTACTTCATCGTGTTTGCCGTCATGATCGCAGCCAACCTGCTCTTGGTCGCGCAGCCGCAGGCGCTGAGGTTCAAGACGGCGGCGACGCATATCCTGGCGTTCATCTACTTCTACTTTTTTTTGGATTTTTTCCATCAGAGGCGGCGCATGAAGATCTCGCTGTATCTCGTGATCGCCGTCTCCTGCATCGTCAGCCTGATCGCCATCGCGCAGTATTTCGTGCTGCAGTACAAGATCGACCTCGGACCCTTCCAGCGCGTCATCCTGCCTCCTATTCTGCGCCAGCAGCAGCTCACCGAGTCATCGCAGACGCTCGTGCTTCTGGGGTACCGCAGCATGGGCACGTTCTTTCATCCCAATATGATGGGCATTTACGTCTCTTTGGTTTTTCCGGTCTGCCTGGCTCTCGGATGTACGGCGCAGAAACGCTGGGAGAGGGCATTTCTGTTCGGCGCGCTGCTTTTGCTTCTAACCGCGGCGTTTGCGGCGGATTCGCGCGGCAGCTTCTTAAGTATATTTTTCACCTCGGCCGTTCTCGTCACATTCTTCTGGGAGCGCGTGCCGAAAGCGGCGTTTGCAGCCGTGGCCGTCGCGGGGGCGGGCGCGGCGGCGCTCATCCATCTGAATAACCCCAGCTATTTTCGCTTCGATCAGATACTTTCTTACCGCGACATCATCTGGAGCAACAGTTTCAGGCTTTTTCTTGAGCATCCCGCGGCGGGATCAGGGCTGGGGACTTTTTCACAAAGCTATTTTTCAAGATTCAGCTTCCCGTCGATGAACGATTTCTATTTCCACATGACGGAAATCAAGCTGATGGGCAGCATTGTTCCGCTCGGCGGCTTCCACGCGCACAATCTCTTCCTGCAGTACGGCGTCGAAATGGGAATTTTTGCAGTGCTTTGGGTTTTTCTATTTTTCGGCATCGTGTTCCACCATTTTTTTTCGCGAGTTTGGCGCGCAATGAAGGTGCTGCGGCCCCTGGAAACCGGCGCGGCCGTCGGCGGATCGGTCTGCTTCGCCGGAAATTTTATTTTCAGTTTTTTTGAGGGGATGACTTTATTTTATGATTTTTCAATCGCGATGATGTGCGCTCTGATCCTGGCCGCGGTATTCGCATCGCTTCTCGATGCGCGGGGCGGATCTGCTTAGGCGGAAGATTTCCTTCTGAAGAGGGCGGCTAGAAGGAAGAATGCTGCGATGCCCAGACTGTCAAATAGCACGTCCCGAATGTTTCCGCTGCGGCCCTGCACGGACATCTGGTGCACCTCATCGGAAACCGCGTAAAGAAAAGCGGTTGAGGCGGGACAGATCACCGAAAAAATGAGCCCAGGTCTGAACGTATCCTCAAAAGCGCGCTTCAAAAGAAGCGTGAGGATCAGGTATTCTCCTGCGTGCGCGCATTTTCTAAGGATGAAATCATAGGATAGGCTTGTTTTTAAAGAGGGGACGCCCGAAAGATAAAAGATCATGGCAGCCCATAGCGCGGCGGGCAGCCATGATCTTAGAAGCTTCATGCTGCGAAGCCGGCCCTCAAGCCAGCTGCAGCGAAGCCTGGTGGAGGAGCTGCCATTCCGCGCGCGCTTTCTCAAAGTCTGCCCGCGCTTTATTTATTTTGTCTAGGGCGCCCTGCTTGACGCTCGCCTCCCAAACGGCCAGGTTTTGAACGAGCGCTTCGTATTGCAGATGGATCGCCTGCCTGAGGGCGGCGTTCTTAGGTAGATCTTTGACGGCCGTGAGCCGGTCGCTCAGCAGCTGTTTCTCTGAGGAGAGGACGGCGCCCAGAATGCTGAACCGGGAGACCTTCTGAAGATCCCATGCCATGCCGAGAAACGAAAGCGCGCGGATCGCCCATTTGCTCGGATCCCATTGGTACCAGCGGATGGCATTGCGATAGTCGGTGGGGAAGCGGTGGTGGAAACTGTGATATCCTTCGCCGTTGGTGAGGAGCGCCGCGAACCAGTTGTCTCTGGCGCTGGCGCGGAAATCGAAGGTGGGTTTGCCGAAAGTATGGCAGACGGAGTTGATGCAGAATGTGGCATGGTATACAAAAGTCAGTCTGAGGCAGACGGACAGGATGAATCCGCCAAGCGCGTTTCCGGCCAAGGCTCCAAGAACGACGGGAAGAACAATGCCCGCCCCCACGCCCCAAAGCACGTACAGACGATGCTGGTTCATTAAGAGGCCGTTTTTCATAAGGTCTTTGGAATTGTTGTAGTCCGGCTGCTGCTGCCAGAGCGTCATCCACCCGATGTGCGCATACCAGAATCCTTTTTTGATGCTATAAGGATCTTTGTCTGTGTCCACGTAACGGTGATGGTCGCGGTGTCCTGACGACCAGGTCAGAGCCGATTGTTCGAATGCGGCCGCACCGAAGAAAAGCACCAGAAAGTGGATGAGCGGGTTGGCTTTGAACGTGCTGTGGGAATAAAGTCTGTGGTAACCGACCGTGATGCTGAGTCCGGTCGCCCCGACGTAGAACAGAAAAAGCAGTATCTGGGGAAGCGAGAGACCGTACCGCTGTATATAAAGCGGCGTGCCTATGACCGCGACCAGCGTCGTCACGATGAAAAAGGAGAGGGTGGGCCAATTAAGCTTGCGGATCATTTTAGTGCCGGTGCTCATTCGATACCTCGTGTTGTCCAATCTGTGAAATTTAAAGAGTTATTATAAAGGAAAAAAAACTCCCAGTCATTGAGATTCCTTTGCATATACGCGGACATAATCGATCTCGTGGTACTGAGGAAAAGGCGTCTTCTTCGTCGGGTTGCCCGGCCAGTTGCCGCCGACCGCTGTGTTGAGTATGATCCTCATCGGCACTTTGGGCACATGCTGCCGTGTGGAAAACCTGAGTTTGCCGTCGACGTACCACCGTATCTCTTCAGGCTCCCATTCCACGGCGAAAACATGAAACTTTTTTGAGAAATCGGGCCCGACAAACGATTCGCCGTGGCTTCGCGCGCCTGATTTTGTGCTGTAATGAACGTTAAAATGTACTTTGTCGGGCCGATGGCCGAGGAGTTCCATGATGTCGATCTCCGGCGGCCAGCTGTTGTCGTCCGGCATCATCCAATGCGCGGGCCAGATACCCTGCCCTTTAGGCAGTTTGGCGCGGATCTCGACACGCCCGTAAAGAAGCTTGAATTTTCCGTGTGTTTCCACCAGTCCCGAAGTGAATTGGCGTCCGCCCATGGCTTGTCGGCGGCTCCTCAGCGTCAGAAGGCCGCTGCGGACGTATACTTCGTCGGGGCTGTAATATTGAAGCTCATTATTTTTGACCAGCGCCGCATCCTCAGCGGTCCATTTGGTCTTATCGAGAGCGATCCCGTCAAACTCGTCGTTCCAGACCTGCTTCCAGGATGTCTTTTTTGCTTCGGCCTCGTGAGCGGGAAGAGCGATCGCCAGCGTAAAGGCTAGCGACAAAAGAACCGTTCTTCGGATGTTTGACGACGCAGGGCTCACACTTAAATTATACCTGAAATCACCCAAAATGAGCCAAAAATGACCGCCTCGTGAATCATTTGAAATATGGCGCCCCGTAGGGCATACTTTATCAAACTATTTATTGACCTAACTTCACACCCCGTTGATGAGGTAAACCGTTGGGAAAGTATTGCCCCTTTCTTAAAGTAATATCCATAGTCTTAGTAATAGCTTTTATGACGCAGGATGCGGCGATAAGCGCGCCCGAGGTCATGAGGGTTGCGGAGCGCTATGCCGAGCGCCGGCCTGACATCGAGTGGGCGCGCCGTCTTCTGCCCGCTATCCCAGAATCTGTGGCCGCGATCGAAGACGCCTGGAACGGCGGCGGCCGGCGCACCGTGCTTCTTGTGCAGGATGCCCACACGAATAATTCGGCGCAGCTGAACGAAGCGGCGCTCCTGGATATTTTGTATTCACAGACCGAGGATCTCTCGCGCCGCCTTTATCTCGAGGCCGGAAGCGGCGATGAATCGATCTCCTTTTTCAGGTCTTATGCGGAGGCAGAAAAGCGGCGCCGGGTCGCCAGAAATTTTCTCCTTCAGGCTAAGCTCCAGGGAGTCGAATACCTCGATCTGACGAGCGGACACGATTTTGTCCTTTACGGCGTTGAGGACATGACGCTTTACGAGAGATCCGTCGAGCTTTACCGCGCGATCTCGGGTAAGCGGGAAAAGCTGAAAAATTATCTCGATCGCGTGGAAAATACGGCCGAAGCGCTCAAACCCCGCCTGCTCAACCCCTTTCTTTTAGCCTTCGATCGAACGCGCCTCAAATATGCAAGGCAGGAGATCTCGACCACCGAATATTTCGGGCTTTTGGCGGCGCAGGCCAAGAGAATAGGCCTGCCATTTGAATACCCACATCTTAAAACCTTAAACAAACTGCGAGAGGCTGAGCAGCGTATTGATTTTAGAAAAGCTTCTGAGGAAGAGCATCGCGCTCTCTTGTCGCTGCGCGATGAGGACCGCTTGCAGGCGCAGGAACTTCTGAAGGCTCCGTCTAAGCACGGCCAAAGGAACGACACCGCTTTTTTCCATCTTCTGAAGGACAAGATCGCTGATCTGCCGCTATATCCGAACCTATCGCTTTATCTGGACTACCTGAAAGAGGCCGAGTCGCTCAATTCGAAGGAGATCCTGAAGGAACAGAGATCGCTCGAAGAGGCTATCGCTAAGGCACTCACCGTCCATGCCGATGAGACGGCGTTGATGAAAGCGGTCGAACACGTGCAGGCGCTGAAGCAGCTGCTCTATCTGAAATTCACTCCCGACGATTACGAATCCTACAAAAAAAACCGCGGCGCTTCCGGGATCCGCGGGCTTACAGGATTTCTCAACCGAAAGATCATGGACGGGAAGGAGCACTACGACAAGACGCTCTTTTTGGAAGAAGGTTATGATGAAGCGGTGCGTGAATGCGAGAGTTTCTATGAGCTGACACGCGAAAGGGACCGGGCATTTTTGGCGAACATGACCGCGGCGGATGACGGGAAGCCGCTGCGCGTACTGGTCGCAGGCGGATACCACACGTCCAATCTGAAGGAGCTTTTGAAGAAACAGGGCACATCCTACATCTCTCTGATGCCGCAGGTTTTCAGCGAGACCAACATGGAGCGGTACGAAGAGATCCTTCTGGGGCAGAAGTCGGTTTTCGGAAAAACCTCGATCCCCGCTGCGGGTTCCGCCAACATGACGCGCCGTCAGACGCTGACTCCCGCCGGCGCAGCCCGTCTGGCTGAGGCGCTGGATCTGAGCGAAGCCCAGACGCGCGAAGTTTTGGCGTCTGCCGCCGCAAAAGGTTCCGGGGAAAATCTGCCGGCTCCGGGAGCGCGTTTGGCGGCTCCCGGCGAGATACCCCAAAAGAAGGCCGAAGCGGCGGCTTCCCGGCCAGAGATCATCCGTCGCAGCGAGGATAGGCTGCGTGCCGCCCTCCTCCAGAAGGGCAGTCTTGATCTTTTCGTCGGCGAGCTCGACGCGGCGCTGCGGTCCAAACTCCATCGCTTCGCTTTTCACGCGCAGATAGACAAGCTGGTCAGCGATAATCTGAACACGCAGCCCAGCCTCGCCACCGCGCTTCACTGGAAGATCGAAGCCCTCAAGCAGGAGATCCAAGAAAGACGCTTCGAGGCGGTCAAAGGCATCATGTACCGCGACATCATCCAGTTTTACGAAGGAGACAAGTGGGGGATAGGAGATGTTTGGAACCGTATGCGGACCCTTGATCAGGGACGCATCACTCTCGACTACAACATGCTCTCGAAGCAGCGATACGGCATGCAGCTCAGGGAACCCGGAGATCTTTCCGACGAAGACTGGGAAGGCGCGATCGAAAAAATATTATCCGACCGCTCGGATGGCTCGGTCCTGATACAAAGCCTTCGCGGTGTGACCGGCAGGGACTGGCTCGCGGCCGCCGATATCGCGGCGCCTATCCATGTGATGCGCGTTCAGGAAGGTCTTTTCCAGGGCGTGTTTCTCGTCCTCGCGCCTCTCGGCGACGGAAGCTTCGTGCCGTTCATCCTGATGCTGGCCAAAAACACCAAGGAAAAGTCGGGGATCGTCGCCGAAGAATTCCGGCGGCTCGCGCCTTTCAGCTCCAAGGAAGGCATCGTGCATGTGATGAGGAGCGGTTCGGTGCCTGTCAAGGCTGCCGCGGACTCCGGCCAGCTGGCATTTTATACCAGCCGATTTCTCGATCATCACGACGAGGTGATCTTGATCTTTTCAAAAGAAAAGCCTGACGATCTCAGCCGGGTCAAGGTACGCTTCAATTCCAATTTTTTCTGGCGCGGATACGATTTCGAAAAGGATGAACGCGTAAACGAGCTTGCCGGCATGATCTCGCTGTTCGTCTATTTTTCCGAGCCGCAGAACGGCACCATGATCGACGGTTTCAGTATCGGCGCCGGCGATGCTAACCATAACGAGCTCTATGAGCCCGGCTCAGCTCTGCCTGAGCGAAAGCATCCGCACACGCTCATCGCATACAGAGGAAGTGTCCCGACAGACATCCCCGGTTTCATTTCCGAGCTTTTCGGCCTTCGCTATCTCGATACCTATTTTGAGGACTGGTCGAGCGCGGATCCTGCAACCAAGCAGATTCTTTATCGAAAAAGGGAGTCGGACTGGGTGCCTAGCTTCATCATCGACGCGGTGCTCGAAGCGCTGAAGCGGGGGTTGATCCGCAAATACGGCGAAACCGACGGGCCGTTGATAGCGCGCCAATGGCTCGAACATTATCTGAACCAGATCCGGCGCCGTCCCGAGCTTGAGCCTGTCACCGTCTCGCCTCGCACGCACGTCCTCACCTCGCCGAAAAAACCCATCTTTACTCGCGCGCGCATCGAGCGGTTCATCCGAGAGGAGCTGACGCCCGGAGCCCGTCTGGCGTCAGACGCAGAAATTTACGGCCGTATGCTGGCGTTCGACGCGCGCATCGTGCCGCTCCAACAGAAAGCAGATCTGCTCGAAAGGAGGATCGAATCCGAGGAAGGATCCGCACACGCATTTTTACCCGACGGTCATCCGCTGATCAAGCAGCTGCGTGATGTCCGGGCGGATCTGGCGGCTGCGCATCTTGAGCTCAAGGCCGAGATCCAGGCATATATCAAAGAGCCCGCGGCTGATGCGGCGGATCCCGACGCAGCCGGAGACCGCAACGAACGAGCGGCCGTGTATGACGTCTTCGTCGGGTTTCAAGAAAGAACCTACGAGTCTCAGAGGCGCATTTGGACGATCAACCGGCGCCTGGCCCAGTTTGCCCGAAAGATGGGAGTGAGTACGCCGCATTTTACCCGATTAGAAAAAGCGGCTGACCCGCATTGGACGATGGATCATATCCTGAGAGTCACGATGAGAGCGATCCTCGTGGCGCACGAATACGGCCTGCGCGGAAAAGAACTCAAAGAGCTGGCGCTCGGAGCGATGATCCATGATCTCGGAAAAACGAAAACATCCAAGTATCTTCTCAACGCGGTCCCCGCGGAAATGCCCGAGGGAGGGTATGACGAGATCCGGAAACACGTCATGACGGGCGGCGTGCTCTTCAGGGAAGCCTATCTTTATTTCGAATATCTGAAAAGAAGAACAGAGATCCTTGCGGCGGTCCAGCGGCGTGTGTCCGGCTGGATCTACCGCCTTTGGGACCGGCTGGAGAGTGTCGCGGGATGGGACATTTACACTGGGATCAAAGGGTCTCTGCCGCTGACAGTGGGTCCTATCAACAAGGTGCTGTGGGATATCGGCGATATCTCGAGGCTTATCGAGATCCCGGAACTGGAAGATATCCTAAAGGCCCTGCGCACGGATTCGTCTCTTTACCGCAGGGTCAGCCAGATCATTTTGGAGCATCATGAGACGCTTAATGCGACCGGATATCCGGACCGCATTAAAAATGAAAATCCGATATCGCACATCGTCCAGCTGGCCGACATCCATGACGCGGCGCGTTCGCCCCGCCCTTACAAGCGCACGCGGCCCAAGTCCTGGGAAGAGATCTCCGATATCAGCGCGCAGTTCAGCCGCAGCTCCGGCGTTCTTTTCCTGCCGGCGGCCGTGGACGCGTGGAAGAGGGTCGCTTGGGATAAGTCCGTCATCGGAGCGCGTTTATCCGATGAGAGGGCGGATGAAAAGAATGATTGGTCGGGATGGAAGGGCGTGGAATTTCTGCGGCTGAAGCAGGAGCTTGCCGGAAGCCTCTCGGAGCGCGACCGCGCGCTTCTGAAGGATATCCTGACGTCGGAATACGGCATGAATGCCGATAAGCTGGCTGATCTGATCAAGCGGGAGCCGGGGAAGGTTTATATCAAATCGGATGAAATCGATCCCACTTGGGGCGAGGGAAGAAAAGTCTATCTTGAGCTGGACGCCGAGAGTCAAAGGAATCTGGGGAAGAAAGTGCTGGCGCTCAAAGGCGTACGGCCGCAATACGACGAAACGGGAGAAGCGCTGCCTTACGACGATTTTATTTCTCTCGGGTTAGACCGCCGTCCTTTGGTGATCCGTGATGGAATGCTGGCGGTGGGCACCCCCGTGATCGCGCCTAAAGGCGGCATGGCAGAAAAACGAGCCGAGCTCGAGTATGACGAGATGGAGACGGCGGCTGTAGAGGCGGGTTTCGGCACCGAGACTGCGATGGCTCTGGGATATTTCAGCGGAAAGAATTTCAGAGGCCAAAGGCTGGCGTTCGTGATTTCGGCGCTGGATGGAACGGACGAGCGTCTGGCGATCGCGCCCGGCCGCTCGCGCAACGGAGAGGATCCTGTCCGCGTGCTGCACGCGTCGAACATGAAGGACGGAAACGGCACCCGGTTCTCTCTGCCCACGAGCCTTGAGTTCATGAAGGCCATAGGAAAGGCGCTTAGAGCCTATCATTTCAGGGAAAATCAAAGCCGCGCCTCAGGATCTCCGGTGCGCCGTTTTCACCGCTACCCGCACTTCGGAAATCTTGAGATCGTGCGCGATGCGGACTTGAACGTGATCCGAGTCAACATTCACGACCTGGATACGACGTTAAGATCCGAAGATCTCGGGGCTGCAGACGCGGATCCGGAATTCCTGGAAACGGGCCACCGGATCATCGATCTTCTGATGATCATCTATCTTTTGAATATGGAGTCCAGCATGGTGCCCTCCTCGGAGAGCTCCGCAGAGCTGACCTCGGCGTTTCTGGAGGGATATTTCTATGATTCAGAGATCAAAAGCGCCAGGTTCCAGACCATGCTCGCGGCGCTGCAGAACCCCCTTCTTCACCGCATGGTCGATATGCTTAAGACAAAACATTTCGGGATCAATACGGATCTGTTCGGACCCTTAGGCGAACATCATCCGCTTCTAGGGGGTCTGTGGAGGGAGCTGTCGGAGCTGCGCGGCAGAGAGGATCGGTCGATCTCGGCAGCGCGCTTAGCCGTCGACCGCGATGCTTTATCGGCTCAGTTTTCCGTCCTGGATAATCAGATCGACCGGAGCAAGCGCCTGCTTGTGTCCTCGGATGACGGAGGCCTGAAATTCGTCGATACAACGCGCGGAAGACTCGATTACGCCAAAAACCTTCTGCGGGACGGCGATGTGTATGACTTACTCCTGCTTTTGAAGAGAATCAAGGCCGAGGTGCCCGCAAACGCCGCGTTCAGCGAATTTCTCTCAGAGCTCGACAAAGCGATCACGATGACGAGCGGCGCGCGTCTGAGCGCCGGCACCGATGATCCTTTGAAAGGCGCCGTCATTATCCGCTATGCCGACAGTTACAACACGCCGGGCGGCGTCAGCACGTATCTGCGGGATCTCAACCAGGGTATTTTGAGCGCACACGACGTGACTATCTACCAATTTCATCCGATCACCGGTAAGGAACTTATCAAGAAAACCTATGGAGAGATCGAGACTATCGGCAAGGGACGCATTATCCACATGCCGATCGACATGGGCGCTGTATTAACCGCGCCGTCAGACGCTGAGGCTCCCGTGGCGGCTGCGGGGGGCGTCCGGTCAAAGATCGGGTATTTCGTCCGCAACTTCGTGAATAAGAATCTGAAGGATTTCCTGCGTTATCTTTTATTCCTTCCTGAAATGCTTCCGATCACGAAGCGGCTTCCCGTCGTCGGAGAGCGCGCAAGGAAGATCCTTCGTACCCGCGAAGCCTTTTCGGCCGGCCTCGATACGCTGCGAGCGTCCATAGCCGGAAAAAAAGTCCTTTTCATCAACCATAGCCCTGAAAATCCGCTTTCGCTTTCGCTGGGCAGGGAAGTGCAGCGCCGGAGTATCCCGGCGGCCTATCAGCTCCACGGCGGACCCGAGTTTTCAGACCGTCAGATCCTGAAGGTCCTTTCGAGGACTTCAAAACCTTCGGGCGTGACGCTGAGAAACCTGCGCTCCGCGATGGGGTATCGGGCTGAGAATCTGGCAGACGGCATCGACACTGATTTTTTTGATCCGGCGGCCTCCGCTTCGGAAAAGGGATCCTTCAGGCGGTCGCGCGGTCTCGATCCGGCCGCACCCCTGATCCTGCTGCCTTCGCGAATCACGCGAAACAAAGGCCACGATGTGCTGGAAAAAGCTTTTTTCGAGATCATGCGGCAGGCAAGGGATACCGGAAGACCTCTGCCTATACTGGTTTTTGCCGGAGACTCTGACGGTGAATTCGCTCCTGAGCTTAAACGCTTTGCCGAAGATCGCGGGATCGCGGATAGGGTAGTTTTCACCGGCAACCTTGCCGCAGACGAGCTGCGGAGGGCCTATCTTGACGCGGATGTGATGGTGCTGCCGAGCAAAGGCGAGGGTCTGCCGCGCGTGATCCTCGAGGCGCAGTCCATGCAGGTTCCCGTTGTGGCGACGGACGCCGGCGGTTCGCGTGAGGGTCTCGTGAACGGCCGTACCGGCTATCTGGTGAGGATCGGTGATGCGGACAGCATGGCCAGACGGATCGCGGAGCTTTTGAACGACCCCGCAAAACGAGGCGAATTCGGCCGCGCCGGACGCCGTTATGTCTCCGAGAATTATTCTTTGAATACGCTGGTCGATAGGCATGCCGCATTTTATTTGAGATCCATGGGCGACGGTTCGCGCCTGGCCGCCAGCGTCAGCGAACAGCGTTTGCCGGCGGATCTGCCCAAGGATGCATTTATTTTGGTTCCGGTTTTCAACGAAGAGAAACGTTTGTCCAGGATCATCCAGAAGGCCCGCGAAGGAGGTTATCTCGACCGTGTAATTTTTGTCAACGACGCTTCATCGGACCGGAGCCTGGAGTATATAAAAAGCGTTCCCGACGCATTTTATGTGAGCTTCTCATCGAATCAGCAAAAAGAAGGCGCGCTTGCGGCTTCCCTGGATCACTTGGAGGCGGAGTATGTCCGCCGGTCGGTGCCGTTCCCGGCCTATTTTGCCGCCGTCGATGGAGATACGTATCTGGAGCCTACGTCGGGAGATTCTTCTGTGATCCGTGAACTTATGCTGGCCGCGGCTCAAATGAGGACCGAAGACCTCAAGGCCATGAGCTTCCGCATACGAGCGGATCTAGACACGTCTTCGACAGCCATGCAGTGGGTGCAGGCAGTTGATTGGGCGATTTCCGGCGGCAGGAGTATTCCGGGCGGCGGCACGATCTACGACGCCGCTGTATTTAGAGAAAGCATCAAAGCCTCCAAAAAGGGATTTTTCTCACGTCCGATCGAACTTAAACGATGGTTTAAGGAGAACGGGTACAAGATCGGGCGCGCATTCCAGGGGTTAACGGCAAAGACCGAAGTTGAGACGACGCTGAAAAGGTTTATCCGGGAGAGAGGCAAGTGGGCCTACGGATTTCAAGAGTGGTATGGCAGAGCCGTATTCGCGGCGATCGTTCTCGCGGTCGACCTTATCTTCGGGTTCATCTTGTTTCACGACGGGATCTTTAGCGGTTCGGCAGCAGGGACCATCCTGCTTTCTGCGGTGTTGACGGGAGCGTCTCTGAGTCTTTGGAAAATATGGCGGGGAATAAAAGCATTATTTTATTTGACCGGATGGTTTGGCAGGCCCAGCTCGCCTAAAGCTGGGCGTATGGACATCCTGCTTCTTTTCCTTCCGCTCACCTTCGCCACTTTGCTGGTCTACACGCTTTATTCCCACAGAGCGCTCTTTCTTGATTATTACACCTCTCCGCCGAAGAGGCCGGACACGGACGAGTCTGACGCAGAAGGCGCGCGTCTTGCGGGGGGCAGCGCTGCCGAGCAGCGGCGCTATCGTGCGCTCTTCCGGCAGGTCATGAATCTCTTGGACATGACGGACCGTGCGGACGTCAAATTGAAATTCAACGCCGTGAAGCGTCTCCGGCAGCTTCAGGCTGCGGGACGGCGCCGGCGGCTGGACGGCCGCATCGCGGCGCCCATCGAGCTCATTATCGGACATCTTAAGAACGGCCATATCTGGCCATCGCGCCAGATTTCCGTCGCCTATTTCCTCCTTCGTGTTTCCCGAGAGGATTTCGGCCGCTCTGTCCGCATGCTTTTGGGCGTCATCCGATATGACGAACAGATGCACCAAGATCCGAGCCGTGGCGCCGTCAGAGACATCGCCGCGGAACTTCTGAAGAAGATCGCTCTCGATTCGGCCAACCAGCGGAATCAGAATAAATATAAGACCATTCTCTCGATCCTGGATGAAGAGCTTGCTGTGTCGAGCGGAACATCCGAGCATGGACGCAGGCTGACGAATATAGCCTCGATCATCCGCTCTTACGATAAGTCCGGCGCACGTCTGGCGGCCGGCCGCAGTTATATTTCCGGGGGTAAAAACGTGGACCCCGCATCGGCGGAAACGGACGCGCATGATGATTTTTTCAGAACAAGCGCGCTGGATCCCTCGGGCACGTTTTCAAAAAGGATACGGGTCGAGCCGCTTACGCCGGGAGGATCCGACCGGCAGGATCCGCAGATCCCCGGCGGGAACGCGGCGAAATTCGTAAGCGGGCTTCCTGCGCGCTCGCGGGACGCTCTGAGAAAGATCTTAAGCCGCGCGGCGCGGTCCTCCGGCGACCTTCCTGTTCTTCGGATCTTGCCGGACGAAAGCGGGACGCTGGCGCTGGATCTCGAGCTCTATGACCGGACGCCTTTCGAAAATTTTGAAGGTGGTTTTGAGACCGAAAAGCGGGGCATCTACTTGGGCGGCGGCTATATCCGCATCGAAAGATTCAGCAGCGCCAGACACTTGATCCGGATACGTTTTCCGAAAGCTCCGGTCATCCGGATGGCTGGCTGGACTTCCTGGAAGGATATCGAAAAGGCAAGCGACCGGTGGAAGGGCGAGGATGCCGGCAGCGCCAGCGGCCTCACTGCGGAGCATCTGATGTATGCTTTCGATTTCGGGAATCCGGACCGCGTCATCCGGGAAACCGCCCCTGATTTTTCCCCTAAAAGCGCCGCGGTGATCGGCGCCTACAAAAATTCCGCGGATATCCTGCGCCTGCTGAAAACGTTCCCGTCGCTCGAAGAGATCCATCTTCTGGATATCGACGGCTATTCGAAAGCGTTCTTTGAGCTTGAGGAGGACCTTGAGCGGCTCAGACGCGAGGAAGCGGCCGTATTCCCGAAGATCTACGGCTATCGCGGGACGATCGTCGAAGCGCCGTCCAAGCTTTCCGGCAAGATCGATCTGGTCTACGATAAGTATGTCTTTGCCGACTCCTATTTTTCGCGCAGCCAGCTTTTGCAGAGCGGGCGGGAGATCCAGCGGCTTCTGCGGGACGGCGGCGTCCATATTTCCGGGGGCAATGCTCACCGTTTCACGGAGGATCTTTATGCCGGATCGCGGATGAAGATGCTGGCCGATGAGGGCGATTACACGGTCTATTTCAAGCGGCAGACGAAAGAAGAAAAGGACGCGGGCGCCCGTCTTGCGGATCAAGGACGCCTTACCGAAGCGGAGAAGCAGGATCTCAAGCTCTATCTAGCCGCGATCTCAAAGGAGAACGCCGCGCCTGTGGAAGCAGGAAAACATTTCGCGGTACAGTTTGGCGCCGGCGTTTTTGAATTTCGCCCTTCGCGCGGGGCGGGCGGATCGCTGGATGTGTACCTGGCCGGCCGATCCGGCGCGGAACCTGTCGTCAGTCTGACGGCGGATGATATCAGCCGGCTGCTCGAGCTCCGCAGGACAAACCCAGGTTCATTGAAACAGGATCTCGTGCAGGGCGCGATGACGGCTATCAAGCTGCATGACCAGGCCGTGCTTGCAGCTTCCGCTGTCGAAGATCTTAACGCCGGCTATCCGGTGAACATCGCGTTTCCTATGAGCATCTTCAGCGACCTTGAGGGCGATGAGCTCGACGCGCAGATCCGCTTCCAATTTCTGAGGCTGCAGGAATTTCATAAAACGAAGTACGGCCGCAGCACGACATTTTATCTGTACGGCGCGCCGGAACACCGTGTTCTCGAGGCCGTGCAGCAAAACATCGAGCCGTTCTCGGGCTTCATCCGCCTAGGGCGCCCCGAGCACGCAGTCGTTTACGTCGACACGGATGAGAATGCGCTGCCGGCGCTGGCCGCCTCTCAGCTTTCGCTGCCGACAGGAAAGATCCCGAAGAAGGGCGTGGGCAACCTATGGGCGCTGGCGGCGCAGGGCCTGCGCGGATGGCACGACGCTTCCGCGGGCGGCATATTCGCGGCCGATACGCTCGTCCCCGGCGACATCAAGAGCTCGTCGCTCAACAGTTACAACACGCTGGCCATCGCCAGCGTCGATGCAGCCGGATATGCGGCGATCGCGGGCCACAAAGAAAGCGCAGGCGAAAGCGTGCTCGGGCGAATGAAAAAACATTTACTCCGGGGCTACATCCCGATGCCGGTGGACATCGACGCATCGATGGTCATCGCAGCGCTGATACGTATGAGCGAACGCTCCGCCTGAGCCGCGGCAGGATTTTGGTGGTGCTTTGAATCGCAGATGATAGAATCGATCACATGAAAAAGCTGCGCCCGGCTCTCCTTTTGCTGATGTGTTTTTTGTCGTGGGTTCTGCCCTCCGGCGCGGAAACCGGCAAGATCGGCCATGAAAGCGAGCCCATCGCCTGGCGCGCATGGTCAGATGACCTTTTTGAAACGGCCGCTAAAGAAAATAAGCTGGTCCTCCTCGATCTCGAAGCGGTCTGGTGCCACTGGTGCCACGTCATGGCTGATACCACGTACCGCGATCCCAGGGTCGTCGAGCTCATCAACTCCAGATTTATCCCTGTTCGCGTCGATCAGGATGCCAACCCGGACATCTCGGTCCGCTACGAGCGGTGGGGATGGCCGGCGACGATTCTTTTTTCCGCCGACGGCACCGAGCTCGTAAAGCGCCGCGGCTACATTCCCCCCGAGGCTATGGCAGGCCTGCTTGAGGCCGTGATCAAAGACCCGACGCCGGGTCCCTCGGTGCTGCCCGAAGCGGAAGAGGCTCCGTCCGAAAACTCATCGCTTGCGCCTGAGCAGAAAAAAGCGCTGGAAGAAGAACAGGTGTCGTTTTATGACAAAGAGTTCGGAAGCTGGGGGATGAAGCTGAAGCTCATCGACCCCAACTATCTGGAATGGGCGATCATGCGGTCGCTCGACGGCGACGCGGCGCAAAGCGCGATGGCGCGCCAGACGCTCGACCAGGCGCTCAACCTGCTCGACCCGGTGTGGGGAGGATTTTACCAGTATTCAGAAGACCGCGACTGGAAGGGTCCTCACTATGAAAAGATCATGCCGATCCAGGCTCCGCATATCCGTCTTTACTCGCTGGGTTATCTCGTTTTTCAAGACCCGAAATATCTTGAGGCGGCGCGCAAGACGGCTGAATACGTCGAAAATTTCTGGACCGACCCCGAGGGCGGTTTTTACACGAGCCAGGACGCCGACGTCGACGTGCAGATGAAGGGTAAAGAGTTCTATTCGAAGGACGATTCGGCCCGCCGCGCGCTCGGAAAGATGCCGCGCATCGACAAGAATATTTACGCGCGCGAGAACGGCTGGATGATCTCGGCCTTGTCCGCTTTGTATGATGCGTCCGGTGAAGAAAAATATCTCGAGGCGGCCAAGAGATCGGCTGAATGGGTCCTGAAGAACCGCGCGCTCGGAGGCGGAGGGTTCCGCCATGATGCGGAGGACCGCGCAGGTCCGTATCTCGGCGACACGCTGGCAATGGGGCAGGCGTTCATCGATCTTTACCGTTCGGACGCGGATCGGAAATGGATCGCTCATGCGGAAGATGCGGCGCGCTTCATCGAAACAAATTTCAAGGACGCCGAAAACGCAGGCTATATCAACGCGGTGGTCCCGCCCGGCGCGAAAGGCGTTTTTGCCAAGCCTGTCAAACAGGTTGATGAAAACGCCGCGGCCGCGCGTTTCGCGAACCTGCTGTATCACAATACCGGCAAGACCGAATACCGCGCGATCCACGAGCGCGCGATGAAATATCTCGCCTCGCCGACAGTGCTCGCGCGAGTCCATTTTCTGTGCGGTGTGCTCATCGCCGACAGCGAGATCGCCTCGGATCCGGTGCATGCGGCCGTCATCGGCTCCAAATCCGACCGAGCGGCCAAGGCGCTTTACAGAGAAGCGCTCGCATACCCGTCCGGCTACAAGCGCGTGGAGTGGTGGGACCGGTCGGAAGGACCTCTGCCGAATCCGGACGTCGAGTATCCGGAATTCGAGAAGCCGGCCGCCTTTTTATGCGCAGACAAGGCTTGCTCGACCCCTATTTTTTCACCGGAAAAATTCAAGCAGACGATCGCCCAAAGAATCCAGGAGGCGGCTCGATCCTCATGAAGGAATGACCCCTGAATCGAGGTGTTAAAACAAGTTAATTTTAGAATGCTTAATTTTGCTTAATTAGACTGATTTATTATTGTATATAGTTGGCTCATGAACGTTTTTTTCTATTGTTATTTATTTAACCATTAGGCATACTTTAATTAGGTCGAATTGAGCGGATTCGTTTAAGTTCTTTATAAAGAAAAATTTTTTAAAAAGGGTACTCGGTCATGGAAAATCAACCGGTCGAAAAGAGGGCGTATCGTCGATTCAGGCGTGAGCTTGCCTGCCGGTTCAAGGATCTGGATGCGGACAGCCCGTCGCCTTACGGCGAGACGGTCACGACCGATATTTCCGAGGGAGGAGTGCGTTTCCGCTCCGCGACCTACATACCCTCAAGCCATCGAGTCGCTGTGTCGATCGAGATCCCCAAGCACCCCAAAATCGAAGCTATCGTGAAGCCGGCCTGGAGCCACGAGCTTGAGAGCCTGGAGCAGTTCGATATGGGTTCGGCGTTTACTGTTCTTTCGCCCGCCGACCGCGCAGTTTTAAGGGATTTTATCTATTCCTGACATTTTTTCCTCGCGAGAGTGTCCTTTTTGGCTTCAAATTCATTGAAATTCCTACCCCTGTAAGGCATACTTTACGAGCCTATTTTTAATCTAACAACAAGACCTCTTCCGGTAAGGGTGATGCTTGGTAAAGCTGTCCCGATTTATTAAAGTCATATCCATAGTCTTAGTCATAGCCTTTTCGGCGCAGGACGCCGCTTTGGCGGCGCCGGAAATACTTGACCTTGGCGCATCATCTAAAAATGAAGTCCGCGCTCATCTCAAATGGGCTCAAAGGACGCTTCCGCCGATCCCGGCTTCCGCAGCATCCATTGATGATGCGTGGGACGCCGGCGGCGGCGAAGTGGTCCTGCTTATCCAGGACGCCCACACCAATGAATCGGCGCAGCTTAACGAGGCTGCCCTGCTGGACGCGCTTTATGCGCGCGCAGGAGATCTATCTTCTTACGTCTATCTCGAGGCGGGAAGCGGGGACGAGTCGCTGTCGTTCCTGCGCCGTTATGCGCCGCAGGATGTGCGCCGACGCGTTGCTAAAAGCTTTCTTCTGCAGGCCAAGCTGCAGGGTACCGAATATCTGGATCTTACATCGGAATACCCGATGACGCTGTACGGCGTCGAAGACATGCAGCTTTACGCGCAGTCCGTCGCGCTCTACCGGCTCGCTGCGGCCGAAAGGCAAAAGTTTCTGCTGCATCTTGACCGGATACAGTCGACCGTCGAAGCGCTTAAACCGGACTGCCTGAACCCCATCCTTCTTTCATTCGACCGCGTTTATCAGAAACGGCAAAAAGGCGAGATCCCGCTTACGGAATATTTTCGGACGCTCGCACGTTATGCCGAGACGCTGCAGATCGCTTCTGAATACCCACATCTTAAACTCTTAAGAAAACTGAATGAGCTTGAAGAAAAGATCGACTTCGATAAAGCGGCGGAGGAAGAGGCGAAAGCGCTTTCATCTTTGAGCGAGGAAGAACAAGGCGAAGCGCGCCGCGCGATCAGCGAGCCGTCGCGTCTGAACGGCAAGCACCAAAGCGCATTCTTTGCGTATCTGGATGCGCGCATAAAAGATAAAAAAGCCTACCCCATGCTGGCGCGCTATCTCGAATATTTGAGGAGCGCGGACGAGCTCAATTCCAGAGAGCTTCTCGCCGAGCAGACGCGGCTCGAAAACGATATCTTCGGGGCGCTTACGGCCGGAGCTGACGAGGCTGCGATGCTGAAGGCCGGCCGCAGCGCAGACGCGCTTAAAAAGCTGCTGGCGCTGCAATGCTCGCCTGAGGAATATGAAGCTTACCGAAAAGACAAAGCGGACTTCGATGTGCGGGCGATCACCGGATTTTTAAACAAGAAGATCATGGACGCGGGTGACCGCTACGACAAGGCACTTTTTCTGGAAGACGGCTATGAGGAGGCTGTGCGGCGCTGCGAGCAGTTTTACGAGCTTACGTATGCCCGCGACGAGGCGTTTCTTAAGAATATGGAGCGCGCCGGCGACGGAAAGCCGATGAAAGTCCTTGTGGCGGGCGGGTATCATGCCCCGAACCTCAAATATCTTTTAAGGAAAAAGAATATTTCCTACATCTCCATAGCGCCTCGGGTGCTGCAGGAAACAAACCTCAGGCGTTATGAGGATATTCTGCTGGGCCGCAGCCAGCCAGGTCAGGCCGGATTCGGGGCGCTCGCGCGTCATTCAGGAAATATGACGACAAGAACGTTTTTCAACGGAGGCCTTCCGGAGCTGGCGGCGGCTCTGGATCTGACCGAGTCTCAGACCACGGCGGCTTATGAGATCGCGGCGTCCAGGCTCGCTAATGTACGCACGGCCGGGGCGCAACCTGCAGCCGCGCGGATGGCCTCAGCGCAGAGTCCCGCTGTTTACCTTAAAAGCCGCATCCACATGAGATCCGCCTATCACATCCTGAGCGAGACGGAAATGCTGGAGAAGCTCGAGGATCTCAAAGTGTTCTTCAGGCATATCGCGCCTTCGGGGGCGCTTGAGTCAGAGCGGCACGAAATGGGCATCCTGAACTTGACGCTGCAGTCTCCCAGACTCCAAGCGGGAGCAGGGCTCGTGATCGTCGCTGAAAGCTCGACCATTCCCGAGCCGGTTCTGAATCGAATCGCCGGGTACGTCGCAGCGGTCCTCGATGCCTATGTTGACTTCAACGCTTCGGGCGCTCCCGAGGAGTCCTCGCAGATCCGTCTGGACGAGCTGCGGGTGTCATTTTTTGGGGATTTGGACGCGCTGGGTTTTGACATCGATCCGGCCGCGGGCGCGCGTCTGGCTCAAAACGATACCTCTGTTTTTCGGCGGAGAGTCTCCGGCAATATTCTGAAAGCGGGGATGCAGAACGGCGTGTTTAGCGTGAGCCTTGCGGATCTTTCTGCCTACCTGAAGGGTTCCGTCGACGGCCAGCGGTATGAAGTCCATTACGCGAACGCTTTCGCGCTTCTAAAAGATCTTGTGCCGGATCTGTCGCGCATGGGCGTGCGCCGCATCTATCTGAACGGCATGCTTTATCCGGTCAGCGAAATCTCGAAACTCATTCATACGGTTCCGCACGCCGGAGAACATTTTTTCAAGAGCGGCCGAGCGACGATTCGCGTGCACAATTATGCCACGAGCCGCACGGATATCACGCTGCCCTCGGGAGGCACGCTCGTGCTGACGGACCGTGAAGGAAACTCCTTTTCGCCTCCGACGATGATGCGCTTCAATCCCCTCCACTCGGCAGATCCTGCTTCGGTGAGGGTCTCGGGCCTCGACCCTCAGCGCACGGAAAGTCCGGATCTCGACCGAGAGTTTGAAGAGCTCGTCAAGGCCGCGGCGGCGGCAGGGGTAGGTATCGATTTTACCGTCGATTTCATTCCCTGGTTCTCCTCAGACTCTGTGGATGAAACGAATTATAAACGGTTCTTCTACCGAGAGCTTCCCGAGCACCTGAACAGACAGTACCGCGAAACAAGCGGGGACGGCCGCAGCCTCTGGGTACAGAACCTGGTCCGCATCTCCCCGGGCTGGTTCGCTGTGGAGCTGCCGGAAGAAGGAAGCGACGACAAAGAAAAGACGACGCGCGTCATTCTCGTCAAACACCTTGAGGGCACCAACGTCGATCAGGCGATCCCCAATCCGTACCACCCGGATAACAGAGCCTATTACCGCAAAGTGTTCACGCGATTTTTTAAAATGGGCGTCTACAGCTTCCGCGTTGATCTGGGGCATCTGCTTCTGAAAAAGAATACCCGAGGCTATTTCCAGGAAGTCGGCTGGCTCAACGGGCAGACGGGCGAGACGCTGGAGGCTTGGATCGGCCGGTCCGGGATGAAATATGACGCGGCGTCCAATCCTGACGGGATCAAGGACGGTGAAAGTTTCGACTCCTGGTGGAGCCGTCAAAAGGATATTTGGGACGAGACGCTGGGCATCATCCACAGGGGGACCGCGCAGACGCCGGAACTCGTTTTCGAAACCTATTTGGACTCGGATCAAAACGAGATCCTCGCGATCACTCCGGCCGCCGTCTATTATAAAGGACTTTTTTCACGCATCACGGCCTTCCTCGCACAAAATAAGGACGACTCCTCAGCCCAGTCGTTCCGCGAGATCATCGATTTCATGGTGGAGATGGGTCCGTTCTTATGGGGATTCCTGAGTAATTTTGACCAGAACGCTATCGTAAATTTTCTCAAGAAGTTCGGCTGGGACGAAAAAACGCTGCACTCCTTTTTGGCTATGGCCGTCGCGGCGCAAAGCATCGGAGCCGTCATTATGATCGACGAACCCGAGTGGTACGGTCTTTCGGGACGGCTGCTAAAGACCGCCGGCGGCAATAACCCTGCCGATTTTGAGAGCTTTCATCCCTTCATCGCGGCCGGGCGGCGCAGGGAACTGCAGGATCGCCTGGCTTTCGTGCAGGCTGATGACGGAGTGCCGCGCATCGGCGATAAACGCATGCTCACACAGAGTCCGATGGCTCAGGTGCTCGCCCAGTTCCCCAGCGGGTTCTTGGAATCCGAGATCATCGATTATAAATACCTCGACAATTCCTTCGATAAACGCTTCCTCACGTTTGCGTTCGAGACCAAAGAGCACGACTGGTACGTCGTCGCGATCGATATGAAGCCGAAGAGCAAGCGCGAATCTTCGCCGGCCAAAGAAAAAAATCTGCTTCAGGTCAAGCTGCCCGTGTCCGCTTTTCCATTGTCTGTCCCCGCGGAAGCGCTCGACTCGCAATTGAACCGCATTCCCGGAGCCGAAAATTTTGCAACGGCTTGGGTCGGCGCAAACTCCTCCGACAGCTATCTCGTCGGCCTGAGCTACAACTGGGAGACGGGTCACTGGAGCGAAGGCGATCCAGGCCTGCCCGTACGCGTGATAAAGATAGGCGCCGTGATCCCCAAAACGCGCGCTCCGGCCCCGGAAGAGGGCGATCTGCACGCCAGATCACTCGAAGCTTTGACAAAGTTCCGCACTCACCAGCTCTATAATTTTTTAGCGCGTGAAATAGCGGATCCCAACAGAAACGAAGAGAACCAGTCCGAAAAAAGGAAAGCGCTTCTTGCGTCCATGCTGTATCCGGATTACTGGGTCCGCGGGTACGCCGCCAATACAGCCGCCTTCCGAGTGCGGCGCGAAGGCGCAAGACCCCAAGTCTACTTTTCTCCGGAGCTGCTGGACAGGCATTCCCGCGATCCCCTGATCTCTATCGGGCATTACGACGGATGGAATCCTGTGCAGAAATACGGCATGGCGTTCGGCGAGCTGGAGAAGCGCCATGCCCGGCGCAATAAAAGGTACGCCATCATCTGGACGATCTCGCATCTGGTCACGGAATGGTCTTCGGACGCCGAACGCATCCGTTTCCGCCGCGCTTTCCGCAACAAGCTATCCAGGCTTCTTGAGTCGCAGGCCGATGCCTGGACTCCGGAAAGGGACTTGGAGCTTCACCGCATCGCCGATGAGGGATTTGACCGCTACATGATAGGCGACCCGTCCCCGCTTAATCTGCTGGAACTCATGCGCCTAGTCCGCTTAAGAAGTTTCCGTGAAGAGAAGCTCAAAGCGGCCAATTCCAAATACGAAGACCCCAAGGCTTGGGTCATCCGCGAGGTGAACTTTATTCTCGATGCGCAAACCGACCTGCGCCTCCGCCAGATCGTAGACAAGCCCGAGGCGTCCGCCGCGCGCCTGGCTTTTTCGTCTGAGCCGCTTGAATTCCGCAGCGCCAGGCCCCGGCGTCTCGGAATGGCGGCGTTTCTGCTCGGCGTGTATGACGGCCAAAAGAGCCGGGTCGATCGTCCCGGCAGCCGTATCGCGCTGGGCGAGGCTGTTTTTCATCTCGAGGCCCGATCCGAGCCGAAGAGGACGCGGCTGATCCTTCGTCACGGAAACAAAATTGTATACTCGATCGGAAATGTATCGAGAGCCGCCGAGATCATGAACCGGCTCTCTGCCTCCCGGATCAAGACTTTGAAGCGCAGCGGGATGGCGTCGCTCCTCAAGGCGGCCCGGGCGAATCTGGCGGAGCTGCTGCCTCCCGCCGATCACGCCGAGGCGCTCGGCGCTGTCGAGATCGATCTTTCCCAGTTGGCGGAAAGTCTCCTGGCTGCCCGTGTTCCGCCTGAAGAGGCGCTAGAAGCCGTCAATATGCTGCTGTCCCAGGCGGCTCGACAGAGAGGCAGGTTTTTCATCAGCCATACGGACGAGGCTTATTTCAAGCAGTGGAAAGGTT
The DNA here is from genome assembly GCA_964543965.1 of uncultured Planctomycetia bacterium. Classification (GTDB taxonomy): domain Bacteria; phylum Omnitrophota; class Gorgyraeia; order 2-02-FULL-51-18; family 2-02-FULL-51-18; genus CAMDWQ01. Next base: position 30,964 of record CAZJAX010000002.1, read on the forward strand.
TTTCGATCGATGAAGCTGTCGCGCGCGCCCGCCTCAAGAACGCTCTTATCACAACGATCCGGCCCCAGGGCCTGGCGATCGCAAAACTTCACTTCGATACGGGTGCTGAGCAGATCTCAGTCTCTCTCGGGCGGGGGGAGGTGGCGGCGCACGTGTCGGGTTTTATGAACGGCCAAGTTCCGGATTTTGCGGCGGATCTGCGTATCGCCCAGGAAGCGGCTGAGTTTTATGGAAAACATCTCGAAGACGGAGAGATATCCAGCGATACCGCCGCGATCGTGGCCGATCTGGAGAGATCAGCGCTTTTAAAAGCGCTCCGGTCTTTATCTGTCGACGGCAAGACGCTGAAAGCGGCCGCGGCTCATGAGCTGATGAGGAGCCGTCTGATGGACCGTCAGCAGCTGCGCCTCATCCTCATACGTCCGCTGCTGCAATTCTTGAGCGACCGCATGTCGGCTCTGCGTTACATGAAGCAGGCGGAGGCAGCCGCTTAAGCGCCGAGCGGCCGTTTGACGCCGGGCGTTTGGTGTCATACAATTATCAAATGCCCGGAAACATAAGCCCCACATCCAAGTCTGTCGTGCGCTTAGCGGTCATCGACGATGACAAGACGCTTCTCAGCGTATTTTATGAATTGCTGCGCAATTCCGGATATCACGCCCACTTTTTCTCAAAACCAGCCGTAGCGCTCAGCGAGATCACCGCGGTCAAAGGGCATTATCATTTAGTCATGACGGATTTCAACATGCCTCTGATGAACGGGCTCGAATTTGCGCGCAAGCTGAGAGAGTCGGAGCCCGAGCTGCCGATCATTTTTATGAGCGGGGAGGTCTTTTCGGACGAGGTCGTTGACGAGCTGCACCGGCTTGGCCGCGTGACCCTTCTCAATAAGCCGTTCGGTCTCGAAGAGACGCTGAAGGAACTCATCCCTAAAGCCCTGAGGGGCGGAGATTTAAAAAAGCCTTAAGCGGAAGGGCCGTTGACCGGAAGGGTAACGGTGAATGTGGTTCCTTTCCCGACCTCGCTATTCACCTCGATATTGCCGCCGTGCTTGCGCACGATGTCGCGGCTGATGCTCAGCCCCAAACCTGTGCCTTTTTCCGGACCCTTGGTCGTGAAAAACGCCTCGAAGAGCCGGGCCTTCACGTCGTCCGGAATGCCCGGACCCGTGTCGGTGATCTCAGCGCAGACGATGTCCTTATCCGCACGCGTCCGGATCGTGATGGAACCTTTTCCGTTCATGGCCTGGGAGGCGTTGACGATGAGATTCATGAAAACCTGGCTCAGCTGCTGAGCGTTGCAGCGGACGGGGGGCAGGTCGCCGAATTCCTTTTTCAGCTCGATCTTGTTTTTCACTGCGTTCCAGACGATGTTGAGGACGCTGTCGATGACGGCGTTGATATTTTCAGGGTTCGTCAGGCCTTTATCCGTGCGGGAAAACATGCGGATGTCCTTGACGATGACCGCCATGCGGTCCGCGCAATCCGCGCTTTGTCCCGCCATTTTTTCCGCTTCCCCGATGATCTCGAGAGCTTTTTCCCGGTTTCCGGCCGGCAGGCCTTCGCAGAGCACTTTGAGCGATCGGGCGCGGGATTTGAGCAGATCCATCGCCATCACGATGACGCCGAGAGGATTGTTGATCTCATGAACGATGCCGGCGGTCAGCAGGCCGATGGCGGCAAGTTTGTCGGCTTGCGCCAACTGCGTCTGAGATCTCTGGAGATCGTCGTAGAAACGGCGCATGTCGTCGAGCGCCATGCGCAGCAGTCCTTCATGCGCCTCGACTTCGCCTCGGCTGTCCTCAAGTTTTTTCAGAGCCTCGCGCAGCGCGGATTCAAGCTGCGCGGGATTCGGTTCGGGTTGGCCCGGCGTCATGTTTCTCCCTTGGTATGGATCATAGAGTAGTCTCGGACACCGGGCGTGTCAAGACGCTCGGGGGAAGTTTTTCGTCAGCCGCAGCGGTGAGATCGATGCGCGTGAACAAAGCCGCGGCGCCCAGAAGAAGAAGGATCGCCGCCGCCCTTTTCACTGACAACGGCTTCAAGGCCGAAAGAAGTTCCGAGACGGCGTAAGCTCCCAGGATCGAAATGACGGGAATACAGGGAAGGCGGAAGCGGTCTGTCATCGCAGCGCCCGCAGCCGCCGCAGCCCAGTAAAAAAAGGTGAAGATCACGGCGGGATAAACCTGTGTCCGCTTCTTGACGATGCCAAGGACGAGCCCCGCCAGACCGAAAGGCGCCAGGAGCGCAAAACTGAAAAAGGGCCAAAGAAATAGAGGCGCCAATTTTTTTGAAATTTCGTAGCTGATGCCGTCCGGAGGCTCCGCGCCATTCCAGAAGAGAACCGCGTTCATGACGGAACCGCCTTCATGGCGTCCGATAGCTGCCGGAGCCAGGACCGCCAGAGCTCCGAAGATGAGCAGCACGGGATTTTTTAGCCTGGGCGGCGCCGAAAGCGCGGCTGACATCAAGGCGGCGCAAAGAAAGGTCGTAAACGCCGCATCCAGAATAAGCGGCGAGTAGAAGACCGCGATTCCGTAAAAAGCATAAACCGTAGCGGCGAGCAAACCCGCGTCTCTATTCAGCCCCAGCTGTCGAGAAAGGCGCAGGATCAGCGCAGCCGTCAGGCAGTCCAGAAGGATCTGGGCGACCCTCACCGAAAAGACCCCGATCTTGAAAGCGCCGAACAGCGCAGCGGCGAAAAATTCATAAATGACATGCAAGGGCGAAGCGGCGATCTCCGAGAAATTTCCGTCGAGAATGGACTGCATGGCGTCCAGATGCATCGGCGATTCGCCGGTGTACGCGGCGTTGTCCAAAGGCGTGCCGAAGATCTGGTATAGATAAACGGAGCGTATGAGCAGCGCAACCGCTACGATGCCTGCCGGAAATACGAAGCGTTCGAGAGCGTCTTTGTCGAGACGAAGGATCATAAGCATAAGATTAGCATATTGGCGGGGAAATGGTAGTGCTGAAGGAGGTTGGCCAAATAAATAAGCCTTATCGATTTTTCGATAAGGCTTATTTATTTGGTAGCGGGGGTTGGATTTGAACCAACGACCTTTGGGTTATGAGCCCAACGAGCTACCAGGCTGCTCTACCCCGCGATGTCTTTTTAAAAATTGTCTCGCTTGAGTGGGTAAGTATAGCTCACTCTCCGGGGCAAGTCAAACCATGCTTTCGAGGAGATATTGGGAGCTTCTTGGCAGACAGCTTGACGGAAAATAGCGCTTCTTATAAGTTAAGGTGAAGCTGATTTTCATGGCTCAAAATCAAAGGAGATCCGGTGAAAAAGAATCTTTGCAAGCTTATGCTGATCCTGGCCGCGGGATGGGCTGGGGGTTTTACATGCCAGTGGTTTTTTCCGGCGCGCACGGCGGAAGCAGCGGGCCGTATCTTGCAGGCAGACCAGCTTTGGGTCTATGCCAAAGACGGCAAACACCGCATTCAGATGGGAACTTACGCGGCGGGCAGCGAACAGGGGCAGCCGCTTCTGGGTCTGTCAGACAGCCAGCAGCGCATAAGGCTCTTATTGCGTCTGGCGGGACCGAACGAAACACCTGTGATGATCTTCAAGGACAAGGATGGAAATGATCGGCTGGTGCTGGGGCTCAATCATTCCGGCGGCGACGAATCTCCTTTGTCGCGCTGACGGATCTAGAAGTCGGAGGGGATACCGGTCGTAAATGTCTTGAGCTCACCCGTGTGGGGGTGTTTGAAGGAAAGATGATAGGCGTGCAGGGCGAGCCGTCCCATCGGGTCGTCGGTGGAGCCGTATTTCTCGTCGCCGACGATGGGGTGGCCGATGTCCGACAAATGCACGCGGATCTGATTTTTGCGTCCCGTGAGCAGCGTCACGTCGAGCAGGCAGTAAGGCGGTTTTTTGTCGGCGATGCGGTAAAACGTCGAAGCGTGTTTGGCGTCGCGTGAGCGGTCGGTCGTGCTGTAGACGCGCTTAAAATCGTCTTCGACGAGGTAGCTCTCGATGGTGTCTGATGCTTTCTTCGGCACGCCCCGCACCACCGCGTAATATTTTTTGACCGCGGTCTTCCATTCTTCCTGCAGCTTGTTCTTGATCTCTTCTTTTTTCGCAAAAACGATGAGTCCTGAGGCTTGGCGGTCCAGACGATGGACGATGAATATGCGTCCGCGCTTCGAGGGACTCTGCGCCCGCACGTACTCGGTCAGGATATAATAGGCGGTGTGGATCTTGTCCTCGTCCGTTCCCATCGTGAGCAATCCTGAAGGCTTATCGATGACGACGAGCCACTCGTCCTCGTAGACGATCTTGAAGGGCAGGCGCGCGACAAGGTTTCTTTTGGCGACGGCTTTTTTTTCTAGGATCTCGAGGCGGTCGCCGGGGCGAAGTTCGAATTTATGTGATTTGACGACGGAGCCGTTGATCGTCAGCGAGCCGAATTTTAAGACCTGCTTGAGTTTCAGCCTCTTATACGCGGGAAAATGCTTTAAAAGATATTCGAGAAGCGGAGCCTTTTCAGTTACAATATGGGGGACCATCGGTTCATCATAGAGAACAACCGGGGACGCGTCAACGACTTATGCGAAGATCAATCTTTACGGCTATCCTGGCGGCGGCGGTATTCACGGCAGCGTCCGCACAGGCGGAGGAATGCGTGATGGAAAAAGCGGTGTTTGGAGCAGGCTGCTTCTGGGGTGTGCAGAAGGTTTTCGGCGAGCTCGAGGGCGTCGTTTCGACGCAAGTCGGATACACCGGCGGAAAGCTGAAAAATCCGACGTATGATCAGGTCTGCTACAGTGATACGGGTCATGCCGAAGCCATCGAAATCACGTTTGATCCCGCACGGATCAGCTACCGCAAGCTTCTGGAAGTGTTTTGGACCCACCACGACCCCACGACGCTAAACCGCCAGGGCAATGACGTCGGGAGCCAGTACCGTTCGGCTATTTTTTATCAGACACCCTCACAAAAAGCAGCCGCCGAGGAAACCCTTCGGCTTTTGGACCGCTCCGGCATTTTCAAGGATCCGATCACTACGGAAATTGCGCCCGCCGAGACGTTCTACCGAGCCGAGGAATATCATCAGAATTACCTCCGAAAGAACCCTAACGGGTATTGCCATATCCTCTATCAATCCCAGAAGATCAGCGAACTCCTTCAAGCCTCAAAATAGTAATTATTTAGTCGATTAATCAATTAAATAGAAACTTTTGATAAGTATTAATTAATTAAATATGCTTATTTGTAATTTATAGTTAATAATGCATACTTTTATTAATAATTAAACCTATGGGGGTTCTTGCCTTGAAGAGAAATCAGAAGGGTTACACACTTGTCGAAACCATGGCCGCGATCGCTATCGGGTTGATTGGTATTACCGCGATCGGCTCGACGCTGGATGCGGGCATCTTTACGACGGTGGACAACCGCAGCCGCCTTTACGCCACCAACGCTCTTCGTGAAGAAATGGAAACATTGAGGCGTACACCCTACGATACGATCGCCGGTTACGGCAGCACGAGTACTTTCGCCAATACGCAGACCGCGCATCTGGTTGCAGGCGCCGGCACGCGGTCGATCGCGGTGCTCGGCGGCAATGATATAAGCCGCGTCACGCTGACAGTGAGCTGGACGGGCAGGAGGGGGAACGCGCTTTCGCAAAGCATCACGACGTATGTTTCCAGGAGGGGGCTGAACGGCACATGATATTTCATCTATTCAAAAAAAACTCAGGCTTCACTTCGCTGGAGCTTCTGGTCGCAACCTCGATCACGGGGATCTTCGCTGTCTCCTATTTTACGGCTTTCCATGTCATGGAATCGGAAATGTACCGCAATAAGATATATTTCGATGCAAACATCTCAGCTAAAAAAGTGATGGACCGCGTGTCCAAAGATGCGCAGGAAGCACTGAATGTCGCCGCTAGCTGGGGCGGCAATACGACGGGAAACACTTGCTTGGTATTGCGCTTGCCTGCCATCGACGCTTCGGGATCACCGACCAACACATCGACCCAATTTGATTACGTGACTTATAGGATCAATCCCAGCAACTCGACTCAGCTCTTACGGTCGCTTGACGTTCTGGCGGGCGTCAGCCAGCGCGAAGGAGGCGCTGATGTTTCGAATGTCGTGGTTGCCGAACGCGTTTCCAGCATCCTTTTTTCGAGCGGCGGCACGTCGCTTGGGTCTGTTTCGTCAGGATCCATCCCTTTGCTTGAATATATCAATGTACAGATCACGACGCAGGGGACGACCGTCGGGACTACCCAGCAAACCGTGGTCGACTCGGACATCACGCTGAGAAACCGCATCACTTAGAGGCAAAGATATGAACATCAGAAACCAGAAGGGTTTTGTCTTGATCACGGTGGTCTTGCTCTCTTCCGTGCTGTTCGCGGGAGCGCTGACCTATATGGATCTGGTGATCGTCGAACACCGCACGCTTCGAGCGTCGCAGAATATGCTGATGGCTCAGGCCGTTTCCGAGGCGGGCGTCGAAGATGTGGCGTGGGAATATAATTACAACGCTGGGACTTTTTCTTCCGCTAACGGATGGGCCACCAACGGTACGACACGGACAAAAAACGGCACCGTGACCAACGGCGCCTCGGCGGTGGGCACTTACGCCGTTACCGTAACCAATGCCACCAGCAGCACGCCGACCATCGTATCGGTCGGCACCGCTTCCGCGACCGGCGGTTCTAACAGCATCACGACGCGTGCGATGGTGGCGCCCCAGTCCGAGTTTCTCAACGCGATCACGACCAACGGTGCCGTCACGCTGTCGGGCAACGCCTACACGGACAGCTACAATTCAAGCAACGGAGCTTACGGCGGCTCAAACCGCCTGACCAACGGCGATGTCCAGACTAATGCCCATTCGAACGGCGCCATCGCACTTTCAGGCAATGCCAACATCCGCGGCGACGCCGGAACCGGTTCCGGCGGCACGATTACATTGACGGGAAATGCATATTACACCGGAAGCCCTTCGAGCAGCGTCGCCAATACGATCAGTGCCAACACAGTTCCATCCTCTCTGACATCGCTGACCTCGGCCGGCGCGTATAGTTTGAGCGGAAATTCAACCGCAACGCTAAATTCGGGCTCTTACCGATACAGCTCCATGAGCACGTCTGGAAACGCTGTGCTGACGATCTCAGGCGACGTATCTCTCTATCTTGATGCCACTAGCTCTGCTTTCAGCAACTCGGGTAACGCCCGCATCTCCATCAGCTCAGGCTCATCGCTGACGATTTACGTCAACGGCAGCGTATCAGTCTCGGGTAACGGCCTAGTGAACAACAATGGCACTTCGAGTCCGATGACATTCCAGCTTTACGGGACATCGACAGCTACTTCACTAGCGATCACCGGCAACGGCAGCACGACCGGCATCATCGATATGCCCTCCGCGCACGTCGCTGTCAGCGGCAACGGTGATATCTACGGCTCCGTCATCGCTAATACGTTCTCCGCCAGTGGCAACGGCGGCTTCCATTATGACGAAAATCTTGCGTCGAGCGGTCCGTCAAACGGTTATAAGCTCCGGTGGGCGCGGCGCGTCTGACGCAGGAGGGCAGTGAGGAATTCATACATAATATAAATCAAGGAGGATACGTCGATGAATAAGAAGCTATGGAGTCTGTTTGTGCTGGGCGCACTTATCAGTACGTCGGCGTTTGCAGACGCGCCGGTGTTCCCGGTGAACTTTAACGCCAGCGTTTCGGGAGAAAGCACGGTGACTCTCGTGAAAGTCGAAGGAACCAAGCTGCGCATCTCGGTCAATGGAGCCGACGGCAGCGCTGTGAAGGACTTCTCGATGGATGTCGAAGAGGGCAGCATCGCGGAGTTTCCGGGCGATGTCGTGCAGAGAGGCTCCGACGGTTACGCGGCTGTCCACGAGGAGATCATGGAGGAGCTCGAATCGCTGCGCTCGGGGCTTTCGGCGGCCGGTGACAGCGAGAATCTGGAGTCGCTCAACACGACGATCAGCTATCTCGAGAGCCTCGATTGAGAGGCGGCTCCCCGGAGCATTTTTGCCGCCGGGGAGGTTTTGGCGGGGAGATTTGATTCCGCGGGCGATTTATGACATAATCGCCCGCATGCACATCAGACTTGTTTTGACAGGATTTCTTTTGGCGATCGCGTTCACGGCTGCCGGCTGCGAGACTGTAAAAGGTGTCGGGCGTGATATCACCGGTGCCAGCAGCACGATCCAGGAGAAAATGAGTGCAAGAAAATCCTAGCAGCTCTGAACGCCGCCGATCCGAAAGGATATCGCAGTCGTTTCCGGTCCATGCGGCCAAAGAGCAGTCCGAAAGTTTGACGCAGGAACAGATCACAGGCCTGACCCGGGACATCAGCGGTTCAGGCCTTTCGTTTTTATCCGATAAAGACTATGCCGCTGGCGATATCCTGAGCCTGCAGATCGACCTTCCCGCTTCTCAGCACCAGCTTCGCGTCAAGGTCGTACACGTCGAGACGCTCGGAGATTCCAAGAATGTCGGCGTCGCCTTCATCGACATATCTCCCGCGCACCAGAAGGCGCTGATGGAAGAGCTTTTCGAAAAGAAATAGTTTTAGACCTGCCGCCTGTACAGCACCGACCCGCATAAAATGATCACGGCGCTGCCGAGGATGCCGGGCAGTCCGGGATCTTCCTTCCAGAAAATAAATCCGATGACCAGCCCTATGACCGGAGTGATATAGCCGAAAGGAGAGGCGACCGATATCCTCGCCGATCTCAGCGAATACGTAAGCCCCAGCTGCCCCAAAAGCGAGCTGGCGGTGATGACAAGAAGTGCTGTCCACTGGCCCGCGTCCGGCATCGGCCAGGGCCCGAGACCGCGCATCAGCGCCGATCCTGCCGTGCAGGCGATCGTGAAATAAAGGATGATGAGGAGCGGCGATTCGCGTTCGTCATGACTGCGGCGTATCAAGAGATGGACCATGCCCGCCAAAAATCCAGACGCCAGGCCTGCCATGAGCGCGTCAGGAGCCTCGCGGAGCTGAGGCGAGGCCAGCAGATACACGCCCATGAAAGCTCCGCCGATCAGGAGCAGATCCGGCAGAGAGTTTTTTTCTTTGAAGAACAGCCGCGAGGCGGCCACGGCAAAGATCGGCGCCGTGTAGTTCAGCATGACGGCAGTCCCCAGATGGATGCGGGGGATGCACCAGAAATAGAGCGTCAGCGCGACGAAGCCGATGACGCCCCGCGAGGCGAGGATGAGCGGTTTTTTGCCGATCCCGTCTTTATTTTTGCGGATCGCCAGGATCGCGAAAAGGAGGATCGAGCTGAGCACGCTTCGGACGAAGACGACTTCAGAAGCGGGTAGTCCGCCTCCCAGCCATTTGGTGGCTGCGGCCATGACCGCGAAGGCGAGGCTTGCCCAAAGCATGAGCAGGATGCCGCGGGCGTTGTTTTGTTTTGTCATAGGGCTATGATAGTCTATTCAAAAAAGGGAAGACATGAAAAAAATAATGCGGTCTTTGGCGCTGGCCGCCTGCCTTATCCTGCCCGCCTGTGCGGTGGCGGAAGAAGGCGCTCTGCGGACGGTGACACGCGTGTTTGACGGCGATACGATCCAGCTCGAGAACGGCGAGAAAGTCCGCCTGATCGGCGTAGACACGCCGGAAATCCATGATGACGACGGCCGCAACGCCGCTCACGCATCGCGTTTCCGTAAAAGCGAAGCGCTCATTGACGAATTTTCAGAAAAAGCCAAAGATTTTACGGAGCGGGCTGTGCTCGGCCGTAAGGTGCGCCTCGAATACGATTGGGAGCGACGCGATAAGTTCGGCCGCACGCTCGCCTATGTTTACCGTGATCCTGACGGATTTTTTTTAAACGCGGAGATATTGATGAGAGGCTGCGGTTTCGCTTATACGCGGTTTCCTTTCAAATACAGGGATGAATTCCGCAGTTACGAAGAGGGGGCACGGCGCGGACGTGAAGGACTTTGGCGATGAAATCGCTTTTTCACCGGGGGAAACGGTGATAAACTTGAATCGCTTGCCGGTCTAAACGGAGGATGTCCATGGAAAGACATTTTGACGAAGAGCAGAAAAATCTAAAGCAGAAGCTTTTGCAGATGGGCGATACTGCCCAGGAAATGATCGGCTTGGCCATCAAGAGCCTCGTCGAGCGCAAAGAGTCGCTGGCCACGGAAGTCTTCGCTCTCGAAGAAAAGGTCAACCACATGGAGATCGAGATCGAGGAGGAGGTGCTGAAGCTCATGGCTCTCCGCCAGCCGGCCGCGCGCGATCTGCGCCTCCTGACCGCGATCCTGAAGATCAATAACGATCTTGAGCGCGTCGCCGATCAGGCGGTGAACATCGCGGAATTGTCCATATTTCTCCTGAAAGAACCCAATCTGAAGCCTCTGATCGACATCCCGCACATGGCAAATCTCGCCCAGCGCATGATCAAGAACAGTCTCGAGGCTTTCGTCCAGCACGACCCGAAGCTCGCCAAAGAGGTCTGCGCCGACGATGACGAGGTCGACCGCATCAACGACCAGATCTTCCGCGAGCTTTTGACCTACATGATGGAAGATCCCAAAAGCATCACTCGTGCCGTCGATCTCATCCTCGTGAGCCGCAACCTCGAGCGCATCGCCGACCACGCGACGAATATTTCCGAAGACGTGATCTTTATCGAGGTGGGAAAGAACATCAAGCATCATTTCCAGGACGAAGCTCAGGCCTAACCTGTGCCGGAAGGATCTCTTAGCACGGCGCTGATCCTGCTCATCCTTCTTTATTCTATCATTCTTCACGAAGTCAGCCACGGCATCGCCGCCCTGCTGAACGGCGATGTCACGGCGCGCGAAGCCGGACGCCTGACACTCAATCCCGCGCCTCACATCGATCTCATCGGTTCCGTGCTTTTGCCGGCGGCGCTCTTTTTTTCCGGTACGGGCCTGATGTTCGGATGGGCAAAACCCGTGCCCTTCGATGCGCGGCGCTTTCGCAGACGGCGTCTCGGGATATTCACGGTGGGTTTGGCTGGACCGCTGACCAACGTCATTCTTGCAGTAATTTTCGCCTGGGCTTACCGTAATCTGGCCGTGAGCGTCGATGCCAGCCAGATCCTTTTGTACGGCGCTGCGATAAATGTGGGGCTTGCGATCTTCAATCTGATCCCGATCCCGCCGCTCGACGGTTCGCGCGCCGTGATGGTCTTTTTGCCTCCTTCGGCCCGGCGGCTGTACTCTTCGGTAGAGCGATGGGGGTTCGTCATCATTCTTTTCCTCGCATATTCGGGCGCGCTTCGCCCGCTGATCACTCCGGTTTTCGTGAAGGCGATGACTTGGCTCACCGGAGCCGCAGTTCAATAAGGGGTAAGCGCTTTAAGTACCTTTTATAACCATATCAGTCATACCCTCACTCCCTTTAACAACTTTTAACTAAAACTTCACTCCTTCTATTTATTAATTGCCATTTTTTTTATAAATTGTTACTATTACTTATAATTCTTAGTAATAGTTACATTTTATTCTTTTATAAGTAGTAATAATAGAAGGATTGAAGATATCGTTACTAAATATACGCTTATACTAACCGTTGTGTCATTGTTCGCATCGGCGACTTTTCTTTTTGCTGCGGATACGACCATCAAGGGGACAGGCGCGACCAGCGCGAGCGCATCTCTTGAGATCACAAATTCTGCTGATACCAGTCTGATGCTGATACGCAATGACGGCAATGTCGGCATCGGGGATGTGACGCCGGCTTCGCTTTTCACCGTCGGCAGCGGGGATCTCTTTCAAGTCGATACCGCGGGGGATATCGTGAAGCTGAAAAATGTAACATATTCATGGCCATCTTCACAAGGCGGGAGCAGCACTTATTTGAGAAACGACGGAAGCGGCAATCTCACTTGGGCCGCTGTCGCGGGGGGCTCGGGAAATACTCTGGATCAGGCCTATGATCAAGGGGGAGCCGGCGCGGGCCGGAGCGTCACAGTCGATACGGGGGCTGTGCAGCTTAACGGTTCCAACGCCGCTGATGAAACGCTCGAGGTTTTCAATACGGCCAACGGCGGAGTGATGCTCGTCGAAAATTCGGGGTCAGGGGATTCTTTCAGGGTGAACGATTCAGCGGGCGACGGCACTCCCTTTATCATAGACAATTCCGGGAACGTCGGAGCAGGCGATGTGACTCCTGATGCAGCGCTGGAAGTGCTTTCGTCCGCAGAGCAGCTTCGTCTTTCGCAGACGGACAACACCAATGACAGCCGTTTTACGGTGGACGCATCAGGAAATCTAATCATCGATAACACAGGCTCGAAGACGATCGCCGCTGACGATCTCCAGGTGAGCGGAAATGATATCCTGGATTCTACCGCGACAGCCCGCCTGACGCTCGGCGCTACAAATACCGTCACCGGCAATCTTTCGACGAGCGGAACGATAGCTTCGGGGACAGCTTCCGCGTCTAACGGCTCGCTGACTTTTTCGAATTCAACGAACGCAAACACGATCACGATCCAGACCGGGGCGA
>CAZJAX010000003.1:0-38359 GCA_964543965.1 uncultured Planctomycetia bacterium
GTCCTTATTTTGATGAGGGACATGCTCGAGCTGAAAGGTTATTCGGTGATCGAGGCGAGGGACGGGCAGGAAGCGTTGGATAAAGCGAAGTCCGACAAGCCCGATCTCGTGATCCTCGATGTGACGATGCCCAAGCTTGACGGCGACCAGGTGTATATGATGCTTAAGGCTGAGCCGCAAAATAAGAGTCTTCCGATCCTGATCCTTACGGGTTTGCGCTCTGACAAGGAGATCGAGGCTTCACAGGACCTGGATATGTTCGCTAAGCCGGTAAAATTTGATAAACTGTTGGGGCGGATGAAGCAGCTTTTGGGTGAATGACCTTCGGGCGGACTAGGGCGGAGTTTACTTTTGCTAAAGCTTTTAAATTCTTCGATCAGTAAAAAATATGTGATGGCCGGAACCGGATTCCTTCTTTTCGGCTTCGTCGTCGTGCACATGCTGGGAAATCTTCAGATATTCCTCGGGCCGGATGCGTTCAATGACTACGCCAAGCATCTCCAGGGGCTGCCGATGCTTCTATGGCCCGCGCGAGCGATTCTTCTGGCTCTGCTTCTGATCCATGTCGCCGTAGCGGTCAATCTCGCCCGCGAGAACCGCGCCGCAAGACCTATCCGCTACGCCCGCTCAGAAACCATACAGGCGACATACGCGTCGCGCACGATGGTGGCCTCAGGCATCATTGTTTTTCTTTTTATCGTTTACCACCTGCTGCATTTCACGCTCGGCAAGATACAGCCTCAGTATTTTCATCAGCTTGATCCCAAGGGCCGGCACGATGTTTTTGCGATGGTGGTTTACGGTTTTCAGAACGTCTACGTGTCCGCGTCTTACATCGCCGCGATGGCGGTTCTTTGTCTGCACTTGCGCCACGGCCTTGAGAGCCTTTTTCAGTCCGTCGGCTTGCGAAACGAAAAGAACGCTCCGTGCTTCAAAGGGTTTGCTGTGAGCGTGAGCCTTCTTATCTTTCTCGGCAACACCTCGATCCCTCTGGCAATTTTATCGGGACTTCTAAAAATTCCATCCGGAGGCGTCTGATGCAGCTGAACAGCAAAATCCCAGCTGGACCTCTGGCGCAGAAATGGGACAAGCATAAATTTGATCTAAAGCTTGTCAATCCAGCCAACAAGCGCAAATACCGCGTCATCGTTGTGGGGACGGGGCTGGCCGGAGCGTCGGCGTCGGCTACGCTAGCCGAGCTTGGCTATCAGGTGAGCGCTTTCTGTTTTCAGGACAGTCCGCGGCGCGCGCACTCGATCGCGGCGCAGGGCGGTATCAACGCGGCGAAAAATTATCAGAACGACGGCGACAGCGTCTACCGTCTTTTCTACGACACCATCAAGGGCGGCGACTTCCGCGCCCGCGAGGCCAACGTCTACCGCTTGGCGCAGATCTCCACGGGGATCATCGATCAATGCGCAGCCCAGGGAGTCCCGTTCGCCCGCGAGTACGGCGGGACGCTGGCCAACCGTTCTTTCGGGGGCGCGCAAGTGTCACGCACGTTTTATGCGCGCGGCCAGACGGGGCAGCAGCTTCTCCTGGGAGCTTACCAGGCTCTTTCTAGACAGATCGGGTTAGGTAAAGTCAAAATGCATCCGCGTACGGAGATGCTGGAGCTTGTCGTCGTGGACGGCCACGCTAAAGGCATCGTGGTTCGCGACCTTGTGACCGGCAAGATCTCGTCGCACGCGGCGGATGCGGTGGTGTTGGCGACCGGAGGTTATTCCAATGCATTTTATCTGTCGACCAACGCCGTCGGCTGCAACGTCACGGCCATCTGGCGGGCGCATAAAAAAGGCGCGCTCCTAGCCAATCCTTGCTACACGCAGATCCATCCGACATGCATCCCGGTGAACGGTGAATACCAGTCGAAGCTGACGCTGATGTCGGAATCGCTGCGCAACGACGGCCGCATCTGGGTCCCGAAGAAAAAGGGCGACGCCCGCGCGCCTCAGGATATCCCTGAAGATGAGCGCGATTATTATCTCGAAAGAAAATATCCCAGCTACGGCAATCTCGCGCCCCGCGATATCTCTTCCCGCGCCGCCAAAGAAGCCTGCGACGAAGGCCGCGGCGTAGGGGAGTTTGGACGCGGTGTTTATCTGGATTTCGCAGATGCGGTCAAGCGTGTCGGCGTCAAGGGCATTAATGAGCGCTATGACAACCTCTTCCAGATGTACGAAAAGATCACCGGCGAGGATCCGTTCAGGGTCCCGATGCGAATCTATCCGGCGCTGCACTACACGATGGGCGGTCTGTGGGTCGATTACAATCTGATGAGCAATATTCCCGGGCTCTATGTGCTAGGCGAAGCCAATTTTTCCGACCACGGCGCCAACCGCCTCGGCGCCAGCGCTCTGATGCAGGGTCTGGCGGACGGATATTTCATTCTTCCGTATACGATCGGCGATTACCTGGCCGGCATAAAGACGAAATCCGATGCCGGACACGCTGAGTTTAAAAAAGCCGAGGATGAGGCGTCGGCGCGCGTAAAGACCTTGCTGTCGATCAAAGGCAAGAGGACGGCCGATTCCTTCCACCGAGAACTCGGGAATCTTCTCTGGGAGCGCTGCGGAATGGCGCGCAACGAGGCGGGTCTCAAAGCCGCGCTTTCCAAGATCCCTCAGATCCGGGAAGAATTCTGGAGCAATCTTAATCTTTTGGGCGGCGGGGAGGAGCTGAATCCGTCCCTTGAGCGCGCGGGACGCGTGGCCGACTTTCTTGAGTTTGCGGAGCTTCTTTGCCACGATGCGCTTCACCGCAAGGAGTCGTGCGGCGGCCATTTCCGCGAGGAATTTCAAACGGCCGAAGGTGAGGCTAAGCGTGACGACGCCAACTTCTGCTATGCGGCCGCATGGGAATACAAGGGTGCGGGCAAAACGCCGGAGCTGCACAAAGAGCCGCTTGAATTTGAAAACATCCATTTAGCCGAAAGAAATTACAAATGAGCGCTGAAAGCATGACGTTAAAACTAAAGGTCTGGCGTCAGAAAAACGCCTCTGAGCCGGGCAAATTCGTGGACATCGATGCGTCCGGCATTACTCCGCATATGTCGTTTTTGGAAATGCTCGATATCGTGAACGAGAGCCTTGCTCAGAAAGGCGTGGAACCCATCGCGTTTGACAGCGACTGCCGCGAGGGTATCTGCGGAATGTGTTCGCTTGTGATCAACGGGGTGCCTCACGGCTCCGATCGCGGGACGGCCACCTGCCAGCTGCACATGAGAAGATTTAAGGACGGCGACACGATCACGATCGAGCCGTGGCGCGCGAAAGCATTTCCGCCGGTCAAAGATCTCGTGACCGACCGCAGCGCTTTCGACCGCATCATGCAGGCTGGAGGTTTCGTGTCGGTCAACACTGGGGGCGCTCCTGACGCCAACGCGATCCCCGTGGGCAAAGAAGCGGCTGAGCGCTCGATGGATGCGGCGGCTTGTATCGGCTGCGGCGCCTGTGTCGCTGCCTGCAAGAATGCCTCCGCCATGTTATTTGTAGCCGCCAAGGCGGCTCATCTGGGCCTGCTCCCGCAAGGGCAGGTGGAGAAGACCCGGCGCGTCCGCAGCATGGTCTCGCAGATGGACAAAGAAGGTTTCGGTAATTGCACCAACCAGTATGAGTGCGAAGCGGCGTGTCCGAAGGAGATCAGCGTCTCTTTCATCGCTAACATGAACCGCGAATATTTCAATGTTCTGAAGGAGGGCTCCGATGGCTGATATTCTGGAACCTGAGAAAAAGGGGACGGCTAAAACCCCGGGCATCGTGATATTCGTGGCTATCATGAATTTCGTATCCGTCTCGTTTCTGGCGGTGCTGGCGCTTTTGTCGTTTATCGGGCTGGCTTTCGGGAATGTGCTGGGTCTTTATGACATCGTCACGCAGCAAATGACCCGATACACCCCAACCCCCAACTTCTCTTACGGCATCACGTTTATTTTTGCCGTTGCGCTGGCGGTATCGCTTTCCTTCGTGCTTTTTTTTGTGATCGTCGGCATCGGCCTCTTGAAAGGGAAAGCCGCTGCATGGTACGTGCAGATCGCTTTGTGTGTTCTGGGACTTTTTGCGTTTCCGTTGGGGACCGTCCTCAACGGCACGGTGCTTTTTTTATTTTTTCGTCAACCAGTTCGAGATTTCTTTAAGGTCTAAATAATATGCCTTTAGTCAAAGCTAAGATACGCGTGGGCCATAGCCCCGACCCCGACGACGCTTTCATGTTTTATGCCATCGCTCACGACAAGATAAAAACCGAAGGCATCAAGTTTTCTCACGTCATCGAGGATATCGAAAGCCTCAACAAGCGCGCTTTCAAGTCTGAGCTGGAAGTCACCGCGGTTTCAGCGTTCGCATTTTTCGAGATCTGCGACAAGTATGCGCTCATGCCGTGCGGCGCCTCCATCGGCGACAACTACGGGCCGATCCTGGTCACCAAAAAGCCGGCATATTCGAAGGATCTCAAGGGCAAGAAGATCGCCGTGCCCGGCCTCCATACAACGGCTTATTTGACGCTTAAGCTGTTTCTGGAGGATTTCAAAGAGGTTGTAGTGCCCTTTGACAAGATTCTCGAAGCCGTGGAGAAGGGCGAGGTTGATGCGGGGCTTATCATTCACGAGGGGCAGCTCACCTACAAGAGCCTGGGCTTTCATAAAGTCGCCGATCTTGGGGAGTGGTTTTATGAAATGACAAAACTGCCGCTGCCGCTCGGTGTCGATGTGATACGAAAGAGCCTGGGCCGAGACATCATGAGAAAAACGACGCGTCTTCTCAAAGACAGCATCGTTTACGGCTTGAAGCACCGCGAAGAAGCGCTGAAGTACGCGATGAAATTCGGGCGCGGCATCGAGACTCCGACGGCGGATGAATTCGTCGGTATGTACGTCAATGACTTCACTGTCGATATGGGCCGCCGCGGCAAGGAAGGTCTTTTCTTCCTGCATAAGGCCGCGGTTGAAGCAGGACTCGTGAAGAAAACCACGGGTAAGATCGAATTCGTCGATATGCACTAAAGCCTGTGGCCAAGAAGAAGTCCTCCTCGCAGACGTTCATTCAAAAATCTTCCGAGTGGGTGCGGAAGCCCAAAATCAGCGGCGCAAATCTCCAGGATTATCAAAAAGCTTACAAGTCCTTCCGCTGGAAGGATGTCGAAAGGGAATTTGACTGGCACAAGACCGGCCGGGTCAATATCGTCCACGAGATCATCGACCGCCACGCTGCGGGCCCCCGCAAAAACAAGGTGGCGCTTTATTTCTGGGATCCGGCGCCTTCGGCATCCCATCCTTCCGGCCGCGACGAGAAATACACGTTCCTTGATCTCAAAAAAGCCTCGAGCCGTTTCGGCCGGGTGCTGAAAAGTACCGGCGTCAAAAAGGGGGACCGCATAGCGGTATTTCTTCCGCGAACGCCGGAGCTCTACATCGCGATCCTCGGCATTCACCGGGCAGGAGCGATCCCTGTCCCGCTCTTCGAAGCGTTCATGGAGACCGCCATCGTCGATCGCCTCGCAGACAGTGAAACATCGCTTGTCGTCACCAATGCGCTTTTGAAGCAGCGCATCCCCTTTGAAAAGCTGCCGAAGCTCAAGCGCATGATCTTGACGGATCACCCGGATCCCTCGATCCCCGCACGGGAAGCGTCGAGCCGCTGCAAGGTCTATGATTATCACCACGAAATGGCGAGGGCGGCGGACGAGCTGGATCCTGTGTGGCTCACGAAGGATGACGGTCTTGTGATCCACTACACTTCAGGCTCCACGGGTAAATCCAAGGGCATTCTTCACCGCCAGTACGCGATGGTCGGCCATCTCCAGACTTCCAAATGGGTGCTGGATCTGCGTGAAGATGATGTGTACTGGTGCACGGCTGATCCGGGATGGGTGACCGGAACCTCGTACGGGGTTTATGGACCCTGGTCGCTCGGAGCGTCTTCTCTGGTTCTCGGCGGCCGTTTCTCGGCAGAGCGCTGGTATGAAGCGATACAGAAATACAGCGTCACCGTCTGGTACAGCGCGCCGACGGCTTTTCGCATGCTGATGGCTCAAGGTAAAGCGATCCCGGCCGGCTACAATCTCACGAGCCTTCGCCATATCTGCTCCGTCGGAGAGCCGCTCAACCCGGAAGCTCTTCGCTGGATACGTTCTATCACCGGGGTCGCGCCCCACGAAACATGGTGGATGACGGAGACGGGCATGCATATCATCTGCAATTATAAGAGCCTGGATTTCAAGCTTGGCGCGACAGGGTTATCCTTTCCCGGAACCTACGCTTCCGTCGTTGATGACAAGGGCAAAGAAGTGCCGCCAAACACGCTAGGCAACCTCGTGGTGAGGACGCCTTGGCCCTCGATGATGAAAGCGGTCTGGAAAAACAAGGCGAAGTACGACGAGTATTTCGAACTGAAAGGCTGGTATAAGAGCGGAGACTCCGCTTATAAGGATAAAGACGGTTTTATTTGGTTCGGCGGCCGCGTCGACGATGTCATCAAGACGGCAGGCGAACGCGTCGGGCCCTTCGAGGTCGAGAGCGCCCTTGTCCAGCACCCGGCCGTCGCGGAGGCAGGCGTGATCGGTAAGCCTGATGCGGTGCGAGGCCAGATCGTGAAGGCTTTCATCAGCCTGCGTCCGGGCTTCACGCCCTCGGATATCCTCAAGACAGACATCGCGGATTTCGTGAAGAAAAACCTTGCCGGCCATGCCGCGCCGCGAGAGATCGATTTTTGCGAGCGCGTGCCGAAAACACGCTCAGGCAAGATCATGCGCCGCGTGCTCAGAGCCTGGGATCAGGGTTTGCCGGTCGGCGATATCAGCACAATGGAAGAGTGAGCTTCACAACACAGGAGACGTCATGTTCGACAAGATGAAGGGGATGGCCGAGCAGTTTCAGATGATGCAAAAAATGATGCAGGATGAGGACTTTAAGAATTTCATCTCCCATCCCAAGGTGCAGGCGTTATTCCAGGACCCGGAGTTCAAGGAGGTTGCCAAGACAAGGGATTTTACGAAGATATTATCGCACCCGAAGTTCGCTTCGTCGATGCGCGACCCGGAGGTGGCGCAGCTCGTCGCTAAGCTTAACCCCCAGAAATTCATGCAGAAATAGATGATCAGAGGCTTAACCCTATCCGCGCTATCCTTTTTGCTGCCTCTGACAGCTTTCGCTGCATTGCGCGAAGTGAGAGAAACGGATGAAAAGGGAGCCGTCACGCGTACCTTTTACCAAGGTGATACGCCTGTCCGAATCGAGACCGACATGAATGCGGACGGCAAGGCTGACAGAACGCTTCTTTTTAAGGATGGGAAGCGCGGCGTCGAAAGAGGTGACCGAAACCTTGACGGAAGGATCGATTACGAGCGTCTTCACAACGCGAAGGGCCGCATGATCCAGGAGTTTCAGGATTCCAATGCAGATGAGAAGTGGGATAAATTTTTTACTTATCCGTTTGCGACCCGTGATTTTGTGCTCCGGGAGGCTGACCGCAACTTTGACGGCAAGATCGATCGGCGCAGTTTTTCGGAGTGGGATGCCAACAAGTCGGTCGTCATTCCTCAGGGCAACCGCATGACGCGCACCCCTATGCCGGGCTATAGCGTCGTGTGGAGTGAAGACGACAATGATTTCGACGGGCTGATCGATGTGTACGCAAACAGGGAGGACAAAACAAAGGATCTGAAAGGCTCAAAAATGAACATTGCCAGCTCTGCACCGCCGGAAGAAAAGCCTGAAGAGGTTCAGGACTCTGGGAGCGCGGTTTACGAATCAGAGAGTCAGCGAAGGGTCCAGGAGCTTAACGAAAAACATGGATACACGACTCAATGAAGATCGTAGCTTCGGGTTTAAGCGGATTCATCGGCAGCGAACTGAAAAAGGCTTTGTCCGGCAGGCATCAGCTCGTCTGCCTTAAAAGAAAAGGACCTTTGGCTGAGGGCGGCGGCTATCGCGAGGCGCTGTGGGATCCATCAGTTCCGGGAGAATGGGTCAGGGAGATCGACGGCGCGGATGCCGTCATCAATCTTTCAGGAGAGCCTATCGCCGGAAAGCGCTGGAGCGCTAAGCAGAAAAAGGAGTTGATCGTGAGCCGTCTTGCGACCACCCGCGCAATGGTCGAAGCCATTGCAAGGGCCGCCACAAAACCGAAGGTCCTGCTCAACGCATCGGCGATCGGTTACTACGGCGCACATGGCAATGAACCCCTGGAAGAGTATTCTGAGCCTGGCTCAGGATTTCTGCCCGACCTCTGTAAGGAATGGGAGAGGCAGGCACAAAAGGCCGAAGCGCTGGGTCTGAGGGTGGTGTATCTGCGTACAGGCATCGTGCTGGGTCCCGGCGGCGGGGCTCTCTCAAAAATGATTCCGCCTTTCAGGATGGGCATCGGTGGTCCGCTGGGAAGCGGAAAGCAGGTGATGAGCTGGATCCACATCGAGGACGAGGTCGGCGCCATTCTCTTTGCGCTTGAGAATTCCTCGCTTCGCGGCCCCGTCAACTTGACGGCCCCCGAACCCGCCACCATGGCGGAGTTCGCTAAGGCGCTTGGAAAGGCGCTGCGCCGTCCCGCGATATTTCCAGTGCCGGCGTTTATATTGAAAACTCTTTTAGGGGAGATGTCCGAGATCCTGCTGAGCGGCCAGCGCGTTTTGCCTCAGGCGCTTTTGGGGGCGGGATACCGCTTTAAGCACCCCTCCCTGGAATCGGCTTTGACCCATCTGATGCGACCCCATTAAACAGTTGACAAGAAAGGCCGGGGGGTGTTATCTTAATCGCTCTTCACGAGGAGATTTATGTCTACTTTTTATCTGAAAAAGCAGGATTTGAAAGACAAGAAATGGCACGTTGTGGACGCTAAAGACGAAGTCGTCGGGCGCCTCGCAAGCCGTATTGCTAGAATTTTAATGGGTAAGAACAAGCCTTCTTATACGCCCCACGTCGATAGCGGCGATGGAGTGATCGTTATCAATTCCGCCCACGTTCGCGTGACCGGAAGGAAGAACGAGCAGAAGCTTTACAAGAATTATTCGGGATTCCCGGGCGGACTCAAAGAAAGAACGTTCGACCGCGTGATGAAGGAAGACCCGACGTACGCGCTTAAGAATGCGGTCAAAGGCATGCTTCCGAAGAGCCGCATGGGCAGCCAGATGCTGACGCATTTTCTGGTCTATCCGGGAGCGACGCATCCTCACCAGGCTCAGAAACCCAAAGCATTGAAACAGAAGGCTTAAAAATACATGAACGCTGAAAATAAAAAGATCACTCTTCTCAAAGCAAGCGCCGACAAAGTCATCACTCGCGGAGGCCGCAAAGAAGCCACGGCGCGTGTTCAGCTTTTCAAAGGATCAGGGATCATCCAAGTGAACAAGAGAGAGCTGACCCAGTATTTTGGACGCCCGACGCTCCGCATGATCGTTCTGCAGCCTTTGGAGGCCATGCGCCTTCAGGATAAGGTCGACGTCATAGCCAATGTTCGCGGCGGCGGTCTGGCAGGACAGGCCGGAGCTGTGCGCCATGCGATTTCGCGTGCTCTGGTTCAATTCGACGAAACGCTTAAGCCCCTTCTTCGCAAGGGAGACTATCTCATGCGCGATCAGCGTATGAAGGAACGTAAGAAGTACGGCCGCAAAGGTGCGCGCCGCCGCTTCCAGTTCTCCAAACGTTAAAGTGAGGCTAAAGCTACTTTTCAATTTTTAAAAAAATAGTTGTAAGTCTAAGAACAGCCGAGCTTTATGCTCGGCTTTCTTTTTTATTTTTTGACAACTAAGGCAATCCTATCTATAATGAGCACTTTCAATCACTTATGGCATTCCGCGGCAGTCCGCATTTTTTTTGCGGGCGCGGCAGAATAAATAGGGATGTAAAGTCAAACGCGACATGAAAAAAATTAGAGCTGGCATTATCGGCGCCACCGGGTACACCGGTGAAGAAATTGTCCGCATTCTCTCCAAGCATCCGCAGGTCGATGTCACCTATGTCTCCGGAAAAGAAGACCGGGACATAAAAATTCAGGAAATATTTCCATATCTAGAAGGAACGCTCGATCTCGAGTGTAAGCCGTTCTCATTCGATGAGGCCGTCGAAAAGTGCGACTTCGTTTTTCTTTCTCTGCCGCACACCGTGTCCATGCAGTACGCGCCTCAATTCATGAAGGCCAAAAAAAGAGTCATCGATGTCAGCGCTGATTTTCGATTGAAGGACACGGCTGTATACGAAAAATTCTATAAAGTTCAGCACAAGGATCCGCAGACGCTTAGGAGCGCTGTGTACGGTCTCCCCGAAGCTAACCGCGATAAAATACGCAAGGCGGATCTCATCGCCAATCCCGGATGCTATCCGACCGGCGCTATCCTCGGTCTTCTGCCCGGAACGAAGGGCGGGATTTATGACACGGAGCATATCTACATTGATGCTAAAAGCGGCGTGACGGGGGCCGGCCGCAAGGCGGAAAAGTCTCTCAATTTTTCAGAGGTGAACGAATCTTTTAAGGCGTACAAGCTTTTTGAGCATCAGCATGTGCCCGAGATCGACCAGGAGCTGTCGCGGTTCTCAAAAAAAGATATCAACGTCGTCTTCGTGCCTCACCTGCTCCCGATCAACAGGGGCATTCTTAGCACCATTTATGTGCGCTTGAAGAAAAAGATGTCCACGGACGACCTTATTAGGCACTATCGCAAGTTTTACGCGGGCGAGCCTTTTGTGAAGGTCTATGAGAAGGGCCGTCTACCAGAGCTCAAGCATGTGGTTCACACAAACTTTTGCGATATCGGGCTGCGGGTCCACGAAGAAAAGGGGCTGGCCGTGATCGTAGCCGCTATCGATAACCTGACCAAGGGCGCGGCAGGACAGGCGGTCCAGAACATGAACATCATGGCCGGCTTTGACGAAAGGGCGGGATTCTAAGATGAAAATCATTCACGGCGGCGTAGCGGCTCCGGCGGGTTTCAAGGCCAGCGGACTTTATTGCGGCATCAAGACCTCCAAGAAGCGAGATCTCGCGCTGATCTATTCCGAGAAGATCTGTGACGCGGCGGGCGCTTTCACGACAAACAAGGTGCAGGCCTCTTGCGTCGTCATCAACAAAGAGTATCTGCGCGACAATAAAGCTCAGGCCATCATCACCAATTCGGGCAACGCCAACTGCATGACCGGAGAAAGCGGTTTTGAGAACTCCCGCACGATGTCGGCGACGGTCGCCCGCCTGCTTAAGATCAAGAGGAAGGACGTGCTCGTCGCATCGACAGGCGTCATAGGCAAACCTCTTCCGATCAAGAACATCGTCAAGTCCGCCCCTCAGCTTGTCGCGGAGCTTAGCCGCAAGGGCAGCGAGCATGCGGCCGATGCCATCCGGACAACCGACCGTCTCAATAAAGAGATAGCTGTCGAGTTTCTTATCGGAAAGCGGCGTGTTCGCATCGGAGCCATCGCCAAAGGCGCCGGCATGATCCATCCGCAGATGACCGTGCACGGACCCAAGCACGCGACGATGCTCTGTTTTGCGACCACCGACGCGGTCATTGCGCCGACGGCGCTGCGCGCCGCGCTTGAGAAGACGATCAATAAGTCGTTTAATACGATCACGATCGACGGCGATATGTCGACCAACGACATGGTTTTGGTGCTCGCCAATCGCGGTGCTCAGAACAGAAAAATCACCGAGGGCACCAAGGAGTTCCGCGTGTTCACGCGGGCTCTCGAAAGCGTTTTCTTGTATCTTGCCAAGGAAATGGTGAAGGACGCCGAGGGCGCCACGAAGTTCGTCGAGATCATCGCAAAAAATGCGCAGACGCCCGAAGACGCGATCAAGGTCGCGCGCTCGGTCGCCAGCTCAAATCTTTTCAAATGCGCGCTTTTCGGCTCCGACCCGAATTGGGGGCGCATCGCCGCGTCCGCCGGCTACGCTGGCGCGCATCTGGATCCGTGGAAGCTGAGCATCTATCTCGGTAAAGAGCTGGTTCTGAAGAACGGGGGACGCGTCAAGCGCAAGGCAGCTCTCTTGAACCGCGTTTTCGCGCATAAAAACATCAAGATCACCGTGGATCTGGGCCTTGGCCGCTACAGCGCCAGCGCCTACACCTGTGATCTTTCGACCGGTTACGTGCGTATCAATTCAGCGTACCGCACGTGACGATTCTAGCAAAGGATATCGAGAGCATGGAAGAGATCATTAAAAAAGCAGACGTGCTTGTCGAAGCGTTGCCTTTTATTCAGAGCTTCTACGACAAAACCATCGTCATCAAATACGGCGGAGCCGTATTGACGGATACCGAGATGCGGCGCAACGTTCTTGAAGATATTGTGTTTATGAGCTATGTGGGCATGAGGCCTGTTTTGGTCCACGGCGGCGGACCCTACATTTCAAAAAGGCTTGAAGCGCTCGGCAAGCCGCCGAAGTTCGTGAACGGATTCCGCGTCACGGACGAGGAGGCTATCGAGATCGTCGAGGAAGAGCTCTCAAAGATCAATCGCGAGATCGTCCGAGAGATCATCTCACTGGGCGGCAGCGCGATTTCGCTCTCAGGCAAAGAGGACCACCTGATCGAGGTCAAAAAGCACGCGGATATTGACGGAGAGGACATCGGCTTCGTCGGCGACGTCACAAAGATCAACGGCGACGTCATCCAAAAGATGATCACCAGTGACATCATCCCGGTCATCTCTCCGATAGGCATCGGGAAAGACGGCATGACGTACAACGTTAACGCCGATAACGCCGCAGCCGAGATCGCGCGCAATCTGAATGCACTCAAATTCGTACTGCTGACCAATGTGCGCGGCATCATGAAAAAGATCGATAAGCCCGAGTCTCTCATCTCGCACATCACCATCAGCGAGGTGGAGGAGCTTCTCGAGTCTAAGGTCATCGGCGGCGGCATGATCCCAAAGGTCAAAGCCTGCATGCGGGCTCTCGACCGCGGCGTCAAGAAGACCCACATCATCGACGGACGCATTCCGCACGGCCTGCTTTTGGAAATTTTTACCGATAAGGGAATCGGAACAGAAATCGTAAGACGTTAAACGTTAGGATTTTTTTAAAATGGATTTCAGAAAGACGATAAGGCTCTACTACGACTACGTGGTTCCGAGCTATACGAAAACGCCGCTTGTGATCACTCGCGGGCGGGGTACGCGTATCTGGGACTCTTCCGGAGACGAATACCTGGATTTTTTCCCCGGATGGGCCGTCAGCGGGATCGGGCACTGCCATAAGCGCGTAACCGAGGCGATCAAGCGCCAGGTCGAGCAGCTGATGCACGTCTCCAACAACTATTATCACGAAGAGCAGGCGCGGTTGGCTGAAACCATCATCCACCACGCCTTTCCCGGCAAAGTGTTTTTCTGTAACTCAGGCGCGGAAGCCAACGAAGCAGCATTCAAGTTAGCGCGCAAGTACGGAAATCCCGCCCGCAATGAGATCATCGCGATGGAGCGCTCTTTTCATGGCAGGACGCTGGCGGCCGTCACCGCGACGGGTACGCCCAAATACATCCAAGGGTTCGAACCTGCGATGCCGGGATTTAAGCATGTACCGTTCAACGATTTCAAGGCTCTCGAGCAAGCAGTCACGACCAAGACCTGCGCGATCATTCTGGAACCGATACAGGGCGAGGGCGGCATCCACGTGGCAGACTCGCACTACCTTTCAAGCGTGAAACGCCTTTGTCAGGATAAAAAGATCCTGCTTATTTTTGACGAGGTGCAGACGGGCATGGGGCGTACGGGCCGCATTTTTTGCTATAAAAACTACGGCATCGAGCCCGACGTCATGACGCTGGCCAAATCGCTCGGCAACGGCTTCCCAATAGGCGCCATGGTCGTAAAAAAGGAGCATGCCGATATTCTCCAGCCGGGCATGCATGCCAGCACGTTCGGCGGCAACCCCCTGGCCTGCGCGGCGTCTCTGGCCACATTCGAAGCCATCGACAGAGAGAAGCTGATCAATAATGCGGTCATCATGGGTTCGCATCTATTCAAGAAACTGCACGAACTTAAAAGAAAGCATTCGATCATACGCCAGATACGCGGGATGGCGCTGATGGCAGGGCTTGAGCTGGAGATCGAAGGCAAAGCGATATACGAGGAGTGCCTGGAAAAGAAGCTCCTTATCAATTGTACGCAGGGCAATGTTCTCCGGTTGATGCCGCCGCTGGTGGTGAAGGAAAAAGAGATCGACCGAGCAATGCAGATTTTGGATGAAGTGCTGACACATCAGTCAGCCCAACGTTTAGCTAAAGAAGGGAGTAAGTCGGTATGAGTAAGAGATCAAAGAAGAGCAGCAAGTCACAGAAAAGCGGTAAGTCTCCGGCCGGCAAGGCGGGTCGAGGAGCTTCTTCGGTGAAAAAGTCCGCGGCGCCGTTCGCGTCAAAGGATTTTCTGAGTTTGAAGGAGATCGAGCCTCAGGATCTTGAGATATTGTTCCGGCTCGCCGATAAGATGAAGAAAAACCCGGCTCAATTCCTGAACAAGCTCAAAGGCAAGACTCTGGCGCTCCTGTTTCAAAAACCCTCTGTCCGTACCCGCGTCTCGTTTCAGGTCGGCATGTCGCAGCTCGGCGGAAGCTCCGTCTATATGGATCCGCAGGAGATGCCGCTCGGAGAGCGTGAATCGATCAAGGACGTCGCCCGTGTATTTTCCCGCTACTGCGATCTCGTCGTGGCGAGGACCTACGCCCATGGCTTGATCGAGGAATTTGCCAAGCACTCGACGACACCTGTTGTCAACGGCTTATCTGACTCTTACCATCCTTGTCAGACCGTGGCGGACCTGTTCACGATCCGTGAGAAATTCGGGGATCTTAAGAAGATCAACATCGCGTATATCGGCGACGGCAATAACGTGCTCAATTCGCTTCTGTACGGCGTGGCGAAGACGGGTGCAAACCTGTCGGTGGCGAACCCGCGCGGTTATGAGCCCAACGAGGAGATCTTGAAGGACATCAAGCTGATCTCGAAAGACACCGGCGCGAAGATCGCGGTCTCCAACAACCCGTTTACGGCGATCAAGAACGCGCACGTGATCTATACGGACGTTTGGGTGAGCATGGGACAGGAAAAGCAGCGCGAACAGAGGCTTCGTGATTTCCAGCCTTTCCAGGTCAACGCCGCCATCGTCAATAAGGCACCGAAGGATTCGATCTTCATGCATTGTCTGCCGGCGCACCGCGGAGAGGAGATCACAGATGAGGTGATCGAACATCCGCGTTCGGCCATCTTCGACCAGGCCGAAAACCGTCTGCACACGCAGAAGGCTCTGATTTATCTCCTGCTCACAAGAAAAGTAAAAAAACAAAAATAACAGGACGGATATAAAAAGATGAAAAAGATCGTTTTAGCATATTCGGGCGGCTTGGATACTTCGGTCGCGATCAAGTGGCTGAAGGACAGGGGTTACGACGTCATCGCTTACATGGCGGATGTGGGGCAGGAAAAGACGACTACGGCCGCGATCGAACGCGCAAAAGTAGCCGGAGCATCCAAGGTGGTCGTGAAGGATCTGAAGAAGAAATTTGTTACGGACTATATCTGGCCCGCGCTTCAGGCCAACGCGATCTATGAAGGCCGGTACACGATGGCGACCGCGCTATCGCGTCCCCTCATCGCCGCCGAACAGGTGGCTGTAGCTCACGCCGAGAAGGCGACTGCGGTCGGCCATGGATGCACCGGAAAAGGCAACGATCAGGTGCGTTTCGAAGTCACGGTCCAGGCCCTCGACAGCCGTCTTGAGATCCTGGCGCCGGTCCGCGAGTGGGAGTTTAAGTCCCGTGACGAGGAGATCGATTATGCGCTTAAGCACAACATTCCCATCGATATCACAAAGAAGAGCTCTTACTCGATAGATAAGAACATCTGGGGCGTCAGCGTAGAGGCTGGAATCCTTGAGGACCCGAACCACGAGCCTCCCTTGGATTCGTTCCAGTGGACCAAAGGAGCCGAGTCGCGCAACATCAAGGACCGCATCGTCGAAATCGGCTTCGAGCGCGGCATCCCGGTGAGTTTGAACGGCCGCAGGATGGACGGCTTAAAGCTGATCGAGGAGCTTAACGCGATCGGCGCCGCTTATGGCATCGGGCGCATGGATATGATCGAGAACAGGCTCGTCGGCATCAAATCGCGCGAGACCTACGAGGCTCCGGCAGCGACCATTCTTCTTCAGGCTCATAAAGATCTTGAGAGTTTGGTGCTGGATCGCGAACTCCTTCACTACAAAGACGGATTGTCGCATAAATATGCCGAGCTCGTGTATTACGGTCTTTGGTTCACGCCTCTGCGCGAAGCCTTGGACTCTTTCGTGCATACGACACAGAAAAAAGTCACCGGCAAAGTCCGCGTGAAGCTGCGCAAGTTCTCCTCGCATGTCGTGGGCAGATCTTCGCCTTACTCTCTGTATAAAGAGAGTCTTGCGACCTACAGCGCCAAAGACAAGTTCGACCAGCGTCTGGCGAAAGGTTTTATCGATCTGTGGGCGCTGCCGTATAAAAAATAACGCATTACCCGGGAGTTTTGATGGCCAGTAAACTCTGGGGCGGCCGTTTCAAAAAAACGACCGACCCTGCATTTGAAAAATTCAGCGCTTCCTACCGCTGGGATCACCGCCTTTGCGCTTATGATCTGCGTATTGATGCGGCTCACGGCAAAGCCCTGAAAAAATGTAAAGTGCTGAGCGCCGCCGAAGAGACGAAGCTCCAGCGCGGCATCCTGCTTTTGCAGAAAAGGCTGGCTTCGGGCGCACTGAAGCTGGATGCATCGTCTGAAGACGTGCATTCCGCCATCCAGGCGGAACTGAAAAAAGTTGCGGGTCCCGTTGCAGACAAGATCCATACCGGCCGTTCGCGCAACGATCTTGTCAGCCAGAGTTCGCGCTTATACGTGAAGGACAGGTTGAACGCCGTTTCGGACCTGCTCTCGTCTCTGCAGAAGGAGCTCGTAAAAAAAGCCGAGGAATACCGCGGTCTTTTGCTTCCCGGCATGACGCATCTTCAACCGGCACAGATCCTTTCCCAGGCTCATGTGTTTCTGGCTTATGCCGAGATGTTCGAGCGAGATAAGCAGCTCGCGGCCGGCGCGGTGAAGCTCGCGGATGTATGCGTGCTCGGAAGCGGCGCGCTGGCGGGTTCAACCTATGCGCTTGATCAGAAAACCATCGCTAAGGATCTGGGTTTGGCGGAAGTCACTCGCAACAGCTACGACGTCTCGGGCGACCGGGATTTTGTGGCGGCCGCACTCTACGCCGCATGGTCGGCGGGCACGCACCTTTCGAGGATCGCAGAGGATCTCATGATAGGCCAGACGAAGGGTTTTATGACCGTCGATATGGATCAGTCCTTCTGCACCGGCAGCTCCATGATGCCGCAAAAGAAGAACGCGGATTTCGCGGAGCTCGTCCGCGGCGCGGCCGGCGTGTTCACGGCCAATTTCAGCGGCATCGCTTCGACGCTGAAAGGTCTCCCTACGTCTTATAACCGGGACCTGCAGTGGGACAAGAGGTATCTTTTTGACTCCATGGAGACCCTCGAAGAGATCCTGGCCATCTTCACGCGGCTCATCAAGACGCTTCGCATAGATAGCGACGCGGCCTCGCGCCAGCTTTCAGACGAAAGTCTTTATGCGACGGATCTGGCGGATTATCTGGCGTTTCGCGGCGTACCCTTCAAGACGGCCCACGAACAGGCAGGGAAGATCGTAAGTTTTGCTGAAGAAAAGGGCGTGCGTATCTCAAAGATGGGGCTCGATCTCTTAAAGCAGATAGCGCCTGCCGTAGACGGAGACGTTTATGATCTTTTCAGCCCGAGCCATTCCGTTTCGATGAAGAGGACCATGGGCAGCACGCATCCGGCGCAAGTGGATAAACAAATTCGCTTTTGGAAAAACAAACTCAAATAACAGGAACTTTATGCATCGATTCCAATACAAGGGCAGCCGATTTTTTGCAGAGAACGTTTCCGTCGAAGAGATCGCCCGGAAAGTCGGAACTCCATTTTATCTCTACAGCATTGGCACGTTTTTAGACCATTTCCTTAAGCTGCGGGATGCTTTCAAGCCTTTAAAGCCCCTGATCTGCTTTTCTATGAAAGCCAATTCCAATCTGACCGTGCTCAAAGCGCTTGTCAATCAGGGTTCGGGTCTTGATATCGTGTCGGGCGGCGAGCTTGTGCGCGCCAAAAAGGTCGGCGTCAGCCCCCAGAAGATCGTTTACGCCTCGGTCGGGAAGTCCGAGAAGGAGATCGAAGAGGCGATAAGATCCAAGATCCTTATGTTCAATGTGGAGTCCTCGCAAGAGCTGGACGCCATCCACCGCGTCGCCAAAAGGCTTAAAACGCGCCAGAAGATCGCCGTGCGCATCAATCCGGACGTGCAGCCGAAGACGCACCACTACATCACCACGGGCTCCAAGGAAAACAAGTTCGGCATGGACATGGACACGGCTTATGATCTATTTGCAGGCGCCAACCGCTTTCCTTATCTTCAGTTCGCAGGCATTCATATTCATATCGGTTCACAGATCACCGAGTCCAAGCCCTTCGTCCAGGCGATCAATAAATGCTTTCAGTTCATCGACCGTGTCGGCGAAGCGGGCATCGTTGTGGAATATCTAAACATCGGCGGCGGCCTGGGTATCGTTTATGACAAGGAAAAGCCGCAGACCGCCCAGCAGTTTGCAGACGTCATCGTGCCGCTTTTTAAGAAACGTCCCCGCCTCAAAGTCGTGCTCGAGCCGGGCCGCTTCGTCTCCGGTAACAGCGGCATCCTGGTCACGAAAGTTCTTTACGAAAAAGTCGCTAAGACTAAGTCGTTTTTGATCGTCGATGCCGCCATGAACGACCTGATACGTCCGGCGTTCTACGGGGCACACCATGAGATCGTGCCGGTCACGAGATCAACGCCTAAAAGGAGGCAGGTGCAGGCTGACATCGTGGGTCCGATCTGCGAAAGCGGCGATTTTTTGGCCAAGAACCGAAGGCTTGATGCCGTCCGCGTGGGCGAACTTTTGGCGGTCATGTCCTGCGGAGCATACGGGTTTGTCATGTCGAGCAATTACAACACGCGTCCCCGCGTGCCCGAGGTTGTCGTTAAGGGCAGCCGTTTTTATGTGGCGCGCCGAAGGGAAACCGTCGACGACATCCTGCGCATGGAAAAAATCGTCAAAGAAGTCGTCTAAAGGATATCATGAAAGAGATCGCGTTCACCAAAATGGTAGGCACGGGAAACGACTTCATCGTCGTGGACAATCGGGCGGGCGGGGTTCCCGCGCGAGCAATGGCTAAAAAATGGTGCGATCGGAAATATTCAATCGGCGCCGACGGCCTGCTGCTTCTGGAGAGATCCAGGAAAGCGGATTTCCGGATGCGCATCATCAATTCAGACGGCAGCGAGGCCGAGATGTGCGGCAACGGCATCCGCTGCATCGCGCAGTACGCTTATGACCGCGGCATCACTGGAAAAAAATTCAAAATAGAGACGCTGGCAGGAATTATCGACGTGACGATAAGCGGCCGCGTGGTCAAGGCGCGCATGATCGACCCCAAGGATCTGAAGCTGAATTTCAGCATTCCCGTGTCCGGCAAGCCCCTCGAACTCAGTTTCGTCAATACCGGCGTGCCCCATGCGGTCAGCGTGGTCAAGCGGATCAAGGAAGTGGATGTCCAAAGCACGGGTCGACAAGTGCGGACACACGATTATTTCAAACCCCGAGGAACCAACGCTAATTTTATCCAGGTTCTCGGCGGCAACAAGATCGAAGTGCGTACTTACGAACGCGGTGTTGAGGGGGAGACGCTTTCGTGCGGAACCGGTTCGACGGCCTCGGCGCTCATAGCATCGGCAGTTTGCGGCTGGAAGTCGCCCGTGTCTGTGAAAACGCAGAGCGGTGAGACGCTTAAAGTTTATTTTTCAAAGGAAGGAAACCGGTTCCATGATGTGTATCTGGAGGGTTCCGTTCAGAAATCTTTCGAAGGGAGAGTGAAGCTATGAAATTCCACGGAGCGATGACGGCATTGGTGACTCCGCTGAAAGGCGGAAAAGTCGACGAGAAAGCGCTCGCGCGTCTTTCCCGCGAACAGATCAAGGCGGGGATCGATGGACTGATCCCGGTCGGCACTACCGGCGAATCGCCGACGCTTTCGCACCAGGAGCATCAGCGCGTGATCTCTATTGTTATCGAAGCCGCTGATAAAAAGGTCCCGGTCATTGCGGGGACCGGATCCAACAGTACGGATGAGGCTATTTCGCTGACGCGTTATGCCAAAAAGGCGGGCGCGGATGCGGCGCTCATCGTGACGCCGTATTACAACAAACCCACGCAGGAGGGTCTCTATCGCCACTATGCATCGATAGCCAAGGCCGTGGACATCCCTGTCATTCTTTATAATATACCCGGCCGCTCTGTGATCAACATGGCTCCTGAAACTGTGGCGCGTCTAGCTAAGATCAAGAATATTGTCGCGATCAAAGAGGCTACAGGAAGCATGGATCAAGCGTCGCATATCCTTTCGCTCTGCGACATCACGGTTTTAAGCGGAGATGACTCGCTGACTTTGCCGCTCCTGTCGCTGGGCGCCAAAGGCGTCATTTCCGTTGCGTCCAATATCGTTCCCGGCGCGGTCTCGGAGATGGTCGATTCCTTCTTTGCGGGGAATCTCACTAAAGCGCAGACGCTGCACCACCGCCTTTTCCCGCTCTGCCGCGCTCTATTTGTGGAGACCAACCCTATTCCTGTCAAGCGGGCGATGAAGCTCTTGGGGCTCTGCAGCGACGAAATACGTCTTCCGCTCTGCGAGATGCAGCCTGAGAACGAAAAGAAGCTCAGGCAGGCACTCAATGATTTTGGTCTGAAATTAAAGAAATAGGAAGGCAGAAAATATGACAAGAATAGCGGTCAACGGAGCTATGGGCAGGATGGGGACCCGCATCCTGGAGCTTGCGGCGGCTTCGGCGCAGTTTGAGATCGCCGGAGCTTTCGAGCACGAAGCCGGCGGCCACCGTGGAAAAACCATAAAAACGGCGGCGGGCAAAGAGCTTAAGATCCAAGCGCTTGCGGAAGACGCGCTGGGAGGCAATGGCGTTCTTATCGACTTCTCGAGCCCCGAAGGGATCCCGGTGGCCGTTGAAGCAGCACAAAAAGCGGGCTGGGGACTAGTCGTCGGCACCACGGGCGCTCCTGCGCAGGCATCGGAAATGATCCGTGCCGCGTCCAAAAAAATACCGGTTGTCTATTCGGCGAATATGAGCGTAGGCGTGAACCTTGTTCTGGAGCTTGTCCGCATCGCCGCCTCCAAATTGGGAAAAGATTTCGATATTGAGATCACCGAAGCGCATCATCGGCACAAAAAAGATGCGCCGAGCGGCACGGCGCTTCTTTTGGCCGATGCGATCCTCGATGCCAAAGGGTGGGACCGCAAGGCTTTGAATTACCGCCAGGAAGGCAAGTCGCCCTCCGAGCGCCCTGAGCGCGAGATCGGCATCCAAGTCGTCCGCGCAGGGGAGATCGTCGGCGATCACACGGTGCTTTTCGGGGGACCCGCAGAAACTATAGAGATCATCCACCGCGCCCAGTCGCGCGACACATTCGCTCGCGGAGCGCTTCTGGCGGCGTCGTTTCTGTCGCAGAAGCAAGCAGGGCTTTACACTATGGGAGACGTGCTTAAATGAGTTCTTTTTTTCTTGAAGAGTCGCAGCGCCTGAAGGCGCTTCCTCCGTATCTTTTCCTTGAGATCGACCGCGCCAAACGAAGGGCGATCGAAAGCGGCGTAAAAGTCATCGACTTCGGGATAGGCGATCCTGACCAACCGACGCCTGAGTTTGTCCTCAATGCGATGCAAAACGCCATCACGGACGTCAATAACCACCATTATCCTTTGGATCGCGGAAGCCTGCCGTTCCGCCAAGCGGTTGCGGAATGGTACCAAAAACGTTTTGCGGGTATCTTTGACCCCGATACGGAGATCCTGCCGCTGATCGGATCCAAAGAGGGGATCGCGCATTTACCGCTGGCTTTCATCAATCCGGGCGATGTCGTGCTCGTGCCGGATCCGTGCTATCCGCCGTATAAGAGCGGCACTCTTTTTGCCGGGGGTACCGCGCATCTGATGCCTCTGAAGGAGGAGAACGGCTTTCTCCCTGACCTCGATGCCATTCCGGCCAATGTACTCAAGAAAGCCAAGATCATTTTTGTGAATTATCCCAACAACCCAACCGGGGCCATGGCTCCGCGCTCTTTTTATCAAAAGCTCGTTCCCTGGGCCATCAAGAACAAGATCCTCATCGCTTCGGATCTGGCGTATTCGGAGGTCAGTTTCGGGGATGAGCGGCCTTTAAGCATATTCGAGATCCCGCACGCCAAGGAAGTTGCTATCGAGTTTCACTCGCTTTCCAAGACCTGCAACATGACCGGTTGGCGCGTCGGCTTTGCGCTCGGACGCGCGGAAGCGATCGCAGCGCTTCTACGCGTGAAGGCCAATATCGACTCCGGTGTATTCACCGCTATCCAGATCACCGCTATTGCAGCGCTTAAGAAAAGCTTCGAATTCTCGAAAAAGACCAACGTCATGTACCGCCGCCGCCGCGATCTGCTTGTGAAGGGCTTGAAAGAGCTGGGATTTCCGGTGAAGCCTAACGAAGCGACGTTTTACGTATTTACGCGTCTGCCGGGCGGACAGAAAGACTCGACGCTGTTCTGCAAGAATCTGCTCGAGAAGACCGGTATCGTCGCGACACCCGGGGTCGGGTTTGGAAAGCCGGGCGAAGGGTACGTCCGTTTTACGCTCACCGTTGACGAGGCGGGCATCAAGGAAGCGATCACCCGCATGAAGAACGAGTTCTTCCCTTTAAAGGGGTGACGGCATGGCTCTAGTCTACGCGGCAATAGGTTCGAACCTCGGCGACCGCCAGGCCAATATCGACCGCGCCGTCGAGCTGCTGCGTGAAGACGAGGATATCGACGTTTTGGCGGTCTCGAAGATCATTGAAACGGAGTTCCAGGGCGAAGGCCCCGAGCAGGGCAGCTTCTTGAACGGCGCTCTTAAGCTCAAGACTGACCTGCTTCCGTTAGACCTTTTAAGCCGTCTGAAAGGCGTTGAGCGCAGGCTGGGACGTGTGAAGGCTCAAGGCCTGAACCAGCCGCGCACCATGGATCTGGACATTCTTTTTTATGACGACGTCGTCATAGTCGACGGCAGATCGCTTTGCATCCCTCATCCGCGTCTGCATGAGAGGCTCTTTGTGCTTGAGCCTCTCGCAGAATTGGCGCCGGATCTCATCCATCCGCGCTTCGGTAAGACCATGCAGGACCTTTACCAAGAGCTGACCCATGCAAGTTCTGAAAAGCCGCAAGGCGCTTAAAAAGTACATCGCGTCCGTCAAATCCCAAAAAAAATCCATCGGCTTTGTCCCAACGATGGGCGGTTTGCACGAAGGCCATCTTTCACTCGTGCGCCTCTCTAACAAGGAAAACGATCTGACGGTTGCAAGCATCTTCGTGAACCCTCTGCAATTCGGACGCGGGGAAGATTACCGGCGCTATCCGAGAAACGAAGCCCGCGACAAGGCTCTGCTTCGGGCAGCCGAGACCGATGCTGTCTTTATCCCTGGAATGGAGGATTTTTACCCGGCCGATTTCCAGACAAGCGCTGCGGTGAGCCGAGTCAGTCTGCCGCTTTGCGGTAAAAGCCGACCGACGCATTTCGCCGGCGTCACCACGGTCGTCCTCAAGCTCCTGAACCTGGTATCACCCGACCGCTTATATCTGGGCCAGAAGGACTATCAACAGTGCCGAGTGCTTGAGCAGATGATCGAGGATATGGATGTGCCGGTGACGGTGCGCCGTGCTCCCATCGTCCGGGAAAGGGATGGGCTGGCGATGAGCTCCCGCAACGTATTCTTGTCTCCCGAGGAGCGGCAGGAAGCTGTTATCTTGTCGCGCGCCTTGAGCCGGGCGGCGGATTTTGTTCAATCGGGAGAGCGGGACGCCAAGAAGCTTAAAAAGGAACTGCTCGACACGCTGAGAAGCGCGCCTTTGGCAAGAGTGGACTATGCTGAAATAGTCGATGCCCGCACTCTTGAGAATGTGGTAAGATTGATGCCCGGCAAGGATGCGTTGATCGCCTTGGCCGTCTATTTTTCTAAAACCAGACTGATCGACAACCGGCTTGTCCGGCTCGGCTAAGGGGTATTCATGATCCGCGTATTGATGAAATCAAAGATCCACGGGGCGACCGTTACGGAGGCCAATCTCCGCTATACAGGCTCTATCACGATCGATAAAAACCTTCTCAAGGCCTGCGATATCTGTGTTTATGAAAGAGTGCAGATCGTCAATCTTCATAACGGCACCCGCGTCGAGACCTATGTTCTTGAAGGGCCTGCGGGATCTGGGACCATCTGTATGAATGGCGCCGCTGCCCGGTGGGCTGAAGTCGGCGATAAAGTCATCATCATCTCTTACGGACTTATGTCGGCGGCCGAAGCGCGCAAACACCGCCCGAAAGTCCTTTTTGTCGACGACAAAAACCGGGTCAAAACGAAGAAGTAATCCCCATGATTAAAGTCGGCATCATCGGCTGCGGCACTATCGGCAAAGAGCTTGCGCGGGCCTGCCAGAAGAGATTTTCCCAGGAAGTGACGCTCGAAGGTATTTCGGACGTCGATTCGACGCGCGCTAAGAAGCTTCAGAAGGAATTGAAGCCCCGCCCCCAGATCATGACCCAGGACGCCCTCATCAAATCCTGCGACCTTATCATCGAAGGCGCGTCGGCGCACGTTTCATACGAGATCACAAAAAAAGCGCTCCGCCTCGGAAAAGACATCATGGTCATGAGCGTCGGAGGGATCATCGGGAAAGAGAAGGAGTTGATGGATCTGGCGCGCACGCACCGCTGCTGTCTCTATATCCCGAGCGGCGGTATCGTCGGCATCGACGGACTCAAGGCCGCGCGTGTCGGTAAAATTCACCGTGTCACGCTGACGACCCGCAAGCCGCCCCAGGGCTTCGAGGATGCGCCGTACGTGATACGGCATAATATCAACCTGAAGAATCTTAAAGAAGAAAAAGTCCTTTTTGAGGGCAACGCGACCGCGGCTGTCCGGGGATTTCCAAAAAACATCAACGTCTCCGCGACTCTCAGCGCCGCCGGCATCGGCCCCAAAAAGACAAAGGTCAAGATCATCGCCTGCCCGCACATGCTTGTCAATGTCCATGAAGTCTACGTGGTGGGAGACTTCGGCTCTTTTTATTCGCGAACCGAAAATTTCCCTTCCGAGCA
Source organism: uncultured Planctomycetia bacterium (assembly GCA_964543965.1). Classification (GTDB taxonomy): domain Bacteria; phylum Omnitrophota; class Gorgyraeia; order 2-02-FULL-51-18; family 2-02-FULL-51-18; genus CAMDWQ01. The sequence continues at coordinate 25,224 of CAZJAX010000003.1, forward strand.
AAACCCGAAGACGAGCCGTCTGGCCATCCTGTCCGCAGTCGCTACGCTGGAACGAATATTAAAGAACGTCAAGATCGGAACCTGACCGCGCGATGGGTGCGCCGTTCAAAAATGACGAGACGCTTTTGGCGGCTTGTCTCCAAGGGGACGGATCGGCTTGGGATGAGTTTCTACGCCGCTTTTCGCGTCTCATCTATTGGTCGATACGTCAAACGATCCAGGAATCACGGTTCCGCGGCAGGGACGATATCGCAGGCGATGTGTTTCAGGACGTGTTCGGGAGGCTCTTTGAGCGCCGTGAGATCCTCCGCCTCAAGGATGCGTCCAATATACGAAAATTCCTCGTTGTTCTTTCGGCTAATCTGACGCATGACCGCCTGAAAGCGCTTTCGAGGCATGAAGGAAAGAGCGTTTATATCGACGCAATTTCCGAAGAGGGCGCCCCGGAGGATCAGACTCTCCAGGCCTCCCGCGAATCGGATCCTGCGCAATCCGCAGTCCGCAATGAGAAGCGGCTCATGGTCTCGGAGGTGCTGGATGGCCTGGGTTCCCGAGAAAGGGCCTGCCTTGAGCTGCACTTTTTCGACGGCAGGACGCACCGTGAGATCTCGATGATCCTGGGCATCCCGCAGGACACGGTGTCTTCGGTCATCCGCCGTGCGAAAGACAAGATCCGAGAAAAATTTATCCACAAAGGCCTTTTTGATGAACGAAAATAACCCCCTTCGTCGTCAGGTAGAGTAGGAGAGTAGAGTTGATGGATCCCATCGAACAGGAAATCAAGAGTTTTGTCGTTCAGAAGCGGCTGTCCGAAGGTCTGGGCAGGCGTCCAACCGCAGATTATCCGACAGAACAGGATTTTTATCGTTTTGTGACGGATCAGATGCGGGATCCGGAACTAGCCAAAATGCTCGACCATCTGACCAGGCATCCCGCCGACCAGGATGTGGCAGCTTCTGCCAGAAAACTGCTTACGCGCATGTCCGAGGCGGACACCCAGACCGTGCCCAAGGATCTTCTGGCAAGGGTCCGTTCGCGCATTCCGGCGTCAGGGAGCGTTCTTTGTCCTCATTGTCAGAAGCCGTTCACACCGTTCAAGAAGCCGCTGGCGCGCCAGAGGCTTCTGAACGTCCTCTGGGCCGCGGCGGGGATCAGCTTCTTTTTTGTTTCATTCCTGGACCGAGGCCACTTCGTTCAATGGTCCGCGCTCGGGGCTCTTTGCCTGATGAAATGGATCGTCGATTCGAAAAACACGAAGACGCAGATCCTGGTTTATAAGGCTCTTTCGGAGTCCGCTGCGGACAAAACGCTTCATTTACATCGAACCGAGTCTCATTTATAATAACGTTCTTGAGTTTTAGAATTTCATTTTACGGGATGTAGCGCAGCTTGGCTAGCGCGCTTGGTTCGGGACCAAGAGGTCGTGGGTTCAAATCCCACCATCCCGATATATTTGATAGCGTCGTCAAAGGCTCCGTGTATCCCAACACGGGGTTTTTTGTTTTTATGGTAAAATCATTCCATGAAAAAAACACATAGCGCCGGGGGCGTGGTGCTGAATGCGTCGGGACAAGCTCTGATCGTCAATCAGAACAACAATTCCTGGTCGCTGCCCAAAGGCCACATCGACCCCGGCGAGACGGCGCTCGAAGCCGCAGTGCGCGAGATCCGTGAAGAGTCCGGCATCACTGAGCTTGTGCTTGTCCGCGAGCTCGGAACTTATGAACGCCCGAAGATCGGGCTCGGCGGCGGCGACGATCTTTCCGAGGTCAAAGTGCTCACGTTCTTTCTTTTTCACACATCCCAGACGGAGCTATGTCCCGCCGATCCCCAGAATCCCGAGGCACGCTGGGTCAAGAAGGAGGAGGTCGCCCGCTACCTGACACACCCAAAGGACAGGGATTTTTTTCTGAGAACCCTGAAAGAGCTGTGACGCGCTATCTGCCGGTTCTCCTGCTCGTCATATCCAATATTTTCATGACGGCTGCCTGGTACGGACATCTGCGCTTCAAGGACCAGGGGCTTTGGAAGGTCATCCTTGTCAGCTGGCTCATCGCTTTCGCCGAATATTGTTTTCAGGTGCCGGCCAACCGCATCGGCCACTCCTATTACAGCGCGGCTCAGCTCAAGATGATGCAGGAAGTGATCACGCTTGTGGTGTTCTGCGTTTTTTCCGTTGTTTATCTCAAGGAAGGGCTTCGATGGAATTACCTCGTTGGTTTCGGTCTGATGGCTGCTGCCGTATTCTTTGTTTTTAAAAAATGGTAAAATGAGGCCATGAAAAAGAAAACCGCTAAAAGCACCGAGCGCGCGCACGTGTATTATTCAGGACGCGTGCAGGGCGTGGGTTTCCGTTATACCGCTGAAGGGATCGCGCTTGAGATCGGTCTCGTGGGATGGGTGAAAAATCTGCCCGACGGCCGCGTTGAGATGGTCTGCGAAGGTTCCAAGGAGGATATCGTGAGCCTGCTCGACCGCATCCAAAAAAGCGTCGTCGGCCCCCATATCAAAAAGGCGGACGTTAGCTGGAAAAAAGCGACGGACGAGTTTTCTGACTTCAGGGTCGAGCTCGACCTTTAGATCCCCCACGAGTTTCCCCGTGACCGCAAAGAAAACCGGCGAAAGTCCCAAAGCGCTTGTCCGCAAGCTCAGAATGGAAATAGATCGGCACAACCGCCTCTATTACGATAAGGCCAGGCCGGAGATCACCGATATCGAGTTTGACCGTCTGGTCAAGCGGTTGGAAAAGATCGAGGCCGAGCATCCGGAGCTGCGTACGCCGGATTCGCCGACGCAGAAGGTGGGCGGCTCGCCGCAGAGAGCGTTTGCCTCCGTCGAGCACCCGGTGCCGATGCTCAGCATCGATAATACGTACTCCAAAGAAGAAGTCGAGGACTTCGACAAGCGTGTCCGTAAAATTCTAGCGGGTTCCGAGCCCGAATATGTGATGGAGCTTAAGATCGACGGCGTGTCGCTGTCGCTTCTGTATGAGCACGGGATGCTAGTACGCGCCGCAACGCGCGGCGACGGCACCCGCGGCGATGACATCACCGCCAACATCAGAGCCGTGGATTCTATCCCTCAGCGGCTGAAAGGCGCAAAGATCCCGGCTTCTATCGAAGTTCGGGGTGAGGTGTTTTTGGAAAGAAAAACGTTCGAAAGGCTCAACGCGGGGCGCGAGGAGGAGGGCGAAGATCTCTTCGTCAATCCCCGCAACGCCGCTGCCGGCTCTCTCAAGCTCCTGGATCCCGCGCTTGTCGCGTCGCGCGGCCTTTCTTTTTTTGCCCACAGCATCGGCGCTTATGATGAAAAAACGGCCAAGAACCACTCCGAGGTCCTGGACCTTTTCAAGGCCTGGGGTCTGCCGGTCAATCCCCATGCGCGCATCTGCCTCGATCTCGAGGCCGTTCACAGAGCCTGCGACGAATGGGAGAAAAAGAAGGAGACGCTCGGTTATGATACGGACGGTCTCGTGTTCAAGGTCAACAGTCTTGAGCAGCAGAGGCGGTTAGGCTCCACCAATAAGAGTCCCCGTTGGCTTATCGCTTACAAGTTTCCAGCAGAAAAAGCGAAGACGCGGCTTTTGGCGATCACCGTGCAGGTAGGCCGCACCGGCGTGCTTACGCCGGTCGCCAATCTTGAACCGGTATTTCTTGCGGGCACGACCGTTTCGCGTGCGACGCTTCACAATGAGGACGAGATCAAGCGTTTGGGTCTCAAGGTCGGGGACTGGGTGAAAATCGAAAAAAGCGGCGAGATCATCCCGCAGGTCACCGAAGTCCTGACCGCATTAAGGAGCGGCGCGGAAAAAGCTTTTGTGTTTCCGAAGAAGTGTCCGGTCTGCGGGTCAGAGGCGGTGCGTGATCCCGGGGAAGCGGCTCACCGCTGCATGAACATCTCCTGTCCGGCCCAGCTTAAAGCCAAGCTGCTGCACTTTGCTTCCCGCAAAGCCATGGACATCGAGGGCCTGGGCGATGCGCTCGTTGAACAGCTCGTGGATAAAGGGCTGGTAAAGGATTTTGCGGATATATACACGCTGCAAAAGAGCGCCCTTGAAAGCCTTGAACGTATGGGCGAAAAATCTGCCGATAATCTGCTCCGGCAGATCGAAGCCTCGAAAGAGCGGGGGCTTTCGCGGTTTCTCTACGCGCTGGGAATCCGCCACGTGGGCGTCGGCGCCGCCAAACTGCTGGCCCGGCGCTTCCGTACGATGGACGCGTTGGCGGCCGCGGGCCGCGATGAGATGGAGGCTATCGACACGGTTGGCGGCGCGATCTCCGGGGCGATCCTGGATTTTTTCAACCATAAACAAAACCTAAAAATTTTAGAGAAGCTGGCTAAAATCGGTGTTAAGATGCAGGAGATGGGCGCGGCGCCTCCTTCTCCGGGCGAGGGCGTGCTTAGCGGCAAAACCTACGTTTTGACCGGAACGTTAAAAAATTTTTCACGGGATGAGGCCAGCTCGCTGATCGAAGCGCGCGGCGGAAAGGTCGCTTCCAGCGTCAGCAAGAAGACTTCGGGCGTGATCGCCGGGTCTGAGCCGGGATCCAAGCTGGCGGACGCCGAGAGGCTCGGCGTGGCCGTATTAAGCGAAGAAGATTTTTTGAAATTGATTAAAAGCTGAAAAAATCATAAGGAGATTTTGAATGAAGCGACTTGTTTATGTGCTGCTGCTCTGTTCGCTGATCACGCTCGCCGGCTGCGAGACGGTGCAGCGAAAATTTACTCCGAAGCGCAAGACTCCCGAGCGCGCGGTCTCGCAGATCTATTTTCAGGAAGGCGAGTACCAGAAGAAATTCTCGAACGACTATTATTACAAGACGCATTACACACTTTGGAGCACCTGGCACGATGAGCTCCTCGGGAACCTCGGCGGCAACGGCAAGAAGAGCGGGCGCGCGGCCCAGGAAGCGGTCGGCCATCTCCAGCAGATGCAGCAGTATCTAAAGCCTGAGAAGAACGCCGAGCTTCAGCTCATCATCAACGATCTATCGGATGTCGTCAAGAAGCTGGACGAAGCGGGCCGCGGCCCGTCGAGTGTGGGTCCTCAGCGCACCGAGCTCGAGCGTATCCGCCGGGCTGTGGGACGCGATTTTTATTACGACAAAGTGAGGGAGCACCTGCTGGCCGACAAAGTCGACTTGGGTGATCAGACGCCCGAGACTCCGGCGGCCCCCGCGGCGGCGTGACCGAGCTCGTCGGTGTTTTTCTGGACAGCCTCTCTATCGAGAAGGGGCTGTCAAAGAACACGACGCTTTCGTACGGCAGGGACTTAAAGCGCTACTGCGCCTTCCTGAAGAAGCGGAACATCACGTCTCCCGCATCCGTCACCCGTAAGGAAATCATGGATTTTCTGCTCTCGGAAAGGGACCGCGAGCTGTCGCCGGTTTCGGTGGCGCGCGAGCTGGTGTCGGTGAGGATGTTTCACCGTTTTCTCGTCTCTGAGGGCAAGATCGCGGAGGATGTCACCGAGAGCCTGGAGGCGCCGAAGCTTTGGAAAAGGCTGCCGGAGGCTTTGAGCACAGGCGAGATCGAGTCGCTCTTGAAGGCGCCCAACCTGCGCAAGCCTCAGGGCGTCCGCGACCAAGCGCTTCTCGAGTTTATGTATGCGACCGGATCGCGGGCCAGCGAAGCCGCGACGGTGAAGGCGGGTTCTGTCAATTTTGAAAGCGGCTATGTGCGCATCCGCGGCAAGGGCGAGAAGGAGCGCATGGTGCCGATAGGCGGGGCGGCACGCGAGAGCCTGAAGCGTTACATGGAAAGAGTCCGGCCGGTCTGGCTCAAAGGCAGAACGGAGGACGCGCTCTTTCTGACGCGACAGGGAAAAGGAATGTCGCGCGTGACCGTGTGGTCGATATTGAAAAAGTACGCGAAAGAATCGGGCATCGGTAAAAAAATATACCCGCACATCTTCAGGCATTCGTTCGCGACGCACCTGCTTGAAGGCGGTGCGGATCTGCGCGTCGTGCAGGAGCTGCTCGGGCACTCGGATATCGCGACGACTCAGATCTACACGCATATTGACAAATCGCGCTTGAAATCGGTGCACACCAAGTTTCATCCTAGACCATAAGGGGTCCAACACGGAGAACGGAGAAATAAAATGTCACAGCGGTCGAATCAGGTAGGTGAAGAGCTGCGCAAGATCGTAAGCCGTATTTTTCTGGAAGATCTGTCGGATACGCGCCTGGGATTCGTCACGATCACGCGCGTCGAGGTCACCGAGGATCTGCGTTTCGCGCGCGTGCTTTACAGCGTTCTCGGCGATGAAGCGCAGAAGAGGTCGACGGCTGATGCGATCGCTGAACATGCGTCGCATATCCGGCGTCTGGCCGTCGAGCGCATCAACATGAAGTTTGCGATGGACTTCCGATTCGAACTCGATCCGTCGATCGAGGAGAGTTTCCGTCTCGGGGAAATTTTCAAGAAGATCAAAAAAGACGAAGAAAAACACTAGGGAGATGACAGCATGAAGAGATGGATCCTTACGATCGCCGCCGTTACAGTCTGCGCCGCCGCATCCGCCGCCGAGATCACCGCACAGTCAGCCGTCACAAAGGTCACCGTGTATCAGGACCGTGCGCTGGTGACGCGTGAAGCCGAGGTTGATCTCATCGCGGGTTCCAACACGGTCACGTTCGAAAACCTGCCTGTTTATCTTCTCGAGGAATCGCTGCGGGCTGACGGCCGCGGCGCTTCGGCGGTGGCGCTGAGCGGTGTGGAGCTGAAAAAGACCTTTTCTCCCGAGGAGATCAACCCGCGCATCGCGGCGGTCACTGAGGAGCTTCTCGTCCTGGAGGATGAGATGCGCGCTCTTCAGAACAAGGCCGAAGCGCTCCGCGATCAAAAGCGCTTTCTTGATTCGGTCAGCAACTTTTCTTCCGTGCAGATACCCAAGGAGATCGTGACGAAGTCTTCGGCGCCGGCCGAGTGGACGGGCCTTTCCAAGTTCATGCTCGACGCTTTCAATGAAAATAGCGCTTCAAGCCTTGAAAACGAAAAGGCGGTGCGTCTCAAGCAGCGCGAAGTCGAAGCCAAGCAGCTCGAGCTCTCCGAGCTTAGCCAGGGGCGCAGCGCTGAAAGGAAATCGGCTGCGGTGCTCTTGGAGGCGAAAGAAAACACCCGCTTCAAGATCGAGCTGACCTATTTGGTTCCGCAAGCCGCCTGGAACGTTTCGTATGATGTGAAGGCCTATCCCGACAAAAAGAGCGGGACGCTGGTATCGTACGGAAGCGTGCGCCAGTGGACCGGCGAAGACTGGAAAGAGGCGAAGCTTACGCTTTCGACTGCCAAGCCCGTGATCGGCGGCAGGATGCCGGAATTGCAGCCTTGGCGTGTCGACTTCCCGCAGGCGCGGCCGGCGCCCGAGGCGTATCAGCGCAAAAACATGATGCTTTCCGCGAAACAGGCGTCTTTTTCCGATGAAGCAGACTCTTCTGTCGGGGCCGCGCCGCAGCTGATGGAGGCCGCGCGCATGGAAATGCCTCAGGCTGCAGTGTCGCAGGAGCTTGGTTCTGTGACGTTCGAGATCGGCAAGCCGTCCACGGTCCTGAGCGACAATCAGCCTCGCCGGCTGCCGGTAAAATCCGAGAATTTTCCGCTGGCGCTCGACTACGAGACGACTCCGAAGATCACGCCTTACGTTTTTATCCATTCAAAGGTGACCAACGACAAGGACTACACGCTGGCGGCCGGCGAGATCAGCATCTTTGTCGACGACAATTTTGTCGGCAAGTCATCGATCGCGACCGTGGGTCAGGGCGAGGAATTCGATCTGTATCTCGGCATCGATGAGTCCGTGAAGGTCAAGCGGACAGAGCTGGTCGACAAGCGGAAAAAGGCGATGCTCGGCCTTCGCACAAGAAAAGACTACGCTTATCAATTCGAAGTCGAGAACTTCAAAAAAGAAGCGATCGCGGTCACGGTCATCGATCAGGTGCCGGTATCGGGCAACTCAGAGATCAAGGCTGAATTTGTTTCTTCATCGCTCGAGCCCGCCGAAAACAAGAAGCGCGCCAAAGAGCTCGGGATACTGGAATGGAAGCTATCCCTCAAGCCCGCTGAAAAGAAAAAATTCGAGTATCAGTTTTTTGTCGAATACCCTGCCGGAAGGGAAGTCGCCGGCATCTAAATGGACGGATTACTTCTTTTCAATAAGCCTCTCTTGTGGACGAGCCATGACGCTGTGGACTTCGTCCGGCGGAGGGCGGGCCAGAGATCTGTCGGTCATGCCGGCACGCTGGATCCGCTGGCCACGGGTCTTCTGATCCTGCTTCTCGGTAAGTGGACCAAGCGCTCGGATGAGTTTCTCGGTATGGATAAATCCTATGAAGGCACCGTGCTTTTCGGAACGGAGACCGACAGCTACGATCTCGACGGCAGGATCCGCTCGCAAAAAGACGCTTCCGCCCTGACCGCCGAAAAGATCGCATCGGTTTTTGCGTCTCTGACCGGCGATATCCTGCAGGTGCCGCCCGCTTTCTCCGCGCTCAAAAAGGACGGTAAGAAGCTTTACGAGAGTGCGCGCAGGGGCGAGGAGGTGCGCCCTGAAGCGCGGCCCGTCCGCGTGGACGAGTTTACGCTCAATTATTTTTTCGAAAACGAAGCCGGTTTCACGCTTTCCTGCTCCAAAGGCACCTATGTCCGCTCGCTCGCATTTGACGCCGGCCGCATGCTCGGCTGCGGCGGCTGCCTTTCGTCGCTGGTGCGTACGCGGATAGGGCCGATGCGCCTTCAAAACGCGACCCATGAAAGCTCTCTCAGAAATGCCTCGCCCAAGCAGATCGAAGCCTGTCTCAATGAAAACCTATCGCGGGTTTGACGACCGCGCGCTTGCGCCTGCAGAGCGCGCTGTAGCGATCGGCGTCTTTGACGGCGTGCACCGCGGACACCGCAGGATCCTCGAGAGAATGCTGCGCGATGCGAAACGTTACGGAATATCTCCGACGGTGATCACCTTTGACCCTCATCCCGTGAAAATACTTGCACCTAAAAAATTTCATCCGACGATCCTGATGTCTCTCGAGCACCGCCTGCATTTTTTTGAGTCTATCGGCATTCATGAAACGGTGGTCGTTCCGTTCACGAAAAAATTCGCCTCTATCGCGCGCGAAGAATTCTTTGAGTCGCTGCTGCTTAAAAAAATCGGCGCGCGGTCGCTGACCGTCGGGCGTGATTTCCGTTTCGGAAAAAAGGCGCTCGGGGACGGAAATTTTTTGAAGACGAGGTCAGCCTTAAGCGGTGTGCGGCTCTATCTCATACCCGAGATCAAGTCCGGGGGGCAGACCGTTTCCAGCACGCGCATCCGCAGTCTTATCGAAAAGGGGGAGCTGAAGACGGCTTCACGGCTGCTCGGGCGCCCGGTATCGGTGTGCGGCACGGTCGTTCACGGCAGATCCCGCGGGAAATCGCTGGGTTTTCCCACCGCCAATCTGGATCCTCATCATGAAGCGCTTCCGCCGCCAGCGGTTTATGCGGCTTACGGTTTTTTAGGCGAAAGGAAGCTGAAAGGCGTCCTGCACATCGGAGACAGGCCTACTTTCGGGGACCGCCAGAAGACACTTGAGGTTCATTTCTTGGATTTCCACCACAACATCTATAGCCGGGACATCGAGCTTATTTTTGTTAAAAAACTGAGAGATATCCGCCGGTTTAAGGATCCCGATGCCCTGCGCAAGGCCATCCAGAACGACGTGCGGCGGGCTCGAAAACTCCTCTAAATTCCTTTACTTTGGCCGTTTATACAGTATAATATCCTTTAACACTAACAAGCCGGCCTTGCACCAAATTTTCATTTTTGTTGTAAGTGACTCATACCATTGGACTTAGATTCCAGTAAAAAGGTAAAAAAGTCGCAAGGGCGGCCTACCCAAGGAGAAACAAGCAGTATGCCAGTTGCAAAAGAAAAGAAACAGCAGGTTATCCAGTCGAACCGCGTCCACGATAAGGACACCGGTTCCGCTTACGTCCAAGTCGCCGTTCTGACCGAGCGCATTAACGGCCTCGGCAGCCATTTCAAAGCCCACGTGAAAGACAACCATTCCCGCCGTGGTCTTCTGAAACTCGTCTCTCAGCGCCGCAAGCTTCTCAACTACCTCAAGCGAGAAGATGAAGCGGGCTATTTCAAGCTGATCGACAAGCTCGACCTCAGAAAGTAAGCTCCCATGAAAAAATTTAATCTGAATTTCGGCGAACAGCCGATGAGCTTTGAAACAGGCCGTATGGCTAAACAAGCCGACGGCGCTGTTTTGGCGCAGTACGGTGAAACGGTCGTCCTTGTCGCCGTTTGCGGCGCCCGTAAGGCCAAGGAGGGAACTGATTTTTTTCCTCTAACATGCGATTACACGGAAAAAGCCTATGCCGGCGGAAAGATTCCCGGCGGTTATTTCAAGCGTGAAGGCAAGGCCACGGAGAAGGAGACCCTTTCTTCGCGACTGATGGATCGTCCAATCCGCCCTTTGTTCCCTGAAGGATTTTTCAATGAAGTCCAGGTCACCGCGACCGTTCTCTCGAGCGATAAAGAGAACAACGCCGACATCCTTGCGATCAACGCCGCTTCGGCTGCGCTGATGATCTCCGGTCTTCCGTATCTCGGCCCGATGGCCGCGGCGCGCGTGGGCGAGGTCGAGGGTCAGTTCATCCTGAATCCGACCTATTCCCAGCTTGAGACCAGCAGCATGGACATCGTCGTGGCAACGACGGAGCGCGGCATCATCATGATCGAGGCCGGAGCGAGCATCGTTCCCGAAAAGCGCCTTGTCGAAGCGTTCGCGTTCGCTGTCGAAGCTCTCAAACCCCTTCTGAAACTCCAGAAGGAAATGAAAGCTGCGATCAGCAAGCCCGAGATCAAAGTCGATCTTTACGCGCTGCCCGAAGGTCTGATGGATCAGGTCACGAAGCTGGCATCCGAAGGCATCGACAAGATCAATCATAATGAAAAGACCAAGGAAAGCCGTGACAACGCCCTGAAAACGCTCGGCGCTGAAGTGGCTAAAAAGATCATCGTCGAAGGTTCGACGATCACCGAGAAGCAGGTCGCTTACGCGTTCCACGAAGTGGAGAAGGAAGAAGTCCGAAAATTCATCGTGGACAAAGGCCTTCGTACCGACGGACGCAAGCACAACGAGATCCGCGCGATCACCTGCGAAGTGGGTGTGCTCCCGAGGACTCACGGCTCAGCGCTCTTTACGCGCGGGCAGACGCAGTCCCTCGGCGTCGTTACGCTGGGAACCAGCGAAGACGAACAGATGATCGATTCGATCGAAGGCAACGTGTTCAAGTCGTTCATGCTTCATTACAATTTCCCTTCTTACTCGGTGGGCGAGATCAAGCCCAACCGCGGCCCCGGCCGTCGTGAGATCGGCCACGGAGCCCTTGCCGAGCGCGGGATCCGTCCGGTTCTTCCGTCTAAAGAAGAGTTCCCTTACACGATCCGTTTCGTCTCGGAAATTCTCGAGTCTAACGGTTCTTCGAGTATGGCGACCGTCTGTTCCGGTTCTCTCGGAATGATGGACGCCGGCGTTCCGCTCAAGGCGCCCGTCAGCGGTATTGCGATGGGTCTGGTCAAGCGCGGCAACAGCATTGCGATCCTTTCCGACATCGCGGGCGTCGAAGACCATCTCGGCGACATGGATTTCAAGGTCACCGGAACCGAAGCCGGCGTCACGGCCGTTCAGCTGGATCTTAAGCTGAAGGACTCTCTTGATGTCGCGACACTCGGCAAGGCCCTCGAACAGGCCCGTGAAGGACGTCTTCATATCCTGAAAAAAATGAATGCCGTTTTGACGGAAGCCAGGCCGGAGCTTTCCGAGTTTGCGCCCCGAATCACTACGATCAAGGTCAACCCCGATAAGATCCGCGAGATCATCGGACCCGGCGGCAAGATGATCCGCAAGATCACCGCCGAATCCGGCGCGTCGATCGAAGTCGAGGACGACGGCACGGTACGCATCGCATCCGCGGACGGCGAAGCCACGAAAAGAGCGCTCGATATGCTGGGCGCTATTACGGCGGAGCCCGAAGTCGGCAAGGTTTATGACGCGACCGTTATGCGCATCATGGCCTTCGGAGCGTTCTGCGAGATCATGCCCGGCAAAGAGGGCCTTGTGCATATTTCCGAGCTCGACGAAAAGCGTGTCGAGACCGTCGAAAGCGTTCTCAAGGTTGGCGACGAGATCAAGGTCAAAGTCATCGAAATCGATTCGATGGGACGCGTGAACCTGTCCAAAAAACAGGCGAGCCACGACGGACCCCCGGTCGTACAGAAACGTAGCGAGCGCAGTGATCGCGGTGAAAACGGTAAAGGTTCTCGTCCAAAGAAATCCTGGAACTAACGACCTTCCGATGCCGGCGTATATGTCCGCCGGTGCCGCAGGGATGGATTTGTATGCGGATGTATCGGAGGACGTGATTCTGAATCCCGGGGAGATCAAACTGGTCTCCACCGGGATCTCTATCGCCATGCCTTCCGGATACGAAGCTCAGATCCGTCCCCGAAGCGGGCTTGCGCTTAAACACGGCATCACCATGGTCAACACTCCCGGCACCATTGACAGCGACTATCGGGGCGTCGTCTCCCTGATCATGACCAACCTCGGCAAGGAGGCCTACGTCATCAAGCGCGGAGCCCGCGTCGCTCAGATGGTGATCAACGAGGTCATACGTGCGGAATTCGAAGAGGTGCAGAGCCTCGACGTGACGGCTCGCGCACACGGCGGCTTCGGCCATACCGGAGCTTAAGATATGGATCAGAACAAAAAGAACGAGATCTTCGCTTTTTTTTGGTTCGTCGTATCGGTTCTGACGCTCATCTCCCTTTTATCCTATACCCCGGACGACATCGCGTTCGAAGTCTCGATGCCCAATTCCCCGGTGCACAATTTTGCGGGCGTTGCCGGCGCTTACACTGCCTGGTTTCTGGTTCTCCTTTTCGGTAAGACAGCATATTTTTTAGTACCGCTCTTTCTTTTTTGGGCGCTTGCCAAATGGGTCGGCAAAAAGGGTCAGTATCTCTGGCTTAAGATCTTTTCCAGTGTGATCTTTTTTACCTCCGCCTGCGCGCTTTTTTCTTTAATCGACGCTCAAAGCCAGACCGCCCGTTTTCAGGCGGGAGGGATCACGGGCTATTTTGTTTCTAT
>CAZJAX010000003.1:38459-41416 GCA_964543965.1 uncultured Planctomycetia bacterium
GCGATGGATCAGGGCACTATGAAGAACAGCCTTGAAGAAAGCTCCCGCATCCTCGAGGATACTTTGCGTGATTTCGGCATCGACGCCAAGGTCGTCGAGGTGGAGCAGGGGCCGACGATCACCCGTTATGAGCTTCAGCCGGCCGCCGGTGTCAAGGTCCAGAAGATCACTTCGCTCGAAAACGATATTTCGCTGGCGATGCGCGCAACGAGCGTGCGCATTGTAGCGCCGATCCCGGGCAAATCCCGCGTCGGCATCGAAGTGCCCAACGCTTCCGCCTCGACCGTATATCTAAAAGATGTGCTGCAGTCGGCGGAGTTTCAGAACGAGGCGTCGAAAGTGGCTATCGTCATCGGCAAGGACACCGCTGGAGCGCCCATCGTCTGCAACCTGGCCGATATGCCGCATTTGCTGATCGCGGGCGCGACGAATACAGGGAAGAGCGTCTGCATAAACAGTCTGATCACGAGCATGCTGTTCCGGTCGTCCCCCGAAGAGCTCAAGTTCATGATGATCGACCCCAAAATGGTCGAACTTCATTTCTACAACGATCTTCCTCACTTGATCTGTCCCGTTATCACGGACAAGAGCAAAGTCCCTGGTGCGCTGGCGTGGCTCCTCACTGAAATGGAGCGCCGCTATAAAGTCCTCTCAAAGGTAGGCGCCAAGAATCTCGTCTCTTTTAACAATAAGGTCGATAACAAAGAGATACGTCCCGAAACTTTGAACCACAGCGCGGACAACGACGAACCGGTGCTTGTCAAGCGCATGCCTTATATCGTTCTAATCATCGACGAACTGGCAGATCTCATGATGTCCTCGGCTCAGGAAGTCGAGACCGCCATCACGCGTCTGGCTCAGCTGGCTCGAGCGGTCGGCATCCACATGATCCTGGCGACGCAGCGCCCGTCCGTTGACGTCATCACGGGAGTCATCAAAGCCAATTTCCCGGCGCGCATCGCTTTCCAAGTCGCGTCCAAAGTGGATTCGCGCACGATACTTGATGAAAACGGCGCCGACAAGCTGCTTGGGCGCGGTGATATGCTTCTCATGGATCCCCGTAAATCGAAGCTCGTGCGCGCTCAAGGCGCCTGGGTTCAGGACGCAGAAATCGAGAAGGTCACGCAGTATATCAAGCAGCAGAGAAAGCCGAGTTTTGACAATTCCGTGACGCAGGCGGCCGAAAAGAAGGCGCTTGGAGGCGGCAACTTTGAACGTGACGAGATCTATCAGGAAGCCAAGCGGGTCGTTCTGGAGGCCGGGCAGGCGTCCGTTTCCATGGTGCAGCGCCGTCTAGGCGTGGGATACACCCGCGCTGCGCGCCTCATGGACATGATGGAAGAAGACGGCGTCGTCGGCCCTTACCGCGGAGCCAAACCGCGCGAGATCCTTGTCGAGCTCCCGCAAGAGCGCCCCGAAAACGCGAGCGAGGAGAAAGAGGCATGAGCACCGCCGCTATCGGCAACTCTCTGAAAGAGTCGCGTACCAAAAAATCCCTGACGCTCGACGATGTGCACGCCAAGACCAAGATCCATCCCCGTGTCCTCCAGCTTCTCGAAGAGGGGAAGTTTGAAAAGCTGCCGAGCCCAGTATTCGCTAAAAGCTTCCTGAGAAGCTACGCTGATTTTCTCGGTGTGAATCCCGACGAGATCCTGACAGCCTATGAAAAAGAAAGCGTCGTCAAAAAGGATCCCGAGCAAGTCATATTCATCCGATCGGTCGAAGAAAAGCAGGAGGAGAGCCTCCCTTATAAGAACATCATGATGCCGGCGGCGATCATTGCCGCGGCTGTCGCCGCCGTCATGCTTTTTACTTTTCTTGTCCCGAAGATCATGGGCGCTGCGTCAAGATCGTTTGATACGAAGGCCTGGTTGTCCAAGAAACCCGCCGCAATATCAGCGCAGAGCGATCCCAAGATCGCGGCTGCTGCAGCCGCAGCCAAAAAAGCCGCGGAAGCCAAGAAAAAGGAAGCTCTGAGGAAAAGTGAGGAATGGGTGAGAAGCCCCGAACAGAGCAATTTTCCCAAGATCGCTAAAAAGACCCCTCTCGAGCTTCGCTTGAGGGCGCTCGACAATGTCTGGGTGCGCGTCACCGCGGACGGCAAAGTGCTTTATCAGGGAATCCTCGGCCGTAACGCTGTCGAGACCTGGACCGCGAAGGAGTCTCTGGAGCTTTGGACGGGCAATGCGGCCAATATGTTCCTATCGGTCAACCGATTTTCCGTCGGCTCTCCCGGGCATGGCATGATCCGCAAGATGATCATCACACGCGAAGGCGTCCGCATTCCTTCGGCAGAAAACCGCTGACACCCTCGGGATACCCAGGCTCCTTATGAACGCGCTTAAAGTCAACCTCGTCAGCCTCGGCTGCGCCCGTACGCTCGTGGACTCCGAAGTCGCGCTCGGCGATCTGGCGCAAAAAGGCTACTCTATCGTCCGCGATCTCGGCGCGGCGGACGTCGCGATCGTCAACACCTGCGGTTTTATCGAAGAGGCCAAGGCAGAATCGATCGAGACCATCCTGCGTCTCTGCGACATGAAGAAAAAGGGAAGGCTGAAAGCCGTCGTGGTGCTCGGTTGCCTTGCCCAGAGGCACGGGGAAGAACTGCGCAAAGAGCTTTCCGAGGTCGACGCTATCGTCGGAACCAACAATTTCGGCGATCTGGCCGCCGTGCTCGAGCCTCTCAATGCCAAGCAAAAGATCTACAAGGTGGAACCCAAGCCTTATTATCTTCTCGACGAAAACACACCGCGCTATCAGCTGACGCCCGGCCATTACGCGTATGTCAAAATTTCCGAAGGGTGCCTGAACGCCTGTTCTTATTGCGCCATTCCTAAAATGAAGGGCGTGCACCGCTCGCGCTCCGTGGAGTCCATTGTTGCCGAGATCCGCTCGATCGCCTCTAGCAGGAAAATTTCTGAAATCAACCTGATCGGCCAGGACACGGCCGCCTTCGG
>CAZJAX010000004.1:0-39378 GCA_964543965.1 uncultured Planctomycetia bacterium
ATCGTCGGGATGACGCCCAGCCGTATCGTGCCGGTGACTACGCCCGCATCCTCTTTGAGCTCCCGCATCCCTTGCTGGAGTGTATCGAGCACCGAGACGGCATGCGGAAGAAATTTTTTCCCATAGGATGTCAGGCGGATATTTCTCGGTGAGCGCTCGAACAAGGGCACGCCCAGCTCGTCCTCGAGCTTCTTGACCTGCTGGCTCAACGTGGGCGGGGACACGTTCAGCCGCCGGGAGGCCTTCAAGAAATGAAGCTCCTGAGACAAAGCGACGACATAGCGCAGCTGCTGGATTTCCATAATAGATGCTCTCTATTGAATACATCATTATAATCGATTTTACCTATTCAATGTCAAGCGCTATGCTTGATGAAAAGACATTCAACCGTTTTCAAAGGAGGATCCAAACATGCTGGCAGTCGGAGACAATTTCCCTCAGTTCAACGTCAAGGCGACCGTATCCAACAACATCAAAGACGCCTTCCAAGAGGTCGGCAACGATACCTACAAAGGAAAGTGGCTCGTGGTCTTTTTCTGGCCGAAAGATTTTACGTTCGTCTGTCCCACGGAGATCGAAGCCTTCGGAAAACTCAACAAGGACTTTAAAGACCGTGACGCCCAGGTGCTCGGCGCCAGTACGGATAGTGAGTTCGTCCACCTGGCCTGGCGCAAAGACAAGAAGGAGCTCGGCACGCTTCCCTTCCCCATGCTCGCGGATGTAAAGCGCTCCCTTTCGGACGCGCTCGGCATCCTGGATAAGAACGAAGGAGTCGCCCAGCGCGCCACGTTCATCGTCGACCCCCAGGGCGTGATCCGCTTCGTCATGGTCACAGACCTGAGCGTCGGACGCAACCCGCAGGAAGTGCTCCGCGTGCTGGACGCCCTGCAGACCGACGAACTTTGCCCGTGCAATTGGAAAAAAGGCGAAGAAACCATCACCGTATCTTAAATCGAGATAGGAAGGATAAAAAATGAACGCATCCGCTGAAAATACCCGGGAGACTTTTCCGGATTACGCCAAGGATACGCAGATCAACGCAGCCAATGTCCTGACCCCCGAGGGCGCCCCGGGACTCACACAGGAGCAGATCGACGGCATCGCGCTGGCTTCGGCCTACGCGGCTAAAAATGCAGACACTGTGCGATGGGCGCTGACTCGGTCGGCCGGGCGTCTATCGTCCGAGCGCATCCAAGCCGCCAAGTCCGCCGCCTCCATTATGGCGATGAACAACGTCTACTACCGTTTCCTTCATCTGGTGGAAGACGCGGACTACAAGGTATTTCCGGCGCGCCTCCGCATGACGGTGATCGGCAACCCCGGCATCGAGAAAACGGAGTTTGAGCTCTATGCTCTGGCCGTATCGGCCATCAACGGCTGCGGCTACTGCGTGGCCTCGCACGCCAAGAAGATCACACTCGAACGGCTCTCGAAAGAAGCCGTGCAGTCGGCCGCGCGCATCGCATCCGTGGTCAGCGCTGTGGCGCAGACACACTTCATCGAAACCGCTGGAATCTGAATTCATCAAAGGAGAATCGACATGACAAAGACCGCTTTCACTCCCATCGATATCGGAATAAAGGAAAAAGACCGCAAGGAGATCGCCGCCGGCCTATCCAAGTTTTTGGCCGACACGTACACGCTTTATCTTAAGACGCACAACTTCCACTGGAACGTCACAGGCCCGATGTTTCAGACCCTGCATCTGATGTTCGAGCAGCATTATAACGAACTTTGGACCGCGACCGACCTCATTGCAGAGCGCATCCGCTCGCTGGGTATCTATGCGCCCGGGACTTACGCGGAGTTTGCCGCGCTGAGCTCCATCGCCGAAGAAAAAGCACCCGTACAGGCGACGGACATGGTGAGAAATCTCGTGTCTGGACATGAAGCTGTGATCCGCACAGCCCGCAGTGTCTTCCCGCTCGCGGAGAAAGCAGGGGATCAGGTGAGCATGGACCTCCTGACGCAAAGGATGCAGATCCACGAAAAGACCGCTTGGATGCTAAGGAGCCTGCTGGACTGAGAAGATCCGGAAGATGTACAGCAAAACGCCGTCCGGAGGCGCGGCATCGTGTCCGATGCTCTCCTCCGGACGGCGTCCGGTTTTTTAAAACGTTTGCTGCTTTAGCGCCCGCTGTCCTTGCGCTTAGAGAAACAGTTCTTGCAGTAGACCGGCCTGTCTTCCCGGGGCTTGAAAGGGACCTCGCACTCTTGTTTGCATTCTGCGCAGACCGCCTTGAACATTTCCTTGGGTCCGCCAAATCCGCCACTGCCGCCTTGATATGCCATTTGTTTCTCCTGTTGTGTCTTCCGATGCCTAAGACTATCGTAGCATTTATATCTAGTTCACGCGGTATTAAATTATAATTCAGACCTTATCAGATCGATGACCTGATCGGCCGTGATGCGATGGCCTTTCGCGTTGAAATGAATATCCATGCTCAGATAGGCGTCGCCCTCGCTCTCAAGAAACGGCGTCAGATCGAGAGTTTTGTACCCGGCTTCCCGAAGACGGCTGTCCAAGTAAGCGGTTACCCTCCTCCTGTCGTCCATAGGAAAATCTTTGAGATTGAAGCCGCAATCCTGAAAAAATGCATCATAAGAGGAGGACACCTGAAGGCTTTCAGGAATAAAAACGACAGCGAAGCGCTTGATCCGGTGCTTTTGGCGAAACTCCTCGATCAGCGATAGCGTCGCATCCGCCCAGGAGGTGCCCGACTGCATCGAAAAAACATGCCGGTATGAATCCGGGTAAACCATTCCCTTCGACACGATGAGCGGATTCACGGCGTCGCCCTTGGCGAGCTTCAGGATCGCGGGGTTCACCTTCGATTCTCTGGACGCAATATAATCATCCGGCAGATTTTCCTGCTTCTGCAGGATCCTCAGATTCCTCTCGTAAAAACCCGAGCGCATGAACGGGACGTGGACTTTGAGCAGGCGGAACACCGTGTTGAGGAGGATGCTGTGCCTTTTTAGGATATCCTTAAGAGATCCTCTGCTCTCGAGAGCGGGCAGCTTTTCGATCTCGGCAAGCGGCGGATAAGGACGGATGTCATTGCCCAGATAAAGAAACAGGATCACGAGATCCGGTTCGAATCGGACGTATCTCTCATAGGCTTCGACATAGCGGTCGAGATCGGTGCCGCCCCTGCCGAGATTGAGAAGAGACGCCTCCGGAAGGTTCCTTTGGACGATATCCAGCATGTTGACTGCAGAGCCCGCGCGCCATTCGATGAATGAGTCCCCCAGACACACGATATTCCTGCCCGGCTTAAGATTCAATTTTTCAACGCGCTGCTCGAGGGAGGGCACGGAGTTCCATCCGATCTTGTCAGAGACAGGCAGCGCCCTCAAAACAGTTTCACAGAGAACTGCCGAGACTGTCAGGGAAAATATGAATAGGGCTAGATTCGCGGAAAATGATTTCCGGTTCATCGAGCGGGTTCTGTCAGGCGTTCTTTTCCGCCATGTCCCCCGCCACCGGAAGCTTGAATTTTTCTCCCTGATATGCTTTGACCATGAGGACGATCCAGAGGATGAGCGCCGCGATGTTGACGAACGGCACGAGGATGAGGCCCACGACCGTGACGGCCAGGACGACCGAAAGGATCATCGTCGCCCCGAACACCACCATCGATTGGAAGGCATGGAAACGGACGAATTTATTTTCCTTTTCGATGAGGAAAAAAATGATCCCGGTGATCCAGCCTGCCGCGTAGCACAGCACCCCCGCGATATTCGCCTGCATCCCTACCGATGTTTTTCCAAGATCTTTGGTTTCCATCACATTCCTCCTATGTTTTTTTGGACCATTCCCTTTGGAAAGAGTATCGCGGTTCACCTGTACGGTCAAGATAAGAGATGCCGAGGCTGACGCAGAAAAAAACCTCCTCGGTTCCATCCGGGGTTGATATTATGGTGGTATGCAGAACAAATTCCGTATCCCGCCCGGATTCGCGGGGCTGACCGCAACGGAGTCCAAGCGCCTCGCCTCTCTGGCGACTCTCGTTACTTTCGATAAAAATGAGCTGATCTTCCGCGCCGGCGAAAGATCCTCCCACGCCTGGTTCCTTGTTTCAGGAAAAGTGACGCTCGGAAGCACTTCAGAAAAGGGCAATCTGTCCGCTGCCTGCATCGTCCGAAGCGGCGACGTTTTCTGTTGCATACCGATCTTAGACTCGGGACCCTATACGGTCACGGCGATCTGCACCAAAAAAACGGTCGTAGCCCGCATCCCGACGGCGGAATTCAACGAGGTCATCGCAAAGAACCCGGCCGCATACAAAGGCTTGGTGGCAACATTCTGTTCCAAAATGAGGGAGGTGGAATGCCGCCTCTGTCATCAGGCGAACCCTGCTTCCGATAAGATCGCTTCGGCTCTATGGCATCAGTACAATAAATTCGGCCCTGAGTTCGAGCTGACTCGCTTCGAGATCGCTCAGCTGGCGGGCTTGAGCGTGGAAACCGTGATACGCAGGCTGAGCGTGATGAAAAAAAAGAGGATCATCGGGGGAAAACCGGGAGTGATCCGTATACTGAAACCGGCCGCTTTAATGGCAATGTCCGGCCGCTGAATGCATCATTGAAAAAATGACGAGTGCGGCGCCGAGCCCGGCCATACCCAGTCCGGTCCAGGCCGGCCTAAGCCGGCGGCGCAGGTTTTGAAGCAAAAGGCTACCTCCGAGTCCTCCCGCAACGATCGCCGGGGCAGTGCCGATTCCGAATCCCAGCATCATAAAAAATCCCCTCAAGGCTCCGGTCGCGCCGCCGGATCCTCCGGAAAATACGGCTCCAAGCGCCGGAAGAAGCACCATCGGGCAAGGCAGAAATCCCCAAAGCATTCCCGCCGCGAAGAACGCGCCGGGATTTTCCACGGCTCTGAGGCCTTGCAGAAGGCCGCCCAACTTCGCCTCCGCCGCATGAAATCGTTTCCGCAGTGCGGGAAAATACCCCGCCGCGTATAATCCAGCTGCGATCATGAGAAGCCCGCTGGCCAGCGGAAGATCTCGGGAAAATCGGGTCCATGGATCCCAGCGCGTCAAAAAATATCCCGCCCATCCGAACGTCAACCCTATGCATCCGTAGGTCAGAGCCTTGCCGGCTGTGATCCAAAGGAACGGCCCGGTTTTCTGAAAAAATCCCCTCCGGCCGCTGCGGCCGGATCCGATGAAAAACGCGATAGGGCCGCACATGCCCAGACAATGAAGGGACGACAGAATGCCGAGCCAAAAACCCGCGGCCGCCCAGAGAAAGAAGCTCATCATCAGAGGCTTAGCGCTCGAGCCGGCCCCACTCGCCCAAAAACAGCACGGTCCAGGCGAACACGAGATGCGTCAGCGCAGCGACCCAGAAAGGCACCAGCCTCACGATCCAATCTCCCCCGAACAGAGCAGGCTGCGCCCATGAGAGAAATCCGTAGAAATTCACGAGCCAAAGCAGGATCCCTATGATCGTAGCCACGATGAATTTTTTCCATCGGCCGGCCGCCTCAAAGAAGCGGGTCATGATCAGATGAAGCAGGGAGCCGAAGACCGCTCCGGTGCCCAGATAAAGGCAGCAGCCCAGCGCTATCACCGCGCCGGATTCGATCTGCAGGGCTCTTTCGCCCAGAGGAAAGGTGAGGTATACGCGGATAAGCTGCAGCGGGTATTGAAGCGTCGCCACAGATCCCACAACATTGAAGAGAAGGCTCGACGCCGCGCCGAAAAAGCCCAGCATCATACCGGCTAAAATATGATATGCCGTATAGTATTTCCCCGCTCTCCAGTTTTCACTCTGATCGTCTTCAGCCAGCAGGTCTTCCATTTCCCTTACTTTTTTTCTCAAAGCTTCCAGATCCCTACGCTGTTGTTCGCTGTCCATCGAGTCACCTTTCGCTTAATGAATGTAGAATGATGCACGCACTGCTGACGATCATAGCCATAGACGCCACGATGGGATTCACCCAGCCCGCCACGGCCAAAGGCACAGCCAGCCCATTGTAAAAAAAAGCCCAAAAAAGATTCACTCGGATCTTTCGAAGCGTGGCACGCGAGATATCCATGAGCCACGGGATCCTACCGAGATCGTTGTCCGGAAGAGAAAAATCAGCCGCATTCCGTGCTCCTGCCAGCGCTCCGCCCATCGCCATGCTCACGCTGCTTCCGGCCAGCGCCGGCGCGTCATTGAGACCATCTCCCACGATAAGCGCCGGCCCATGATCTTTCTCCCACTCCCGGAGCCATCGGAGCTTCCCCTCGGGCGATAGCCCCGTGACGGCCTGGATCCCCAGGGTGCGCCCGACTCGGTTTGCCGAGCGTCCGGAGTCGCCGGTAAGTATTCCGACAGAATACCCCGCATCTTTCAGACGGCGCACCGCGTCCGAGGCCTCAGGCCTTATGCTCTCCTTCAGATCGAATCGCGCCGCAAGCCGTCCGCAAAGGCTCAAGTGTACGGATCCCAATGCATCCTGATCCGCACGGGCGCCTTCGGCTGTCCCGGAAGACTGAAGCCCGCTTCTTTTCAAAAAATCGATGCTTCCAAGGGCGGCGGTTCCATAGGGCTCGACGATGCCGCTCAATCCAGCGCCCGCTTCGGTGTGCACTTGTTCAGGCATCGCCAGCTTCGATCTTCTTTCCGCCTGTGCGGCCAGGGCTCTTGAAAACGGATGCATCGATGCCTGAGCCAAACATCCGGCGATCCTTAATATCTCATCATCCGAATAGGGCGAATAGTTTATAATTCCCGAGATCTCGGGAAGGGAATCCGTCAGAGTACCCGTTTTATCAAAAAAAATTCCTCTGACCTTCGTCGCTGTCTCGAGAAGCGCCAGATCTTTAAACAGGATCCCTCGCGCGGCTATCTTCTCGAAGGATCTCCACAGAGCCAGCGGTATTGCCGCACCCAAGGCGCACGGGCACACGATGACCAAGACCGAGAGAGCCCTCATGAGTCCCGCCATGGCTCCCTCCAAATACAAACCGAGCCAAAACGCCGCGCCGGCTGAAATCACCGTTAAAAGCGTCACCGCGATGACCGTCTTCGAAGCTAAAAGCTCGATCCTGGATTTGGAACGGCGCGCCCGCTCCAGTGTCGCGCGGAGCCTCGCCAGCCAAGAATCGCGGCTGGCATGCGTCACACGCACTCGGATAAAACCCTCGGTCAGCACAGCCCCTGACCATACGGCGTCGCCCGTATTTTTGACCGAAGGGATCGATTCACCGGTCATCGGAGCTGTTTCTATGACGGCTCGGCCGCTGAGGATCAATCCGTCCACCGGAACTCTTTCGCCTGCGCGAAGGATGATCTCATCGGACGGCGCGAGATCCTCGATGGGGACGACGGTCTCTGACTGGGCGCCGTTGTCAAAAAGGCGGATCGTCTGCGGCTTGTCCTCGTCGAGCAGGCTCTCAAGCCGCTCGGCAGCTTTAGAACGGAATCGCGCCTCAAGATAGCGGCCTAGCGTCAAAAACACGAGCACCATCACCGCGATATCGAAATAGATGGGTCCGTTTCCGCGCACGGTCGATACCGTGGAATAAGCGAACGCCGCTAGCACGCTGGCCGAAATAAAACCCTCGACTCCCCATCGTCCCGCCCTTGCTTCAGTAATCACGTTCTCAAAGAGCGGCACGCCTACCAAAAAAAGGACGGGCGCGCTCATCATCAGAAGAACATAGCGTAAAAGCTGGTCGTAGAGTCTTCCGCTTTCCGGTATGAGGGCATAAAAATCGGGGTAGACCGATGAGGCGTGCATCGCCAGACTGAACCCCATGACATTCATCGCCAGGAACGCAGCGGCCCCGAGCTGGACGAGGATCCATGATATTTTTTTTTCGCCCGCGGGAGCTGAAATAAGCAGCTGGTGTGCAAAAGCGCATCCGTAGCAGCAGAAGAAAGGACCCGGGCCCTTCCGTCCGCGATCCAGCGCAAAACCGCAATGCCCGCACACATCCGCTCGGGCTTGTGCCGGAGCAGGAATATCGGCGGGCGCCCTTTTCGTCAGGAGGACCCCGCTCTCCGCCATATTAACCGGGTTCTACCACCATCTCAAAAAATCGCTCAGAGCGAATTTCAGGAGATAGATGGAAGCGGCTACAGCAAACGCTATCCACATGAGGTGGATATACCAAGGGATACGGTTCGTCTGGTAACTGATGAATTTCTGTTCGTCGTTCTGTTCGCGGGGATCCGTATGGGTCATTGGGCCATTTTCCTTTCGGCGGCGTCCAGCTCCTCCTCATGATCGAGCATTTGATATTTAGGACCTTCAATGTCTGACAGCATGCCCTTCATCGAACCCCATACCAAAAAAAAGCAGAATCCGGCGCTGACCAGGATATAAGTAGCGATGGGCACGAGGGCGAACCGCCCGCCCTTGTCGTCGCTATAGAGCACCATGAAAAATTGATACAATTTGTCCCCGAACCCGATCGCTCCCGGGATCAGGATGAAGACCGCTATCAGGATCACGATCGCCGTCTTGCTTCTGGAGTTCTTTTCCCGCGGCACGGTCATGTATTCCCCTTCGGCGCAGAAGGCGCCTCTTCGATCCAGCTGCCGAGATATTGGATGTAGGCGATGATCCCGAGACCCTTTTCATTGGGCCGGCCGTCCTTATCGAAGAACCAGCCGTATTCCGGCATGACCGATGTCGGCACGACGCTCCGCGGCTTTAGAAGGTGAGCCGCGTGCCAGTCGTTTGTTCTCTTGCCCGCTTCGCGGATGAGATCAGGACCGACGCGCCGCGTACCGAAAAGAGGCGGCATCTGAAAAACATTCTGATATTCGAGCGCTTCGGAGACAGGGCCGAACCGCTTGTCTTCGTTGGAAACCGGCCGGACATACTGCGAGTGGCAATGCCAGCAGGCTTCTGCGATATACGCCTTGTGGCCTATCGTCAGCGCTTTGGCATAAGACTCTGAGGATGGCTCGCCGTAATATTTTTTAAAATTCTCCGGATACCGCTCGGCAAGATCCACAAAATCCCTCGTCATCTTCTGCGACATCTGTTTGACGGTCTGGATAGGTTCGTCTTTGAAGGACAGCCAGGGCAGCACGCCCATCACCAGGACCGAAAATACAAAAAGGATGATGCCCGCTACCAGAAATACTGTCTTGAATTTTTCCATGTTATATCGCCTTTCCCTGCCCGGCGGCGGCGTCCTGGGACCGGGCGCCGCTTGCGGTCTTCCACATATTGTAGATCAGGAAAAACTGAGCGACCACGATCCCTGTGCCCGCGATCGAGCGGATGAGCCAAAACGGCATAGATGCTTTGAGAGAATCTTCCCATGGCGCCAGCGCCTTCCACAGAAAGCCCTGCACCAGACCAGCCGCCGTCAGATCGATGACCATGGCCCAGAGCGATATGACGCTCACCCAATAATGCCATTCATTCAGCTTGGTCGAATACCATTCTCTGCCCGTCAGGCGCGGCCAAAGGTAATTGTTGATGCCGAATATCCAAAAACCGAACACGCCGAACATCACCAGATGCGCGTGGCCCACGACCCAGTCCGTGAAATGGATGATCTTCTGAAAAGTAAGCGTCGTCTGAAACGAGCATTGGAGGCAGGTGATGAAATACAGGATCATGCCCATATAGAACCACCGAAGCGCGAGACGGCCTCCTAAAAGACCCCACTGCCGGCCGAGCGTCACGAAAAAGTTCACGATGACGGTCGTCACCACGAGTTCTACGGCGATCGTGGCGATGACCGCGCCGTACTGCAGATACATCGGGATCGGGCTGTAAAAAAAGTGATGGATGCCGTTCAGAGGGTAAAAAAACGCCAGACCCCAAAAACCCACCAGCGACAGCCCGTGGCTCCAGATGGGTTTTCTCATGATAACCGGGACGAAGTAATACATCAGCCCCCAGCCGAGCGGCGTCACCAAGAGACCTACGAGGTCATGGATAAAGAGTCCCGCCAACGCTGCGGCCGGAGCGCCCGCCACAAAGAATTGGGGGAAATAATTTCCCATGATGTAAACGAAGATGGTCCAAATGAAAGCAACCGAGAAATACCAGAGAGACACGTACAAGTTCTTATTTCCGGTACGGATGATCGGCGTCAGAAATTGGACCGCCACGAGAATAAGTCCCAGCACCGCGACCGGATCGATGAATACAGGCGTCTCGGCCCATTCGACGGCCTGCATGTGGCCCATAAGCACACCGACGACGGTCGCGACGAGTATGCCCTGCCACGCGATAAAGATGAACCAGCCCAATTTACGGCTCAGCGTACGGTTGCCCGTCAGCCTCGGAATCGCCCAATTGATGGCTCCCAAGAAGCAATTGACGATAAAACCGTAGGCGACGCCGGCCGTATGGATGACGCGTATGCGGCCCGGGGACAAGAGCTCAACTCCGGGGAACGGGTAATGCTGAAGAAATTGAAGCGCATAAAGGAATCCGGCCAGAAGCCCGGCCATCAGGAATGTGATTCCCGCGATAAAGTGCGCCTTGACCAGCGCGCGGTCCACCAATGCGTCCGTATGCACTTCCTTCACCATCGCCCCCTATCCTTTAAGCCGTCACAGCCGCCGCGGGCTGGTTTTGCTCGGCGGCAACCTTCTCCGCTTCAGCGGCCGCATTTTTTTCGAGCTCGGCTTTCACTCTGTCATTGTATTGCTCGATCTTCCGTTCGAGGTCCTTAAAGTTTTCTTCCCTGGCCTTCAGATCGCTGTCGGTCACCAGGTTGGGTCTGAGGGTAGTCAGATGCCGGACGTAATAAACAAGGCTCCATAGGTCCTCTTCTGAAAACACGCCCTTCCATGTCGGCATCGCCACGCCGCCGATGCCGTTGCCGATGACGTGATAAAGGGTGCGCTCGTCCGTCCCGCGCTTGAGACGATCCCAGGTGAAATCAGGGGGTTTGATAGAAGTGCCGTCCTCGTTCTGGATCACTCGCGAACGGCCGAGATCCGTCCTGTAGCCCTCTAGATCGCCCATGTTGAATACGGCACGCGCTTGATTGATCTTTTCAGGCTCCAGGTATCCGGCGTGGCAGCTGTAGCACTGAGCGATCCCGTGATACACGGATTCGCCGCGCTTGACCGCATCGGACTTGTCCTGTCCGTAATAGGGGTCGTCCGCGATGACGGTCGGCGCCGAAGACGAAGCGTTTTCCCACCGATCCTTGGCAAAGGTTTTGATATAGGCGATCACGGCGCGGCGGTCAGCTTCGGGAACAAGGGGCCATCCGGGCATCGACGTCCCCCGAAGACCCTCGGTGACGGTGCGGAAGAGATCCTCGTCCGTCGGCAATTCACCCGAAGGACGGGAAGCGAATCTAAACTGGGCAAGCGTGAAATTTCTGGGTTTGGGATCCAAGTGAGGAGAAGCTGGGCCGTTCCCGTCGCCTTGGACGCCGTGGCAGCCTACACAATAGGTCGTGTAGACTTTTTTTCCCTGTTCGAGCACCGCTTGCGGTTGGGCGGTGCCGAACGCCGGGTATTTTCCCGCCGCGGCCGGCTTCTCATTTTCCGAAGCTTCCGCCAGCGCCTGCGTCCAGCAGACAGCGGCCATGAAAAAGGCAAGAGATAGGCATACGGCAACGGTAAGCCATATGCCTGTTCTGCGAATGAAATCTTTACCCATCGATCCTTCTCTTGATCATGAGAGATCAATAAATTTCGGAGATTCTATCACAGGCCGTCGATTGCGGGTATGACGCAAGTCATATAAATGAAGGAAAATCGGCCGCTAACGGTTCTCATCGTAATTCTTAAGCACTTTCTTGACGGCGGCCGTTCCATAGACCGTGATCCCGGCTGCGGCGCAGAGACCGATGCCGAAAAGGACCCACTCCGCCGCCGTGATCCTTCTAGGTTCGTTTGAAAATAGCATCTTTCCGGTAAGATCGCCCAAGTAAGCATACAAAAGAATTCCCGGCGTCATTCCGATCCAGGTCGCCAGGAGATAAATCTTTAAAGGGATCTTGCTGAGCCCTAAAACGTAGTTCAAAAGCGAGAAAGGCAGGATCGAAGCGATGCGCAGCAGCAAGACCATCCTCCATCCTTCTTTGGTGACGGCGGCATCGAGGGCCGCGGTTCTAGGATCGGAAGCGATCTTTTTTAAAAGCCAATTTCTCGAGAAATGCCGTCCCGCCAGAAACATTCCCCCAGCGCTCACGAGCGACAAGGCCGATGCCATCGCGAAACCCCCGGGAAATCCGAAAAGTGCTCCCGCCGCCAAGATCAGCAAGGAACCCGGAACAAAGAGCAGAGTCCCGGCAATATACAGCGCAGCGAACTCAAGATATCCCGGAAACCCGAGAGCGTCTATCGTGCTTAAGAGATGTCTGAAAAAGGAGATGAACTGATCTAAGGGACCCTGATGGGTCATGGACATTGCTCGACGGGGAGCCGCGCCCCCGTGCTTTGGTACAAGACGAACAGCGTCAGGCATCCTGCGAAAACAAGCGCCGCGAACGTACACGCCGCCGCATAGTCTTTACCCTGGCGTATCAGCACGTGATATTCTTTTCCGCTCGTGTAATCCATCGCCTTCTCCAATGCCGTGTTGAACAGCTCGCAGATCAGCGACACCACCCAGCTGAAGATCACCAAGAGAAGATAATAATAGCCGACGCCCCAGACGACGCAGACGGCTACCGCAGACACTCCCGCGAGAACGACCTGGCGCACTTTTTTTTCGGTCCGGACGGCAGAAAATAATCCGCCGGCGGCGGTCACCGTGGATTTCCATAGCGGAGAGCGGGGATCTTTGTGAAATTTTGCCATGATTGGATTATACCCTTATCCGGTCAGGAGGCAAATTTCAAGCCGACGATGGACACGATGAGGCCGCTCAAAAAAACCAGCCGCCAAAACGTCGCCGGCTCATGAAAATAAAAGATCCCGATCAGCACCGCTCCCAGCGCTCCGATCCCCGTCCATACCGCATACGCAGTCCCTATCGGGATGGTTCTCGTGCTAGCCAGCAGGAAATACATGCTTAGGACGAGATTGACCCCGAAAATTCCGTACCATATCCAGGACTCCGTCCCGGCGGACTGCCGGGCTTTACCCAGACAGAACGCGAAGGCGGCTTCGAAGAGACCGGCAGTGATTAAAAGAACCCAAGGCATCGAACGCTCCTTTTTAAGCCGGCGTTATGTTTCGGGCGACAAGCGCCCGTCCACCAGATGGATGCGGCGGCGGGCGCGGTGTGCGAAATTCGGGTCGTGCGTCACAAGGATCACGGTGGTCTTGCGCCTTTCGTTGGTTTCCCGCAGGATGCGGAGAACCGTTTCGCTGTTTTCCGTATCGAGCGATCCCGTCGGCTCGTCAGCGAACAAATACCGCGGCTCCATCACCAGAGACCGCGCGATCGCCACGCGCTGCTGCTCGCCGCCGGAGAGCTGACGGGGAAACCGTTTTTCTTTTCCGGCGAGCCCGACTTCCTCGAGCAGCGAGAGCGCATGCTGACGGCGGGAACGCTCCTGACGGGTCTTTCGCGCAGGCAGAAGCACATTCTCGAGCACCGTCAACTCCGATAAAAGGTAGTGAAACTGAAAAACGAATCCCGTCTGCGAATTGCGAAAGACGCTCAGTTCAGAGGCGCTCATCCTCCCGGCGTCGCGGCCGTCGATCTCGATCCGGCCTTCAGAGACTCCATCGAGCGTGCTCAGGAGATAAAGCAGCGTGCTCTTGCCCGATCCCGAGCGGCCCGTGATGGCCAGATATTCGCCGTCGGGGATTTCTAGCGTGACCCCGCTCAGGATGCGCGTTGGCGGATCGCCTAGAACTTTACCGACGCCTTCGGCTTTGATGCTCATTTATTCGACGGTGGACCGGATGATCTGGATCGGCGTAAGCTTCCCTGCCTCGGACGCCGGCAAAATACTGGCGATCACGGCCGAAAATAGGGCTAATGACGCGGATTGAAGATAGATCGACGGCGCGCGGGATACGATCAGATGATTCACACCCATCCCCATCGGCATGTCGCCGATCTGGATGGTCTCCAGATAAAACGAGAACGCGTAGCCGAACCCGAGCCCCGCCGCCGTCCCGGCCGCGCCGAGCACCAGACCCTGGATCAGAAAAACCCGCACCACGTCGCCTGCGGTATAACCCATCGAGCGGAGGATCGCGATGTCCTTGCGCTTCTGCACGACAGAAATATTCAGGACGTTGTACATGCCGAATCCCGCGACGATCATGATGGAGCCGATGGAAAGATAGCGTATCGCGTCCTGGATCCGGAAGAGCGAAAAAATATTGGCGTTCTTCTGGTCCCAGCTCTCGATTTTCTCGGAACTCATCTGAGACCATGTGTTAGACATGGCCTTCGAGAGCGTGAAATCCTTAAGGCGCACGGCGATCTCATTGACCTCGTTGGGCGTGCGGTTCACGGCCTGGACGTCGGCAAGCGTTCCGTAAGCCCTTGCGTCGAACGAATGACTGCCGGTGCTGAACACGCCGACGACCTTGAACGGCGCGGGAGGCCCCTGAGCTGAAGACACGAGCACATTCTGCGAGAGAGAAACACCAAGCCTTTTTTTAAGCTGTTCACCGATGACGATGCGGTTGCCGCCCGCAGCAATATCCTCGAATTTTCCTTCCGCCATATAGTCGCCGATCGTCGTGACTTTCATCTGCAGGATCGGGTCGCAGCCGACGAGAGACGCCGGCGCCGTCGCCTTTCCTTTGCTGAAGATGACGCTCGCCGAAAGCCGCGGCGTGAAAGCCTCTACGCGCGGATCGACGCGCAGCCGCTCGTACCAGGCTTCCGGGTTCTCGACCATCGCGCTGTCCTTGCGCCCTGAAGGAGGGACATCCCAGACCACGAGATCCGCCAGCGGTCCGAAAAATGATCGGTTGAGCGAGTCGTCGGTGAGAAATTCTTCCCGCGCCTGGATATGAACATGCGCGTCGTTGTTGACGAGCTGGTAGACGAGATAATGGCGGAAGCCCAGCATCATGCCTGAGAGAAGGACAAACGCGGCCGTGCCGAAAAAAAATCCCAAGATCATCAAAAGCGTCTGGCGGGGCCGCGCCAGGAGGTACCTGAACGCAAGCTGGATCATGGCTTGCGGTCGGCTGGCAGAAGCACGCGGTCGCCCGGTTTCAGATCTCCCGAAATGACTTCGGCGGATGCTCCGTCGACGATCCCCGTGCGGACAGGCGTAGAGAAAGTTTTCTTACCTTCACGGCGCACCTGGACAAAGCCTTCGGTGATCGCGGAAGCGGGAACCAAAATCGCGTCGGCGTGTTCGTTCACGCCGATGGCGACGTCTGCCGTCATGCCGGGCAGGATCTGGGGCGGAAGATCGCCGGCTTCAATGCGCACGAGAAAATCGCTCCCGCTCGAATAGACCGACTCCACGACGCCCGAATAAGAAGTCTCGCGCAGGTTTTCGAAACTCAGACGCGCCGGCTGCCCGCGGCGCACGCGGACGGCAGCCCGCTGTTCTAGAGATACCGTCACATAGCGGTCCTGCAGATCCGTGACCTCGAGAGCGACGGTCTGTGAGAAAACGTTCTCGCCGACCTTCACCGGAAGGGACGTCACCGTGCCGTCAAACGGCGCCGTAAAAGGAATGTCTCCGCCGAAATCGAGGAGTTTCTGACCGGCACGGACGGAATCGCCCTCTTTCACATGAATGTCCGTGATCGTGGTCACGATGCCTGGCTTGAACTGAAAACTGCGGTTGGCCTTGACCGTCCCTATGCCGTAGACGCTTTCAATGATCGCGCCCCGGCGAATGGGCTCCGATAAGCGTGCTTCGTCCGCCGAACGGGTCCTAAGCACCAGCTTGAAGCCCGCAAAAAGCAGCGCCGCCGCGATAAGAACCCAGAATCCCTTTTTAAGAACTTGTGAATTAATATTCAAGTGCCACCCCATACCTCCGCTCTTCATAACTTAACCCCGCAGGGGTATGAAGGTCAAATGTTCTCGCAGCGCCCGAAGGCTCTCCAATGCCTCGATGACGCGTTTTTTCAGATTTCAGATACCGTAGAAATCGGGGCATTCCCTGTATTCTATTTAGGCTTATGCCCGGGTAGGATTCGGGGAATTTCCTAGGAAGATGAAAAAGGCTTCTGAGGTTTGAGAAAGCTTAAGAGCACCGCCGCGGAAGCCGCCAGCATCAGGCTGATCAGAGACGCTGCGAATATCTTATCCGTACGGCCGCCGAGCACGGCGGACCACCCCGCGGCGGCGCGCCAGACAAAGGCCGCCGTCAGAAGAGCGGTCGAGATCAGAGCGGCGATCCGGCTCCAGCCGAAACCTTTTGCGATGAAGATCCCCCAGAGGATCGAGAGCCCGCCGAACGTTCCGCCCGACAAGAGCGCGGTCTTGGCCTTTTCCGGATTAGACAGGAAGCCCGCGGCGCCGCAAAGGATCAGAAATGATCCGTAGAGGATCATCCGGCTGTCCGGCGCGTTCCACAGCCGGCCGGCCTGAATGGACAGATACCGCAAAAAATGAACCGGCTTTCCTGCGTCCGTCACACAGAGTCCTTCAAAGCAGGCGTTTCGCCTTCATGCTTTTTGGGCCACACAAGCGATGCCCAGATCGATATCACGATCGTCAGCGCGATGAACGCCAGCGATATCCCGATAGGTACGTGGAAGATGTCAGACAGCATCATCTTGATGCCGACAAACACCAGGATGACCGCCAGCCCGTAGTGCAGATGATGGAAATACTTCATGATGCCGGCGAGCGCAAAATAAAGGGATCGGAGACCCAGGATGGCGAAGATATTCGATGTGTAGACGATAAAGGGATCAGTGCTGATGGCGAGGATTGCCGGGATGGAGTCGACCGCAAAAATGACATCCGTCGTTTCGACGATGATGAGCGTCACGAAAAGCGGCGTCGCCAGGATCTTGCCCGACCGGCGGACAAAGAACTTGGCGCCGTCGTAAGTATCGGTCAGCGGCAGGATGCGCCGTATGAGCTTCAAAAGCGGATTGTTTTCGGGGTGTATCTCCTTGTCTTTTTCCAGCGCGATCCGGACGCCGGTCACGATGAGGACCAGGCCGAACACGTAGATCATCCAGTGGAATCTCTCGATCAGCGTGATACCGAGAGCGATGAAGAGCGCGCGCATGGCAAGCGCGCCCAGGATGCCCCAGAAGAGGATCTTGTGCTGATGCACCGCGGGAACCCGGAAGTATGAAAAAATGAGCAGAAAGACGAAGATGTTGTCGATGCTCAGCGTTTTTTCGATGACGTAACCCGTCAGGAACTGCATCGCCGCTTCCGGCCCCTTGAAAGCGTGGACCAGTCCGTTGAAAGCCAGAGCCAGCGTGATCCATACACCGCTCCATATCAGCGCCTCACGGACCTTGACCGTATGGGCCTTTCGGTGAAATACGCCGAGATCCAGCGCCAGCATCGCCAAGACAAAAACATGAAAACCTACCCACCAGCCCCAGTTCTCAATCATGGCCGCTCACCGCCGCTTTCTGCGGTTCCGGCCGGCTCGCCCAGCTCCACGCGATGACGCCGCTAGCCAAATAAAACACGAGCAGGGAAAAAGTCAAAAGCCGCCTCTTCTTTTCACCCATATTCACGTAAGCGTTCTTGAAGCGCTCAAGAAATGCGCGCGCCCATTTAAATTCGGTCGCCAGGATCGCGAGCCCCGCCAAAAATACCGGCGTTCCCCCGGGACCCGGCACGGGCATCAGGATGAGCCCCAGGACCGCGATGAGCGATCCTGTTAATATGACGATAGGCCTGCGGACGTGCTTCCAGATCATCTATGATCCCCTTGAAATCAATTCGGTCAATTATGCCCTTGATTTATCTATAATTAAAATACATAATTATATATATATTCATAATATAAACTTATGATTCCTTTCAACTTCCACCATCTTTATTATTTCTACTCGGTCGCCCGCCACGGGTCGATGTCCAAGGCGGCGGAAGAACTGCGTGTCTCCCAGCCCGCCCTGAGCGCCCAATTGAAGCAGCTGGAGTCTTTCCTCGGCATACGTCTTTTCGAGCGGGAGAAAAGAAAGCTCGTCCTCACCGAAGAAGGCCGCACCGCGCTTTCCTACGCCCATACGATCTTCGACGCGGGCCGGGAGTTCATGGACAGTCTGCAGGACACCTCACAGAAAGGAAGGATACGGATACAGATCGGCGTGACCAACTCCGTCGGCAAGGTCTTCGCCAACACGCTCGTGAAGCTCATCCTGAAGATCTCCCCGAGCGCCCACATCCTCCTCAAGGAAGACACGCTGGAGAGCATGGTCGAAAACCTGAGAGACCACCGGCTGGACATCGTGCTTTCCGACGTGCCCTATCAGGCCTCCGCCGAAGAAGGCATCCGCAACAGGCTCGCCGGAAGGATCCCGGTCGTGTTCTGCGCGCATCCGAGGTTTTCAGCAAGCCTCAAGCGTTTTCCCGAAAGCCTGCAGAATGTTCCCATCATCCTGCCCACGGCGCACAGCGGCGTCTATCAGGCTCTGCAGGAATTCTTTTCGCAGCACAAGCTGAGTCCGCGCATCGTGGCGGAGATCCAAGATACGGAATTGATCCACCGGATGGCTCTGGACGGGATCGGGATCGCGCCCCTCAATAAATATTCAGTTCAGCAGGGAACCTTCAAAGGAAGCCTCATGATCCTTCCAAGACAGCCGAAGCACGACATCCACGAGACGATTTACCTGATCTCGAAGGAAAGAAAAAAACACAACCCGCTCGTCGGCGATATCCTGGGCCAATTCCGCATCCAGGCCTGACGCCGCGCCGGCCGCTTTAAAAGCGGCTGCTTATGATTTCCTAACTTCTCACCACGTGCAGGCGGCTTTTCCGGAGGAGCTGAAAACCGCTCTTGCCTCGGAAATATTCGTCCACGGCCTCGCGGCATTCTTTGCGGGTCTTGTAGTCATCGATGATGAGGTGCCCGCCAGACACGAGGCGCGGCGCGAGTCTTTCAAGAAGGACGCGCATCGCGTCGTTTTTCCCGCAATCCACATGCACGAGCGCCAGCGTTCCGTCCGGGGGCACCGTCGCTGCGTAGGAGCCGGGAACGAGGCGCACGTTGAGGCGCTCATCGGCGCCGTGGGCCGCGAGCGCTTGGCGCGCCCGCATTTCGGTCTCCGGTCCGGCGGCGAAAGGATCGTACACAGTAAAAGTCCGGGCGCGGCGCTTGGCATGCGCGATCACGACCGCAGCACCCCCGAGACCGCAGCCGGCCTGAAGAAAATCGCCGTCGAGGCCGTCGTATTCGAGATCCATCGCGGTCTGCGCCAGCTCGCAAAGTGCGGCTTCATCGATCGGAGTCAGCTTCTGTTCCGTGACCGCTTTGACCACACGGTACATCTCGGGCTGCCGGACGGTGAATCGGCGGACAAGAAGCGGGCCGAAGACGCCCTCGAGGCGTCCTCCGCCCGCTTTATGAAACTCATCCATCGGTTTATTGCGCGAGATCGAAGCGGTCGAGCGTCATGACCTTGGTCCAGGCAGCGGCGAAATCACGCACGAACTTCTCCTTGGAATCTTCGGACGCGTATACTTCGGCGACCGCCCGCAGTTCGGAGTTTGAGCCGAAAATAAGGTCGACCGAGGTCGCCGTCCATTTAAGCTCATCCGTCTTGCGGTCATGACCTTCATAGAGTCCCTCGGATTCGGAAGACTTCTTCCATTTTGTGGACATATCAAGCAGATTCACAAAAAAGTCGTTCGTCAGCGTCCCGGGCCGAGCCGTGAATACACCGTTCCTGGACCTTGCGGAGTTGGCATCCAGCGCGCGCAGACCGCCCACCAGGACGGTCATCTCAGGAACCGTGAGCGTCAGCTGGTTGGCTTTGTCCACGAGCATGTCGGCGGGCGACCGCTCGCTCTTTTCGCTGAAGTAGTTGCGGAATCCGTCCGCGGCCGGCTCCAGCACGGAAAAGCTGTTTACATCCGTCTGGTCCTGCGACGCGTCCGTACGGCCGGGCGCAAAAGGGACTTCGACGGAATAGCCCGCATCCTTTGCCGCTTTCTCGACGGCGGCTGAGCCGCCCAGCACGATCAGATCCGCCAGAGAGACCTTGGTGCCGTCAGAGCGCGAAGCGTTGAAATCCTTTTGGATCTTTTCCAAAACCTTCAGCGCTTTGTCCAGTTCCTGCGGATCGTTGGCGGCCCAGCTCTTCTGCGGCTCGAGACGCACGCGCGCGCCGTTGGCGCCGCCGCGCATATCACTTCCGCGGAAGCTGGAGGCAGAAGCCCAAGCGGTCCGGACAAGCTCGGACACCGTCAGCCCCGATCCGAGGATATCGCTTTTCAGCTTCACAATATCCTCAGCACCGATCAGTTTGTGATCGACGGCCGGTATGGGATCCTGCCAGGTCAGCTCCAAGGCAGGCACGTCCGCTCCCAGATA
Source organism: uncultured Planctomycetia bacterium (assembly GCA_964543965.1). GTDB lineage: Bacteria > Omnitrophota > Gorgyraeia > 2-02-FULL-51-18 > 2-02-FULL-51-18 > CAMDWQ01. Next base: position 20,331 of record CAZJAX010000004.1, read on the forward strand.
GCGCGAGCGGGGTCCCATGTCGCGATGCGTCAGCTTAAACCACGCAGCCGCAAATGCTTTTTTGAATTCTTCCGGTTTCTCCTGGAAGCGCTTGGCGATCACCTTGAAGCCGGGGTCCATTTTGAGCGCTATATCCGTGGTGAACATGATAGGCGCGTGATACTTGTCCTTGATATGCGCGTCCGGCACCATGTTCTTGGCCGATTCGTCCGTCGGGATCCACTGCGTCGCGCCGGCCGGGCTCTTGGTCTGCTTCCATTCAAATTTGAATAAATTATCCAGATACATCGTCGTGAATTGGGCCGGAGAAGAAGTCCATGCGCCCTCAAGGCCGCTAGTGACGGTATCTTCCGCGTTGCCCTTGCCGGCTTTGTTCTTCCAGCCGAATCCCTGCTCTTCGATCGCAGCCGCGGCAGGCTCGGCTCCTACGTTGTCCTTGGGAGAGTGCGCGCCGTGGGCTTTGCCGAACGTGTGTCCGCCGGCGATCAGCGCCACGATCTCTTCGTCGTTCATCGCCATGCGGCCGAAAGCCTCGCGGATATCCTTCGCGGCGGCGAGCGGGTCGGGGACTCCGTTGGGTCCTTCCGGATTGACGTAGATCAGTCCCATTTGGACGGCGGCGAGCGGACCCTTCAGTTTGCCGTCTTTGGTGCGGCGATTATCCTCGAGAAACTTGGTTTCGGGACCCCAATACACCATATCCGGTTCCCAATCGTCCGCGCGGCCTCCGGCGAAACCGAGGGTGTTGAAACCCATGTTTTCCATGGCCACGTTGCCCGTCAGTACCATCAGATCCGCCCAGGAGATCTTTTTCCCGTACTTCTGCTTCACGGGCCAGAGAAGACGCCGCGCTTTATCGAGATTGGCGTTGTCCGGCCAGCTGTTGAGGGGATCGAAGCGCTGCTGGCCGCCGCCGGCGCCGCCGCGTCCGTCGAGCGTGCGGTAAGTGCCCGCGCTGTGCCAGGCCATGCGGATAAAGAACGGTCCGTAATTACCATAATCCGCCGGCCACCAGTCCTGAGACTGAGTGAGGCAGTCATTGATATCTTTTTTGACCGCTTGGAGGTCAAGACTTTTGAATTCTTTGGCATAGTTGAAATCTTTGCCGTAAGGATTGGAGGAGGCATCATGGGCGCGCAGCGAGCTTAAGTCCAGCTGTTCGGGCCACCAAAATTTGTTAGATTTTATTTCGCCGGATCCTGCCGCGGCTGCGGTGATAAGCGAGACGGTCAATAAACCTGTCACGACGGCTGTCACTAACGGATTGTGCGATCTCATGGGACACCCCTTTTTTGAATGGCTTTATACTCCTATTTTAACAACTCAGAGTCCTTGATAGCAAGCAGGCGGACGATCCCTGAAACTATTTTTCGATTCCGTGAGCACTGTCGCGATCTTCGGCTAGGCCACGCGGCCCGTTTCGGCGACCTTTTTGAACCGTTCACGGATCAGGTCCCTGACCTTGCGAAATTCGTCTAAAACTCCTTCGTCGATCTCTTTGTCATGCGGCGGATCAGGAAACGGCCAGTGCAGCCTTGCGGCAACGCCGGGCATGACCGGGCAGGATTCCTTCGCGTTATCGCAGACCGAGATCACATAATCGAACGGCTCATTCAGATATTCGCTCACGTTCTTCGACCGCTGGCCGGAAATATCGACCCCCGCCTCTTTCATGACTTTTATGGCGGTTTCGTTCACCGTTGAAGGCTTCGTGCCGGCGCTGAAGGCTTCGAATTTGCCGCTTCCGTAGTGCCTTAAAAATCCCTCTGCCATCTGTGAACGGCAAGAGTTGCCGGTGCAAAGAATTAAGACTCTTTTCTTCATGCTTCATCAAACCTGAAATATCGTTGTCTGATCCGCAAGGAAACATTCACATGACCTATCATGACAGGCGCCTCCGCCTGTTTAGATCAATGGATCAAATTGAATAGGTAGCCGACCAAAATGATCGCGCCGGCGGTCACCCCGAAGAATATCCCGATCAAGGGTAATTTCATCGCCCGGCGGAGCATCACAGCCTCCGGCAGACTTAAAGCGGCGACCGCCATCATGAAGGCCATCGCCGTCCCCAAAGGGATTCCCTTTTGAAAAAGAACCACGGCTATCGGCACGATCGCGGCACAGCTGGCATACATCGGCACTCCGAGCAGTACCGCCAAAGGCACCGAAAATAAGCCCGTTTTTCCGATGAGAGACTGGACGGCGTCGGCCGGGACGTAATCGTGGACAAAAGCCCCGACGGCAACACCCGCCAGAACCCATAGCCAAAGTTTCCGGACGATGGAAAACGCTTCGTTCAAGCCGTACCGCACTCTGTCTGCGAAGGTCTGAAACAGTATCGGCTGGCCCTCCGAGACGCCCCCGGCAAGATCGGGCTCCAAATAACGCTCCAAATTCATCCGCCCAAGGATAGAGCCGGAGGCGATGCCGATAGCCATCCCGCTCAAGACATACATCGCGGTGATCTTGGCTCCGAACGAGCCGATCATGATGACGACAAGATACTCGTTGATAAGAGGCGACGTGATCAAGAACGAAAATCCCACCCCGAGCGGGATCCCGGCCCGTAAAAAGCTGATAAAAATCGGTATGGATGAGCAAGAACAAAACGGCGTAACAGCGCCGAATAACGAGGCATAAAAATAGCTGGATGCCTTTCGGCTCAGCCACCGCTTCAGCCTGTCGGGCGGCAGATAGCTTCTGATGAATCCGATCACGGCGATCATGAAAAAAAGAAGCAGCAGGATTTTCACGGAGTCGTAGATAAAAAAATTCAGCGCTCCGGCCAGCCGGGACTCGCGGCTCAACCCTAATACCGAATAGATAAGGGTATCGACGCTTACTTGCAGCATGAAGATCCGCTTGCATCCTTTTTATCGGGCGCACAGCACGAGGACTTATCCTTCGCCTTCTCCTGCAAAAACTTGTCGAGTTTATCGATCATGGTTCTCAAGAATCCCTTCTTGGACTGCGGTTTGATCGCTTTCTCATTGTTCACGGCTACCTCCTTATATATGTGTTCATGCAGATATATTGAACAGGAAAATTACTTGCAGCAGCCCACTAAACAGCCCCTGTTCGCGCTCAGCGCTCTAAGATCTCTCTCCAATTCATCAAACTCCGAGCGGCAGCAGCAGACGGCCTTTAGCAGCATGCCGTACATCTTCGAAGCGGGTTTGGACAGCTTGTAATGCATCCAAAGTCCGTCCTTTCGGGCTTCCACAAGTCCTGAGCGCCGAAGGTAGCCTAAGTGCCTCGAAACTTTGGATTGCGGCACCTTCAAGACCTTGATGATGTCGCAGACGCACAGCTCGCCCTCGTTCAAAAGGCTTAAGATGCGCAGACGCGTTTCGTCGGCCAGGGCCGTAAATACCTTTTGGGAGTCTTTGAGCTTCATGGCCTTATTATATCTGCTTAAGAAGATATTGTAAAGCTTTGGTCAAGATGGGGATCCCGCCCTTACCCTGTTGTGATATGATAAATTCTTACGCAATCTGACGACAATGAAGGTTTCTGATGAGCGCTTTCGATTTCTCCGAACGGCCGTTTTTGGTGATCTGGGAAACGACGCACGCCTGCGACCTGGCGTGCGTCCACTGCCGTGCGCAGGCAGAACCAGCGGCCTCTCCGGATGAGCTCACCACCGAAGAAGGCCTCTGCCTGATCAGCGAAGTAAAGAAGATGGGCACTCCCATCCTCGTCTTCAGCGGCGGCGATCCGCTCAAACGAAAGGATCTGCCTGAGCTCATACGCCGCGCTAAGTCGATCGGACTGCGGACAGGCGCCATCCCGGCCGTCACGCCCCTTCTCACCCGCGAAAAGATTTTTGAGCTTAAGCAAGCAGGTCTCGACCAGATAGCCTTCAGTCTAGATGCAGCCGACCCCGAGACGCATGACGCCTTCCGCCGCGTACAAGGAGTCTTTGCGCGCACCCTGGAAAGCATCGAGCATGCGCGTCAGGCAGGGCTTGCTCTCCAGATCAACTCGCTCATCAACATCCATAACGCCGAAGCCATAGACGCGCTCATCGGCCTCATCGAGACCCTGCCGATCGTCTTCTGGGAAGTATTTTTCTTAGTTCCGATGGGACGCGGAAAGGACATCACTCTCATGAGCGCCCAAAAATTCGACGAAGCGTTCGAAAAGCTCCACGCACTCTCGAAGCGCGCCAAATTCATCATCAAGGTCACAGAGGCGCCGCACTACCGGATGTTTTGCATTGAGAAGGACCGAAAATTATCGGATCGGCCGAGCACGGACCAGGCGCCCCGCCTGCCGGGGTACCTGAAAGGACATGGAAACTCGACGCACGCGGGAAGCATCAGTCTGGCTCCGCAGGGAGTAAATTCCGGAAAAGGCTTCGTGTTCGTCTCCTACCGCGGGGAGATCATGCCGAGCGGCTTCCTTCCGATCGCCTGCGGCAATGTCAAAAAGGACTCGCTGGGGCAGATCTACCGGACCGCGCCCGTTTTCATGCAGCTGCGCGACAAGGCTCTGCTCAAAGGAAAGTGCGGGATCTGCTCCTACGCCGATCTTTGCGGAGGCTCAAGGGCGAGGGCTTATGCGTTTACGGGCGACTTTCTGGCGGAAGATCCGAACTGTTCTTATATGCCGTCCGGAGCCGATCTGCCTCGCTAGGCTTCTCGAACCCCTATCGGCCCCCGTCCAGCCTCTTTCAGATCGCGGAGCATTCCGGAGGCGTTAATCTCCTTCATTGAAAGTGCTATAATCCTATGATGAGTGGAAAAAGGACCATCTGCCTCATATCGGACTCTACCGGAGAACTGGGTGAGCGCTTTATCAACGCGCTGACCACTCAGTTTCCCGGCAAAAATATTTCTTTTCAAAAATATAATTTCATCCAGAACACACAGGAAGCAAAAAAAGCGATCGAAGGCATAAAGTCTTCCGGAAATACCATTCTTTTTCATACCGTCCTTTCGGGCGACCTTAAAAAAAATATCGAGGCGCTCTGCAAAAAAAAATCGATCGCGACATTCGATCTGACCGGCCCTCCGACAGAGTTCATGATCGAGCATTTGAAAGTCCGTCCCGTGTGGGATATCGGTTCCATCCACCGTATCGATGCCGCTTATGATAGGCGCATCGACGCCATTGAGTTCACGATCGCTCACGATGACGGCGCAGGAATGGGCGATATCGATAAAGCGGACGCGATCCTTGTGGGTCCCTCAAGAGTGTCTAAGACGCCAACAAGCGTTTATCTCGCTCTCAAGGGTTTTAGGATCGCCAATATCCCTCTCATCGAAGAGCTGGGAGAGCCGCAGGGTCTCGCGTCGCTTAAAAAAAATAAGAAAGTTTTCGGGCTCAATATCGATCCGCTGATCCTGCGCGATTTCCGGCTTAAACGCGCCAGCCAGATGGGTTCGGAGCCCCCCAATTACGTGGATTCCCGAATCGTCGGAAAGGAAATCGTTTGGGCCAGGAGGATCTACCAGAAATACGGATGGAAAACGATAGACGTCAGCAACCGCGCTATCGAAGAAACGGCAGCTCTCATCATGAAAGAGATCGGGCAATCAGGAAAATCCTGATTACAGCCGTCCCGTAGGATCCGAACGGTAGGACTGAAGGACTTTCATATAATTGGCGCGCTCAAACATGGCGGGATCGGCGACTTTCATCTGGCTCAGACTTCCCTTCATCTGCGATATAGACCGGTACTCATTCTGTTCCATCCACTGCTCGACATCCTTCAGGATCTGAGAAATCCTTTTCGGGCCGTTGCGCAGCAATTCCGATGCCATCTGGACAGCATCCGCTCCGGCCATCACGGACTTAAGGACATCTTCATGCGTGTGAACGCCGCCGGTCACCGCGATATCGCTTGTGATCTTTCCATGCAAAATAGCGGCCCACCGCAAGCGCAGCCTTAACTCTTCGGAGGTGCTGAGCACAAGATCGGGAGCCACCTCCATATTTTTTATATCCAGATCCGGCTGGTAAAACCGGTTGAAAAGAACAAGCCCGTCGGCGCCTTCTTCGCAAAGGCGCTTACAAACAAAGGCCATCGAGCTGAAAAACGGGCCTATTTTGACGGCTAGAGGAATTTTGATCGTATCCCGGACGCTTCGGACGATCTGATAGTATCTTTGTTCTACAGCGGCCGAATCCATTTTAGGATCTGTGGGTATATAGTAAACGTTCAGCTCTAAAGCGTCCGCCCCCGCCTGCTCCATCAATTTCGCATAACGCGTCCAACCGCCGACCGAAGCCCCGTTGAGGCTGGCGATCACGGGGATATTCACTGCTTCTTTAGCGTCACGTACCAAGTTCAAGTATTCCTGCGGGCCGATATTGTAGCTTTTCATCTCAGGAAAATAGCTCATGGCCTCGGGATGGCTTTCCAGGCCAAAATTCATGTAGTGATCCAGCTGCTGCGAATCATGGGAGATCTGTTCCTCAAAAAGCGAATACATCACGATCGCCGAAGCTCCCGCATCCTCGAGACGGCGAATTCCTCCTAGATCACGGGACATCGGAGAAGCGGAGGGAATGATGGGGTTTTTTAACTTAAGCCCTAAATAAGTGGTCGTCAGATCGGCCATAACATCTCCTATGCCTTCGCCAGCGATCCGGTGTTGGACATCGCCAGGGCTTCGCCGGACGTAAGTTCATTGGTAAGCATCTTTCTATAAAGATTCCAGCGGGCCTGCTTGTCCTGTTCCGCCAGCGCAAGGAGCCTGTCGGCGGTCTCTTTGTCGCTTTGATGCAGAACTCTGAATCTGGCTTCCGTGTATAAATAATCACGGAGAGGTATGGAAGGCGGACGGCAATCCAGTTGAAACGGGTTTTGTCCCTTCGCTGATAAACGCGGGTCGTAGCGGTATATCGGCCAATACCCCGATTCGACGGCCTTTTTTTGATGCTCAATGCCCTTTTGCATATCGATCCCGTGGGCGATGCAATGACTGTAAGCGATGATAAGAGACGGACCCTCGTACGACTCGGCCTCGAGAAATGCCTTCACGGTCTGGGAGTCGCTGCCGCCCATCGCGATCTGCGCGACATAAACATTGCCGTAAGACATCGCCATAAGCCCTAAGTCTTTTTTGGGTGTCTCTTTTCCTCCGGCGGCAAACTTGGCGACTGCTCCCCGGGATGTTGATTTTGAAGATTGGCCGCCGGTATTGGAATAGACCTCCGTGTCCAAAACAAGAATATTCACGTTGGCGCCGCCGGCCATGACATGATCCAGCCCGCCAAAACCTATATCGTAAGCCCAGCCGTCGCCTCCCACCAGCCAGACGCTTTTCTTAACCAAAGCGTCCGCTACCGCGAGAAGATCTTTTGAAAGTACGTCCGAAGCGCCTGATAATTTTTTCTTGAGCTCTTCGACACGGCTTCGCTGAAACGCGATCTTTTCTTCTCCTGATTGGTCCGCATTTAAAATTTCGTCGGTAAAAGCTGCCCCAAGATTTTCACGAAGAGTTCTGACCAGCGTTTTGGCATACCGTTCGTGCTGGTCCATAGCCAGACGAAAACCCAATCCGAATTCTGCATTATCCTCGAAAAGGGAATTGCTCCATGCGGGTCCTCGGCCTTGGGCATTTTTTGCCCACGGAGTCGTCGGTAAATTTCCGCCGTAGATACTGGAGCACCCGGTCGCATTGGCGATCAAAGCGCGGTCGCCGAATAACTGGCTCAAAAGTTTGAGGTAAGGCGTCTCGCCGCATCCTGCGCACGCGCCCGAGAATTCGAATAACGGGCGCAGAACCTGGACGTTTTTAACGGTATCAAAATTGACCTGGGAAGACGTGACCGGCATGTCCGGCAGACCCATAAAAAAATTCCAGTTGGCCGACTCTTGATCTTCCAGCGGCTCCATCGGCCTCATATTGATGGCTTTGCGCGAGGAATCGGATTTATCTTTTACCGGACAAACTTCCACGCAGATCGAGCATCCCGTACAATCCTGGACAGATACCTGAAGAGTGTAGGCCTTCCCGGGCATCTCGCGCCATTTGGCGGCGGTAGATTTAAATGTTTTTGGCGCATGCTGGACCAAACTCGGTTCATACACCTTGGAACGGATCACGGCGTGAGGACAAACAAAGACGCACTTGCCGCACTGGATGCATAGATCCTGCTCCCAGACCGGGACTTCATGTGCAATGCTTCTCTTTTCCCATTGCGAGGTCGCGCTCGGATACGTCCCGTCATTGGGCAAGGCGCTGACGGGCAAGTCATCACCACGGCCGTAAAGCATCGGCGCTTCCACTTTTTTAAAAAATTCGGGGGCGCCTGCCGGCACACCGGATCTCATCGGCAGCGCTCCTTCAGCCTTCTTAGGAACAGTCACCTCTTCAATGCGGTCCAGCGACGCATCGACCGCCGCGCAATTTTTTTCGATGACCGCTTCACCGCGTTTCGCGTAGGTTTTATGAATCGCCTTTTTGATCTCTGATACCGCGCGGTCGACCGGTATGACTCCGCTCAATTTGAAAAAACCCGCCTGCATGATCGTGTTGATCCGCTGACCCATGCCTGTTTCACGGGCTAGGCTGTAGCCGTCTATCACAAAAAATCGGATCTTTTTCCGGATGATCTGTTCCTGAACGATTTTCGGCAGCCGCGCCCAAACTTCCGATGCGCCGACCGGGCTGTTGAGCAGCAAGGTCGCTCCTTCCGCCGCGCGGTCCAAAACCGGAAAACGCTCGATCAATCCAAACTGATGCACCGCGACGAAGCCCGCTTTTTGTATCAAATAAGCGCTTTTGATCGGTTTGGCTCCGAAGCGGAGATGCGAGACAGTGACGCTGCCTGATTTTTTTGAGTCGTAAACGAAATACCCTTGCGCATGAATGCCTTTTTGGGCGCCGATGATCTTGATCGAATTTTTATTGGCTCCCACAGTTCCGTCGGACCCAAGCCCCCAAAAAAGAGCCCGAGTCTCTCCGGAGGTTTCCGTCGTGAACTCAGGGTCGAAGGGCAGGCTGGTGTGTGATAAGTCATCGTTAATTCCTACGGTGAAATGGTTTTTTGGGAGCTCTTTCTTAAGCTCATCAAAAACCGCTTTGGCCATCGCCGGCGTAAACTCCTTTGAAGAAAGGCCGTAGCGGCCTCCGATGACACGCGGAGCTTTTCCGGCGTCGAACCGGCCTTCCGCCGCGCATTCGAATAAGGAAGTGACCACGTCGGTATAAAGAGGCTCGCCCAAGGAGCCCGGCTCCTTAGTCCTGTCGAGAACGGCGATACTTTTAACGCTCTTAGGAAGAGCCTTTAAAAAATGCTTCGCTGAAAATGGATGAAAGAGACGCACCTTAAGAACGCCGGTTTTTTCTCCTGAAGCGTTCAGCTTCTCTACGGTCTCTTCGGCTGTTTCGCCGCCGGATCCCATCAGCACGACAACCCTATCCGCATCGTGCGCGCCGAAATAATCGAACAACCGATACTGCCGTCCGGTCAATTCAGCGAATTTATCCATGGCGCTTTGCACGATCTCGGGGACGGCAAGATATTGGGGATTCACCGTCTCTCGCGATTGAAAATAGACGTCAGGATTTTGCGCCGTGCCCCTGATAAAAGGATGATCGGGAGACAAAGCTCTCGCCCTATGGGCTCTGACGAGATCGTCATCGATCATGGCGCGGATATCATCTTCCGAGAGGCGTTCGACCCTCATGACCTCATGGGACGTGCGGAATCCGTCAAACGCGTGTATAAAAGGGACCCGTGAACGCAGCGTCGATGTCTGCGCGATCAAAGCCATGTCCATAGCTTCTTGGACCGAGTTGGAGAAAAGGATGCCCCATCCCGTCTGGCGCACGGCCATCACGTCGCTGTGGTCGCCGAATATGGAAAGCCCCTGCGTCGCGATAGAGCGGGCCGCGACATGAAAGACGGCGCTTGTAAGCTCGCCCGCGATCTTATACATATTGGGGATCATGAGAAGCAAGCCTTGGCTTGCCGTGAAGGTAGTCGTGAGCGCGCCGGTCTGCAAAGCGCCGTGGCAGGTTCCCGCCGCGCCGGCTTCCGACTGCATCTGCCTGACGACGGGTTTTATTCCCCAAATATTGGACTCGTCCATGACGGCCCAAGCCTCAGCCAGCTCAGCCATCGGCGTGGACGGCGTGATCGGATAGATGGCAATGACTTCGCTGACCTTATAAGCGACATAGGCTGCCGCTTCATTTCCATCGATCGTTATGATGTCTCTGGCTGGCATAGCATCTCTTTCTCAGTGAGCTAGAAGAGCATGCACCATCATACCGCATCAGACTGCGTCAGTCCAATCCAGCGCTTCTTTTATGGTTAAAATTTCGGAATATTAACGCGGCTCAACCTCTCCCTTTTAAAATCAGCTCCGCTCGGAGGCGCCTATTTGCTCTGATTTTTTGCATTTCATATTGAAACTCTCAGGTATTTTTCAAAACCTCTTTAGGGTTATGCTTGGGCCATACAAGCGACGCGGCCACCGAAAGAACCAAGGCGCTTGCGATAAAGCCCAGAGAAATACCGACCGGGATTTTATATACTTCGGAAATAAGCATTTTTAAACCCACAAACCCCAGAATGGCGGCCAGCCCGTAGTGCAGGTGATGAAACTTCTCCATGACCCCCGCCAATACGAAATAGAGCGCTCGAAGTCCTAGTATCGCAAAAACGTTTGATGTGTAAACGATGAACGGATCCTTCGTGATCGCGAGGATAGCCGGAATAGAATCGACGGCAAAGATGACGTCCGTCGTTTCAACCACCAACAGCACCACAAAGAGCGGCGTTGCCCAGATCCGGCTATCCTTTCGTATAAAGAATTTCCCGCCCTGGTATTGGTCTGTCACCGGCATCACACGCCGGAAAAACTTTAGAACAAGGTTCCGTTCAGGATGGATCTCCTTGTCCTTCTCCATCGCCAGCTTGATGCCGGTAAAGACCAGAAACGCCCCAAAAACATAAATCAGCCAGTGAAAATGCTCCAAAAGCGTGATCCCGACCGAAATGAAGATAGCGCGGAAAACAAGGGCTCCGATGATGCCCCAGAACAACACTTCATGCTGATACTTCGCGGGCACTTTAAAATAAGTAAAGATCAGCAGGAATACAAAAACATTGTCGACGCTGAGCGATTTCTCGATGAGGTAGCCTGTCAGAAATTGCAAGCCTACCTCGGGGCCCCACCAGCGGTAAACGGCGACATTAAAAGCCAGTGCCAGAACGATCCACACGATCGTCCAGGCCATCGCTTCTTTAAATTTTACTTCGTGAGCTTTTCGATGAAATACACCGAGGTCCAGCGCCAGCATTGCCAGTACAAAAACGTTGAAACCTACCCAGAACCAAGTCATGTCCATAACGTTCCCCTATCTTTTGGCTCTGTCCGGTTTATTTATTGCCCAAAGGGCAGCGAAGCCGAATAGACTGCCGACTATAATGGATCCCCATAACGCCGCCGGAAGAACCATCCACTGAATTTGATCCAGCAATATCCAGACACCGCGAAATATTAAAATCGATGAGAATATGAGGATCATCTCCCAGAAAATATCCCAATGCATCTTCTTCATGATTTTTATTTAGACCCGCCCGCGGTTATCGGACACCCGCTGATTATACTCGAACCGGATCCTTTGGCGCACACAGCTTGTGTCAAACAGCAAGCGGCAGTCAACGCAGAAATAATCATCACGATGACCCCTATCGTCTGCCCAAGTATCTTGAGCCCTTCCTTGGCGTGTGATGCCTGATAAAAGGCAAGATACCCCAAAGATAAAGCCATAAGGCATAGAGCTACTGACATAACGACCCCCTTTTTAGTTGACCGCCTGATAACAAAGAATCTGATTTGTGAGGATATCAGATACCGCTTTGTTTATCTTCCCGGACTCGTCCGGTATCAAGTACCTCACGGGCTCTAAATGCATGAGAATCCACTCTTTCATCTGCTCATCCCCCCTCTCTCTCAGAGAGGGATCCATTTTTTCAAGAATCATCAAGTACACGATCGCAACAAAATAGGCGTCATCTAAATAGCCGAATAAGCCGTTGTCATTTTCAGGTAAAAAGTCCTTCGGATCGTACAAATAAATGAGCAGATACTTAGCCAGCCGATAAGCCGCAGAACCTTCCTTCTCGAGCACCAGCATCTTATCGATTCTTGAAACTATGGAAGGCATCCTAAGAATAAATTCTTTCACTTTACCCTCAAAATGATCCGTAGCTTTTTTCCCTATCCTTGCGCGAACATGCACATGAAATAAATCGTTAGGATCAATTAAAAGTCTTTTAAGGTTTCCCTGAAATTCGCCTATCATCGCGACACCATCCGCCGGAGCCTCTGGACCCTTTCTTTTACAGGCGGATGCGTTGAAAAAATACTGAGCATCGACCCGGATGAAAAATGATTCACAATGTAAAGATGGCTAAAAGCAGGCTGCATATCAGGCATTGCTTCCTCCGTCTGGAACCTTTTAAGAAGCGTTGGATTTGATATCTTCTCGAGAGCTGTGGCCAACGCCTCCGGATCCCCTGACAAACGAGCGCCCTCTTCGTCTGCTCCATATTCTCTGGCTCTCGACACCGCAAATTGAACGATCATGGTTGCTAAGGGCGCCAAGACGACCACCGCTATCAAAGCGACCGGATGGATCGATCTCCCCTCGTTTTGCCGACCGCCGAACATGCCTGCCCATTGGGCCATATGCGCCAAATACATGATTGCGGATGCAAAACACGCAACGATCGTTGAGATCAAAATATCTCTATTGCGCACATGTCCCAGTTCGTGCGCCAGAACAGCACGAACCTCATGGGGCTCAAGAACTCTCAATAGACCTTCCGTCACCGCGACGGCCGCATGCTTTGGGTCACGCCCCGTTGCGAAAGCATTGGGCGCCTTATCTTGAACCCGGTAAACCTTTGGCATCGGCGTCTGGGACCTTGCGCAAAGCTCGCGCACCATTTGGCTCACGGCATGATCTACGGGAAGCTCCTTGGCTCCATGGATCGCTAAAACCATTTTGTCAGAGAACCAATAGGCTCCCACATTCATGACCAAAGATAAAATAAGCGCCATGAACATCCCGCCAGAGCCGCCTAAAAGCCATCCAACGCCAAGAAATATAGCTCCCAGAGCCGCCAAAAGCAGTGTTGTCCGAATGCTTAGCTCAAATTTATTCATGCCCCGCCTCCTCCTAGCAAAAAAAGATCCCTATTTCCTGCTCAAAAGCTCTTCAAACATACCCCTCTTACCGCGCATCAATTCCTCGATAAGACTGTCTATTTTTCTCGCTTCTTTTGGGATGACACCGCGGACCGCCTCGAGCCCCGCCGTTAAATCCAAAGTCAGTTCCTTTGCGGATGCCGATGCTTGTTTGCCCGTAATAGACCGGATCTTCTGATAAACCCGCCCCACAAAATACGAATCGTCCAAGTACCCAAAAAGGCCGCCTGTGTCATCGGGCAGGAAATCCACGGGATGATAGAAATAAACCAGCAAGAACTGATTCAAGCGCCTAACTTCTGGAGACAACTTTCTATCCTCCGATGCATCTCGAATCTGCGCAATCAAGTCAGGCATGATCATGATAAGATTCAGCGACTTGCTGATAGCGCCCTGAGCCTGTTTGGCTTTTACCCGCCTGCGGATATGCGTCGCAAAGGCCTCGCCGTTTTCAATCGCCAACAGTGAAAGCTGACTTTTCATTGCCTTGAGCATTGTGCCCTCCTTGTGATGAGCTAATTATGCAGGGCAGCGAATTAGTTGTAAAATGCATAATTTATAATTATACTATTGATTAAATCAATATATGATCCCGTTCAACTTCCATCATCTCTACTATTTTTATACGCTCAGCAAAGAAGGCTCCGTCACATCCGCCGCCAAGAAGTTGAGAATCGGCCAGCCGGCGTTAAGTTTCCAAATCAAGCAGTTTGAAAATTTCCTCGGGTTCCGGTTATTTAACCGGGAAGGGAAAAAGCTGACCCTGTCTGAGGAGGGGCAGCACCTAAAGGCCTACGCTGAGGATATATTTGAAACAGGCAGGGAAATGATGCAAAGTCTCGGCACCCTCTCAAAGAAAGGACGCCTAAAAACAAATATCGGCGCTACGCCCTATGTGCCAAAGTCCTTTTTAGATGCGCTTCTTAATTTTATTCTAAAGCTCGAACCGGAGCAATATCTGACTCTTCATGAAGAGCGCATGGAAAAACTGGCCGAAATGCTGGACGCCCACGAGATAGATTTTATTTTGACGGATATGCCTTATGCGGACAAAAGCCGGGCAATTGAAAGCTACCTGATCGAAAAAGTCCCCGTAGTTTTCATCGCTCATCCCTCCATCTCTAAAAAACTAGGCTCATTCCCGGGCTGCCTCGAAGAGGCTCCAATGATACTTCCCACATCCAACAGCCAAATCTACCTGGCTCTGCAGGAGTATTTTATCTCACACAAAATAAAACCAAAAGTCGTTGCTGAAATTCAGGATGTTGAGATCGTCCGCAGGCTTGTTTTAAATAAGGCGGGTATTGCGCCCATCAACCAATACACGTTGATGCACGCGCCGAGCAATGAAAGCTTAGTGGTTTTAAATAAAAAACCCTTGGGAATTTACCGCTCGGTATTCATTCTCGCAAAAAAGAGAAAGAAAGCGCATCCGCTTCTCGATAGTCTGCTTAGTAAATTCCACCTGACGGATTAGCCGATATTGCCGGTGAAATGGTTTGAGGCCAATTTTGTTGATTCCTTACAGGTTCCTATCATAATAAAGCCTTCAGTAAAGCCATCCGTAAATGAGGAATGATACAGGAGGAGCGCGGAATGAAAAAATTTTTGAAGTTACATTTCACATCACTTGCGGTTTTTCTTGCCTTAGACGCCGTTTGGTTGGGTATACTCGCTAAAGATTTCTACCGTATTCAGTTGGGACCTATTCTTCCTCTCACCCTTTCACTTGCGCCGGCTCTTATTTTTTATCTGCTTTTCACCGCAGGGATCGTTTTCTTCGCCGTCATACCCGCCATTCAAAAGAACTCTCTCGGATCAGCTTTGTTACGAGGCGCTTTCTTCGGCCTGGTGACCTACGGCACTTACGACCTGACGAACCACGCTACTATCGCCAACTGGCCTATCATCGTCACGGTCGCCGACATGATCTGGGGAAGTTTTTTGACGGCGGCCGTCTCCGCAGCCGCCTTCTGGCGGGGCAGGCGTTGGACGTCCTGAAAAGACGACTTCCGGGATCTTCCTATGCCTATCTCACTTTAAGCGGCAACATGCTGCCCATCCCAAAAGTGCTGCATAAGAGGGGTCAGGCTTCAAACGGTGAGAGATCTCCGGGCTTTCTCAGCATCTTGCTGATCTCATCCAGATGCGCCTCCTCGAGCTGGATCATCTCTCGCGCGTACTCCTCGATCGCCACGTGCTTGTCTCGGACGAGAGACAAAAGGTCGTAATAGCCGTTGAGAGACTGCTTCTCATGATCGAGGCTCTCGCGAAGAATATCGCCGATGTCGTGCTTCTCGGTCTCGAGAAGCCTGCCGATTTTAAGCGAAGGATGGCCGCCGAGCATCGTCACAAACTCTCCTGCGTGCTGAGCGTGGACAAGACCCTCTGAGGCGTTTTGCTTAAGCCATGAGACGATGGGGATGCGGTGGTAGCCGAAGATCATGAGCGAATAATGAGTGTAGCGGACCACGCCGGCCAGCTCGATCTCCATGATGCCGTTAAGCAGAGAAATTGCTTTCTTTATTTCTTCGTTTTTCATGAGGACTCCTTTGTGAGGTGGGTTCCGTCGCAGAAAGCGCCATTCTTGGACTGCTTACAGCCGCACCAGGCTACTTTTTTATTTTCAGTGATCTCAACAATCACGGGCACCTTGCCCGTGTTCTTGGATTTGTGGCTGCCGTCGCAGTAGGGCTGATTGGCGGACTCTCCGCAAGAACACCATGCTTTACGGCCGGGCGTTTCATCTTTCACGAAGGGCGCGTTCTGTTTTGTGCTCATTTTGGCTTCTCCTTGGGTTTTCAATGCGGCTCTCTGAATCAATGGCTTGGCCATTTCAATACATCTTTCTACCAACTCATGCACATCTTTTTTTAAATCTTCACTCTCGAGAGCCGTGGTTACATTTTTTTCCATGTCTTCAGCGGCCCAGCCACGGCTGTAGGCCACAAAGGAGTGCGGCGGGAACACAAACCCGATCTCCGTAAAGAATGTCATCATCTGTCCGGCCACTGCCTGGATGTTGTCCTGACCGCCCGTGATGAGAAAGCCGGCCACTTTATTCTTTATCAATATATTATTAGCGATGGTTTCTTGATTCTGGACGCAGTTCATCCGCTCAACC
This sequence comes from uncultured Planctomycetia bacterium, assembly GCA_964543965.1. GTDB lineage: Bacteria > Omnitrophota > Gorgyraeia > 2-02-FULL-51-18 > 2-02-FULL-51-18 > CAMDWQ01. The sequence continues at coordinate 36,638 of CAZJAX010000004.1, forward strand.
ATCTTAAAATATAGCGAACTGGCGGCTCCCCAGCGAATCGGAGTCGACACGAGGACAACATCCGCCCAAAACACGAGCGCCTCATAGACTCGATCGAGTTCATCGGCCGGATCCATCTGCGTGATTGTGCAGGGCCAGGTACAAGCTTCGGCGCTTCTGGAATAGTATCCCTCGCAGGCCCGAAACTTAAGATCGTTGAGCTTGATCAGTTTTGTTTCGGCTCCTAATTTCTTCGCCTGACTAAGCGCCTCCTCAAGTACTGCGTCCGAGGTGGAAACACGGGGAAATTCTTTATTCAACACCGTGGTAGATATCCCAACGACGCGAATGGATCCTGGGGCACGCTCGATTTTTCGCGTGAGCGGATGCGCCTTGTGTTCAGCGTGCTTGTCCTGCGTAATGGGGTTTGGATTGATAAAGAGCTCGTCATCTTCTTCTTTGAATTCATATCGCGCGACTTGCGCAGGAATCCCGGGACGAGCCTGACCGGTTTTACAATCGAACATCCATTGATGCCAAGGACAAACAATATAGCCGTCCTTGTCGATATTTCCTTGACCCAACGGTCCTCCGATGTGAAGGCAGGTGCCCGACACCACGCCAAAACCCCCGTTGTGGTATGAAAGCGCCAAGAGCTTGCCGTCTACGGTGACTTCCTGCAACGATTTCTTTTTTAACTCGGAAACTTTTCCGACCAAGATCCATTGTTTCATTTTTTTGCCCCGCTCTCGTCTATTCTGTTCTCGTCAATCCTATTATCCAAACAAAAGCCCTTCAACCTAGCGGCCGAAGGAACCATCACATCCTAATTGGCTAACCGTTCTTTATCCTTTTCAAACTATTGTTTTCTAGTTGGCCGAACCAATAGCTCTAGTCCGGCAATCCTTTACGACGTCGGAAGGAATGATTCGTAAAGCAATAATGACTAAAAAAGGCACTAAAAGCAAATCATCCAATTGCCCTAAGATAGGAATAAAATCGGGAATTAAATCTATCGGGGACAAAAAATAAGCTATGGCAATACCTAAAAGCCATTTGGCGAGCTTAGGCGTCCTCTTGTCTTGAAGCACAAACTGATAAGTTTTGAGCTCCGTTTTAAATGAAGCTAAAATAGATTTTAGTTTTTTCATCATGCGCCGTCATACCCCAAAGTCCTTCGACTCAAATATAATGGCAAGGCCGGATTTTTTCGGCCTAGCCTAAAAGCTCCCCTTCTCTTTCGGAGCCTTGAGCTCTTTCTTCCAATCCAGCGGCAGGACGGGAGCCGCGGATTCATATTGTCCCCACTCCGACTTCGGAAGCAGCACCATCAGCTCGAACTCGTGGCCGTCGGGATCGGCGCCGTAGACCGACTTGGTCGCTCCATGATCGCTTTCGCCGGTGAACGCTTTTGCTTTGATCAGCACCTGACGCGCTTGCACAAGCTCCATGATGTCAGGCAGCTCCCAAGCCAGGTGATAAAGACCCGTACTCCCCCGCGGCGGCCGCGGCGCTTTGGCACCCACCTCCATCAGCCCGAGATCATGATGATTTTCAGACCCTTCCGCCCGGAGAAAAGCCATCGCGCCTTCACGGGCAATGACCTTAAATCCAAGAACTTTACAGTAGAAAGCGAGAGATCGCTCCAGGTCGGAGACGAAAAGCACGGCGTGATTCAGGCGGCGGATGGGGAGCATTTAGAGTCCTTGTTCATGACATTATAGCGGTTTTAGGGGATAAAATCGCCGTTGCGGAAAAAATAACACGAGTCCTGCCTTATGCGAAGATCTTTTTTATCTTAGAGACCCAGATGCTAGGCGCATCGACGAGACATGGCGATAGCCACGTTGAGGAGAGACAGCGACGCAGGTGGGCGTCTAAAAAAAGCTCCTCCGATTGGACGAGTTTCGCAACTTCTTTCAGGCGGAGGATATTCTAGATACTGTACCAAATTACGGCGTTATCCAGAAGGTCTTGATCCATACCTGACTTAGGCGCGGCCCGCACCCCCTTCCGCGCACGTCGCTTGCGGCGGGGATAGACCTTTAGGGATGGTGCTTTATCTTCCATTGCAAGACCTCGGGGTGAAAAGCTTTTATTCGTTCGGCTAGCGGCGAACGTCCTCGGCTCCCGGGTCTTGGACGTTTACTTATTCAATTTTTTTCCGGCACCAGGCATTCCTCCGGAATGGCTCCAGCTGTCTAATTCCATGATCTTGATCTGGTTCTCGACTATTTTCAGGGCGACATCGGACCCTTCGGGGGCCAGTTGCCTGGCGATGTACAAATGATCGAGCCCTTCTTCCGTACGGCCGGATATGGCCAATGCTTTTCCCAAGCTGTAATCGTTCACCCACACGTTAGGAGCCAGTAGAACCGCCTTTTGGAAGTGATCCACGGCTTCGTCGATCCGGCCCAATCGTTCAAAATAGCGGCCGGCCATTAGAAATGGCACTTGCCCCGTTCCAAAATAAGTGATGAAACAGCCCGCGATCATCGCCCAGGGAGCGATAGTCTGCCATATAGACACGGCGGGACGGCGTACGCCGGAAGACTGGTGGACGAAAAACGCTTCATCGTGGCTACCTTTCCCCGCTTCGCATCACTATATATACTCTCTCACCGAAAGACGTCGATTTCACCGGCCCGCGCGGATCTCGGGAACAAAAAGCGTCTGGGTCGGGTAGGCAAAATCAATCTCCTCCCGCTCGAACGCCGCCTTGATGGCAAGATTGATCTCCTGCTGCCTGTCCATGTAGACGT
>CAZJAX010000005.1:0-35767 GCA_964543965.1 uncultured Planctomycetia bacterium
CATGCGCGTATGCCAGTTCCGCCACTTCCGCAAAAATTAGAGAACGTATTTTAACACAAAAGCCGTCTTACCAAAAGCGCTTAATCCGGGGCTTATTCCAGGGTCACAACGATGATATTTTCGCTGTTTCTCGAGTATTTCTGGAATATCTTCTTCTGAATCAGGACTTCCTTCTGGTGCAGCCCCGCCTCCTTGAGCTCCCGGCCGTTCATGAGGACTTTCGTCACGCAGTAGTGCTCGTAGGCGATCTTTTTGGGGTTCCGGTACACGACTTTGATGCGCCGTCCCTCATAGTAGGTGTCCACCGATACTTCGTTCTTGAGGCGGAACATATCCTGTGTGAGCTTTGGCGCCAGAAGCAGATCGCCCAGGTGTCCGCGTACGCCGAAAACCTGCGTCAGCACTGTGAGGACAAGCCAGCTGGCTGATCCGGTCAGGTAATGGTAGAGTCCGCGGCCTTCGGAATTGAAGTACTCGGGGATGCCCGGGTAGATCTTGCTTTTTTCGGTCCGCAGGCACATGCGGAATATCGAATCAAGCACCTCGTGACCCTCGTTTACGAAGCCCCTCTGGTAGAGCGCGTTGGCGAACATGACGGCCATGTGGCTGAAAAAGGCGCCGTTTTCTTTTTCGCCGTAGGCGAATGAGAAAGCGCGGCCGAGGTCGAGCCGGATCTCTCCGAAGTCCGTGTTGAGGCGGAAGCCTCCGTGCTCTTTATCCTTGAGATGTTTCTTGGCGCTGGCGAAGATCTCGCGTACCTGCTCAGCGGTCGCGACACCGCTCATGATAGGGAAGGTCTGGCCGGCAAGCGTCATACGGAAACCCTTTGAAAAATCGCCCTCGACGCGGCGTCCGTGGTTATCGTAGTAGCCGTTGAAGAGCCCTTCCGTCTTCGATACCTGCACCCATTCTTTCTGGCGGACGTGATGGGTGATGAATTCGCTCTTTTCGTTCAGATCCTGCACGAGCTTCGCAATCGAAACCTCGATCTTCCGGCCCGAGATCTCGGGCTGCACGGCGTCGAAATACTTCGCCAGGCGCTTCTGCTTGGCTTGCGCGGAGTCGTAGTGGATCTTGGAGCCGTCGACGCGATCCAGCAGAATAAGGAGTTCTTTTGCCAAGGGGATCTTTTTCAGGTTCTTTTCTTTGGCGGCGGCCTCGATCAGTCCCGCCAGCTTCCTGAGGTTGGAGCCGTAGAGCGTCGTGAACGCCACGCTTTCACCGCGCTCGTACGCCATGTCGAGGCCGTCGTTCCAGTCGGCGCTCTCCAGACGGATATGATTGTGCTCGCCGACGTTGAAAAACTGCACTAAATGCTGGATCAGGATGTGCTCGAGGATGCTTCCGGAGGCGATCTCGCCGGACTTCGTTTTAAGCCTGCGGCCGTAAGCCTCGCTCCAGAACGCGTCTTTGACTCTTGCGCGGGACTGCTGCATGTCGCGGAAATAACCGGCTTCCTGGAAAAGGATGTCGAGGTCGCCCGTCTGGTGGATATAAAGCTCCAGCGTGATGTACGGCCAGACACCGTGATCCATCCAGGTGCGCGTGATGTTGTTGCGGTCGGCGATGAACTCGCCCGAGCCGATGATCGTGGCGTTGGAACCGTCGACGCGTACGCCGTTAAAATTATGCAGGAGCATTTTTTTTGTTTCCGCGGGCGTCGTGAGGAGCAATGCCAGACAGTCCTGCCACAGATCCCGCCAGCCCCGCCCGCCGCGCCCGTAATCGAAGTCGGGCAGGAAGGAGCATCCGAAAAGTTTTCTTAAGGTCGGCTGCAATGTCACCCAGCGCAGCCATCCGTCATAGACGGGATCCTGGGTATTGAATTTGACCGTATCGAGCTTTTGGCGCCACGAGATCCTGCTCTGTTTGAGCGCGCTCTCCGCTTTCTGCCAGCTGCCGTATTTTTTTGTCCAGTTTTCGATCTCGGCATCGTTTCGGCTGATGCCCAAGAGAAGCACGAACTGCATTTTTTTCCCCGGAGACAGCACCGAGGTTTTGAAGCGGACCGCACCCATCGCGGGTTTGCCCTGGTAGGCGCTGGAGTCCTTTTTGGGGGGTTGCAGATTTTCGACGATAGCCTGAGGCGCTTCAAAATTTCCGCCTTCCCCGATGAAGTCGGGGACCGTCGAAAATACGCCGGCCGGCAGGTCGCCTGAACCCTCGAAGCCGAGGACGCTGTACAGCGTTTCGTTCAGCTTGTGGCCGCGCTCGTCGAATGACATCGTGGGTTTTACGACGACGCCGGCCGGGTGGTGGAGGATGCGGTTCAGGAGAGAGGTGACATGATAGTGATCGCGGAGGTTGTCGGCCGAGCGGGCGAAGACGGGGATGGCGGAAGTGGGCGTGATCTTCAATTTGGACGAACCGATGTTGGTCAAGCTCACCATCATGATCTCCAGCGAGTCGTCCTTGGTCTCAGCGCCGCCGGAGGGAAAGGGGGCGAAATTGGTGATCTCCGCCCGCAGGCCCAGCTCGCGGTTTTCGCGCTTGACCGTGTGCCACAGCATGCCTGCGTCCAGAGTGACCTTTTCTTTGTCTTTGTGCAGGAATTTTTTTGCGTTCTGAACGGCCGAGACGCCGGTCAGCGACCAAACGCCTTTACCTTCGATATGTACCCAGAAATTGCGTGAGGACTTGGAGTTGTGAAGGCTTTCTACATTGACCGGCTGCAAAAGGAAGGAGTCGTGGCTGGTCTTGATGTCGCCGTGAAGATCCGGCGTGATCGCCGAAAGGATCCCCGATTCGTTGGCCAAGGGGAAATAGAGCCGGCTGACGCCTTCCGGAGCCTCGACGCGGAAAGAGCCCTCTGTGTCGGTGAATTGCCACAACTGCGTTTTCTGTTTTATCGGCATATGATTTAGATGATCCGGTTGCCGGATCGCGCTGATCCGCCTTTGTTAAATAGTTCTTCATTATACACTGTGAGTTTAAAATTTTCCCCTATAAATTTAACGAATTTTGAAGGGTATTTGGAGGCCTATTTTCCGCCTAAGAAATGTGCTAACCCCTTATTTTGTAGACATTTTCGACATTTTTGGTTAATATCCAATCACGTTATTTTTTGGATGCGCCTCTAAACCGTGGAGCTGTCTAATTGACAGAGCGATATCATTGCGGTGTTTTGTATCCCTCATGGATCAGGCATGAGCATTACGCCCGGTATCAGTTCGCATGTGATCTTGTCCGCGGTCAAAAGGTGGTCGACGCGGCTTGCGGAGCGGGTATCGGCTCCAGCCTTTTTTTAAAAGCCGGAGCCCAAGAAGTCCTGGCTTTTGACTCTTCGGACGACGCGATCGATGAGGCTCGGCGCCTGCACGCTTCCGACGGGCTCGTTTTTCAGTCTGCCGATTGCCTTCGTCTGCCTGTTGCTGACCGATCCGCAGACGTCTTTATTTCCCTTGAAACCATAGAACATCTCTCCGACGACCGGGGCTTCCTCGAAGAGGTGACCCGCATCCTAAGACCGGGCGGCGTTCTCATCGCCTCCACCCCGAACCGTGACGTCACCAATCCCAAGACGTCTATCTCGGATAAGCCGATGAATCCGTTTCATCAAAGAGAATATTCATCCGACGAGTGGAGGTCGCTGCTGGAAAATCATTTTTCATCCGTCCGCATGTACGGCCAGAACCGCCAAAGCCGCGCTGCGATGGGTTTAATCCTCTTCCTGAGAAGGTTCCTGCCTGCTGCGGCCGTTGTCTGGGTGCAAAGATTTTTTAAGCTTCGCTGGGCCATCGGCGACTCGATCGAGAAACATCGCGTTGTACCCGCGGACCCGGACAGGGCCGATGAGATACTCGTCTCTGTCTGCTCCCTTCCGAAGCACGGGAATAAGGCGCGGCTCTGATGGACGTAACAGCTTGCCTGTATTGCGGCGGACGATCGGGGGCGGCCGTTTTCAAGGGTGTGAGAGACAGGCTGAGGTTCGTGCCGGGCGAGTGGTCGTTTTATCAGTGTGAATCCTGCCGATCCGCGGTCATCGACCCGTTTCCCGGCAGAGATCAGATGGCGAGGTCTTATCCGCCCGTGTATGATTTTAGTACGCACAGCACATCTTTTATCGGCGGGTGGATCAAAAAGATCGAATATGAGGTTTTTTTTAAAAGACAATATCGTCATCAAGCCCGTTTTGTGATGCGGCAGCTCGGTCTTTCCGGGGCGGCGAGTCTAAGGATGCTCGATGTCGGATGCGGTCACGGGCTTCGTTTGAAGGAGTTCGCTCATCTGGGTCTCGAGGTCGAGGGTTCGGATTTGAACGGGGCGGCGGCCGAACATGTCGAAAAGGTTTTGGGGCTGAAGGCCAAGACCTCCGACTCCATGGATCTCCTCAAGCACTATCAGCCCGAAAGCTTCGATCTCTTGACGTCCTTTTATATGATCGAACATGTCGCGGATGTCCGCGGACAGCTTAAAGTCTTCAATCGCCTGATCAGGCCGGGAGGAAGTTTGGCGCTCGCGACCCTTGTCATCGATAGCCAGCAGGCGCTTTTTTGGAAAAAATCCTGGTCCGGAGTGACCGAGGCGCCGCGCCATGTCTCCATCCCGTCAGAAGAGGGTCTCCGCACCGCCTGTCGAGAGGCCGGGTTCACCCAAGTCAGAGTAGTTCCTGACAGCACGCTTGCATGCGCAGGCGTTTGGATGCTGTCTCTTTTTCCTGTTTTGGGCCGCCGCGACGCAGGAAGCGTTCCCGCATTTATTCGCCTGCCGATCCAAGCCTTGTCGCTGGTTTTAAGCTTATTCATCGTGCCTTGGTGCTGGATAGAAAATCATATAATACGAAGACCCGCCCTCGTCTTTGTTCTGGCGCGCAAAGGCGCAGGCTGATCCCGTCCTTATGAAAAAATCCGCCGCAGTCGCCGTCGTCCTGGTCCATTACGAAGACTATGCGCTTAAATACTTCGAGCGCTGTCATCAAAGTCTCAAGGCTCAATCTTTTCCAGCCGACGAATTCACTTTGTTCGTGGTCAGCAACGGCGCTTTTCCCGAGGCCGACAGCTTTGTGCGCCGGATCTCTCCGGAAGCGCGCCACTTATCCAATGAAAAGAATGAGGGCTGGGCCCGCGCGAACAACGCGGCGGTGCGCGCGGCTCTTGACGAGGGTTTTGAGTGCATCGTTCTGCTGAACATGGACACCGAATTGGATAAAGACTGGCTGCATCATCTGGTCCGCAGCGCCCGCGAACGGGGATCGGGGGAGATCATCCAGTCGAAGATCCTTCTTCACGGCACCAACCGCATCAATTCGGTGGGAAACAGGATCCATTTTCTGGGATACGGCTATTGTCTGGGCTATGGAAAGGCTGATGTGAATTATAAAAATGACTCGCACCTCGATTTTGCCAGCGGGGCCTCGATGCTTGTGAAGGCCGAGGTATTCCGCCGCATCGGGCTTTTTGATGAGGAGTATTTCTTGTATTACGACGATCTGGAGTTTGGCTGGAGGGCCCGGCTGGCAGGTTTCCGCATAACCCTTGAACCGTCCTCGATCTGTTACCATAAGTACGATTTCTCGGGGAAGATAAAATTCTTGTTTCATTTGGAAAAAAACAGACTCTTGGCGATGATGACGCTGACAAAGAAGAGGACCTTTCTTTTGCTGTTTCCCGCCTTGGCGGTAACGCAGTTCATTTCCGGGCTTTATTTTTCATGCAAGGGCCATTTTTGGGATATAGCGTCTGTTTATGGGCATTTGACCAAGAAGAAGACGAGGGAATACATCACATCGAAGCGGGCGGATATCCGGAAGATCAGGATCCATTCTGACGCTTCCATCGTAAGAAAATTTTCGCCGTACTTTTTTTTCGCAGAGATCCAGCGCCATCGAAGGATAAAGTTCATCAACAGCGTATTGAGTTTTTACTGGAAAATGGTAAGAAGTTTTATCACCTGATCAGGAGAGCATGATGCAAAAGGACTGCCCGCAGCCCGGAAAGCTGTCATTCTGGATACCGCTAGCGTTTGCCGCCGCCGGCTTGGCGGTCTATTGGCCGAGTTTCTCGGCGCCCTTTATTTTTGATGACATCAATTTGATCCTGAACAATCCTCACATCCGGGATCTTTGGCCGTTGTGGCGGCCCGTCTATACGATCCGCCCGCTGGTCGACATAACCCTGGCGATCAACTATGCGCTGGGCGGTTATGAAGTCGCCGGCTATCACGCCTTTAACTTAGCCGTTCACTTGGCGGCCTCGCTGGCGCTGCTGGGCATCGTGAGGCGTTCGCTGATGATCTCTCTTAAAGAAGGTGTCAGCGAGTCCTCGGCAACCTGGATCGCTGCGCTTACAGCGTTTTTATGGATGTGCCATCCTCTACAGACGGAGAGCGTGACCTATGTGATCCATCGCTCTGAATCGATGATGGGCTTATTCTATCTGCTCACGCTGTACGCTTTTATCCGCGGCGCCAGCCAGGTTGATCCCGGCCCGTGGTTCAAGGTCTCTATCGCCTGCTGCGCGGCAGGCATGGCCACAAAGTCGATCATGCTTACGGCGCCTCTGGCTGTATGGCTGTGGGACCGGTATTTTATTTCAGGATCGTTTGCGGCGTCCTTCAAAAGCAGGCGCGGATATTACACCTTCCTCTTTTCTACCTGGCTGCTGCTCGCGGTATGCGCAAGCCTTCCGGTGATGTTCAACTGGCACAGCCCGTGGCTCTTGAAGAATGCCGCTGTGGTCCACACGCCGCCTCTTAAATATTTCATCGCGCAGTGCACCGTGCTCATCGATTATACGAGGCTTTGTTTTTGGCCTTACCCGGTCTCGATCGATTATTTTTGGAGCTATTCGGCGCGCTATGAGTCCCTTTTTTCATGCGCGGTCATCCTGCTTGTTCTGGCGGGGATCGGTTGGGGGCTGCGCAAGTATCCGCGGGCCGCTTTTTTGGGCGTCATGTTTTTTTTGATCTTGATGCCCACATCGAGTTTTTTTCCGCTCAGAGATCTGCAGGCAGACCGCCGTCTGTATCTCTCGCTGGCTCCGCTCACCACGGCGGTTGTCCTCGCCGCGCACGCTCTGGTCATGCGCGCAGTTCGATATAAAAGGCTCATAAAAAGCCTGGCATTATTACTGATCGCTTCGATCGCTCTGATCTTCTGCGTCATGACATTCCAGAGGAACATGCTGTACCGGAACCCGGACGCGCTATGGAGAGAGGCCTTGAAAGTGAATCCTTCTAATTGGCGCGCGATCAATAATATCGCGAGAAACTTGCTCGGCCAAAGATCGTACCGTGAGGCGGCGGATGTCTTGAAGACGGCCATCAAGGAAAATCCTTCGTGCGTGCGCGTTTCGCTGCCGGGACAAGAGGAGACCGAATTAAGTTATCCCTGGCCGAAAGAGAACCGCGAGGATTTCACGGCTGACTCTATCGGGGCAGAAACATACAACCTTGCCGGCATGTGCAGCATGGCTTTGGGAGAGACCGGCCGCGCCGTCCATTATTTTGTCTGCGCCGTGAAGCTCGAGCCGTGGCAAGCCAATAATTTCATCAATCTGGGATCAGCGATGGCCAATCAGGGCAATTTAAGAGATGCCGCGACCTATTTCAAGATCGCTTTAGAGGTCGACCCTGAATCGTCCTCGGCCGTTGAAAATCTTGCAGAGCTCGGGAAGCTGGAAGCGGAAGCAGAAAAAAAATAGCCCCAACGGGAGTCGAACCCGTGTCCCTACCGTGAGAGGGTAGTGTCCTGGGCCACTAGACGATGGGGCCAAAGCAACCTATTTTGGGCTAAATCCGCCATTTGTCAATCGATTTCGGCGAAAAACTTTATCCGTCTATTGAAATTTTTATAACGTTCATATAGACTTAAAATTGTTTACTATTGATCATTTTTTATAAAGTTGGCGGAGACCGGCGTTTTGTCTAAGACGATAAAGATCCTAATTCTTGACGAGTCCGAGCAGGATGCCAAAAGCATGATGACCGAGCTGCGCAATTCGGCTATCCCGGTTCTGATCCAGCAGGCATCGACTCGTGAGGCCTTCGAAAAGGCCTGCGATGAGTTCAGGCCCGACCTGATCCTTTCCGACTACGCGATGGTCGGTTACGACGGGTTCTCCGCGATGGAACTGACGAGGCAGAAATACCCAGAGCTGCCGTTCATCTTCGTCTCATGGGTCATCCACGAACAGTCCGTCATCGATACCCTCAAAAAGGGTGCGACGGACTATGTGTTCAAGGATCAGCTTTCGCGTTTACCCCTTTCCGTCCACCGCGCGATCCGTGAGTCGGAGGAGCGCGCGCAGCTTCGCGAGACACAGAAGAAGATCATCGAGCAGGAGAGGCTCGGCGCTATCGGACAGATGGCTTCGGGTATCGCGCACGATTTCAGCAATTCGCTGATGCCGGTGCTCGGCTTCAGCGAGATCCTGCTCAACAATCCCGAGGCGCTGAACGACAAAGAGAAGACGTTTAAATATTTGAGCCTGATCCATACGTCCGCGACGGACGCGATGAACATCGTCGGGCGCCTGCGAGAATTCTACCGCTCCAAAGACAAGGCAGAGGCTCTGCAAGCCGTGAGTCTTAACGATATCGTGCGCGAAACCGTGCTCCTGACCCAGCCGCGCTGGCGCGAGCAGATGCTGGCGAAGGGCACGGATATCATCGTCCACGAAGAGCTCGGCCAGATCCCTGACATCCACGGCAACGAAACCGCTTTGCGCGAAGCGATGACCAACCTGATCTTCAACGCCGTCGATGCCATGCCTAAGGGGGGAGACCTCGTGTTCAAAACGTCTCTTGAGAAACAGCATGTCGCTCTCACGGTATCAGATACCGGCACAGGCATGACCGAAGAGGTGGCGCGCCGCTGCCTCGAACCCTTCTTCTCGACGAAGGGACGCGGCGGCACGGGTCTGGGGCTGTCGATGGTTTACGGCGTGGTGAAGCGCCACGAGGGCACGATCGAGATCAAGACAGAGCCCAACAAAGGCACCTTGTTCAAGATGCGGTTTCCGGTGAAGAGGAGCGACGCGCAAGGCGACGCACGCCACCCCGATTCGCCGCCGGCGTCCTACGCGGCGGTGCCTAAGCTTCGCGTGCTGGTTGTTGTAGACGTAAAGGGCGTGCACGAAGTCTTGAAGGGTTATCTCGCGCTCGACGGCCACGCGGTGCTGACCGCCGAGAATGGACGCGCGGGTTTTGAGCTTTTTAAAAAAGAAAAATTCGATCTCGTCGTGACGGACCGCGCGATGCCGGAAATGAACGGCGATGAAATGGTCGAACAGATCAAGCTGGTCTCTCCCTCTGTGCCCGTGATCATGGTGACCGGTTTCGGGGAGCTCATGAAGGTCAAGGGCGAACATCCGAAAGGCGTCGATATCATCCTGAGCAAGCCGCTGACGCTTTCCGCGTTCCGGGGCGCGGTATCAAGGATCTTTGCAGGTTCCCCAAAAAGCCCGAATTCTTGACAAGCTATTCCGGGGCGTGTATAGTGGCATTCCATCCGGGCTTCGGAAAATTACCCGTCACTCAAATCATTTTTTTTCATCGCAAAAAGGGACAATGGACATGAAAGATCGCAAACTGGTATGGCTGCTTTTATTGACTGTGACGGTTTTCGCGGCAGGCTGCGCAAAAAAATCAAGCGAACCGACGAGCATCGCAGGAACGGGTTTTGATTCAGGCACGGTCACGCCGGCGACGACGGCAGAAGAGCTTTCGCAGCTTCCCCAGGCCAACACCTCCAATCAGCAGGGCGGAGTCGAGGCGCTGCCGGTCGAGGCTTCCCCGATCACGCAGGCTGCCTCTACGCTGGTCGCCCCCGGCGATGCGCTCGCCGCGTATCCCTCTGCCGCAAAAGCTCTCAACCATGAGCAGGAGATCCAGACGGCGCTGAAGAACCTAGGTCTTTATACCGGCAAGATCGACGGCAAGATCGGACCCGGCACGAAGCGTGCGATCGAAGAATTTCAGAAGCAGAACGGTCTCAAGGCCGACGGAAAAGTGGGACCCAAGACTTGGGCCGCACTTTCCACTCACCTGACAGCAGCCGCCGCAGACGCTTCCGCGGGAGCCCAGTAAGATTTCCGCAAAGCCGGCAAAGAAAAGCCCCCGACGCAAGTCGGGGGCTTTTTTATTGAGTTTTAAGCCGCTGGCGGACGCCCGATCCCGCGTACTGATCCTCGGGACGATGCCGGGCGCCGAGTCTCTGAAGAAGGGACAGTATTACGGTCTTTCGCGAAATCAATTTTGGAGCATCGTCTTCAAAGTGCTGAACGAAGCGCCCCGCGCCGGCTACGCCGAAAGGAAAGCTCTCCTCAGAGAAAACCGGATCGCCTTATGGGATGTTGCCGGTGCCTGCCGCCGCGAAGGATCCAGTGACAGTTCGATCCGGCAGGTGAGGCCTAATGATATCCCCCGGCTCATCCGCCGCTATAAAAACATCCGCACCATCTTTCTTAACGGAAAAAAGGCCGAAGCGCTGTACCGCCGATATTTCGGGAAGATCATCCGCATTCCCGCCTACAGCCTGCCGTCGACGAGCCCGGCTTATGCGGCTATGAGTTTTGAAAGGAAGCTGAACGCCTGGAATGCGGTGAAACCGTACCTGCAAAATCGCAATCCCTGGTGTTGACGTGGACTTTTCGCATTTTTGAGGTATGATGAATGAAAAATCAAGGGGAGCAGCATGAAAAATACGGCCATATTTCTTATTTTCGCATCAGTCTTGTTTTTGACGGCGTCGTCGGCTGACGCCAAATCGTTGACCGCCGATCTTCGGGGAACGAGCGCGGATTCCGCCGTGACCGGAGAAGTGCAGTTTCATGAGACCCCTAAAGGGCTGAAGGTCTTGGCGCATATCGAAGGCGCGGCTGCCGGCAAGCACGGGATACATATTCACGAAAAGGGCGACTGCGGCGACTCCGGCAATGCAGCCGGAGGACATTTCAATCCTGAAGGTCTCCCGCATGGCGAAGCGTCCAAAGACGGGATCGCACACGTACACGCAGGCGACCTCGGCAACATCGAGATAGGGCCTGACGGAAAAGGCGATCTCGAGATAACGATTCCGGGGCTCACCGTCGAACCGGGTAAATTCAGCGTCTCGGGCCGGAGCGTCATCCTTCACGAAAAGGAAGACGATTACGGGCAACCCACGGGCAACGCCGGCGGCCGCATCGGCTGCGCGGAAATCCCGTCGGCCGTTTGATCTCGCCGCAAGGACGTTCCGATGCCTAAGATATCTGCATATTTTTTTCTGCCTCTGGCGCTGCTGTTGTGCGGATTTGAAAGTAAGCCCGAAGAAGTCCTGGTGGGCGTCGCCGCTCCATTGACGGGCCCCGAGGCGTTCATCGGGACCGGCATGATGCAGGGCGCGTTGATGGCGGTCGAAGATGCCAACGCGAAAGGCCCTGTCTTCGGCAACGCAAAACTTAAGCTGGTTCCCGCGGATGACCAGAGGAACCCGACGCAGGCCGTCCTTGTCGCCAATAAGCTTGCGGCTGACCCTGCCGTCGCGGGGGTCGTCGGGCATTTCAACTCCAGCTGCACGAAAGCGGCGTCCTCGATCTATCATGAAAGCCGTCTGACGCAAATCACACCCGCTTCCACCAACCCCGAGATATCGCGCCAGGGCTTCGATACTTTTTTTCGTATCTGCGCCACAGACGACGTGCAGGCTCCGGCCGCAGCCGAGTTTGCCTTCAAGGACCTCGGCGTCAAAAAGATCGCCGTCATCGACGACAAGACGACGTACGGTACGGGCATCGCTTCGGCTTTTGAAAAAAAGTTCAAGGAGCTCGGCGGCACGATCCTTAGCCGCGACGGCATCACTCAAGGGGAAAAGGATTTTTCGCCGCTGTTGACGAAGGTGCAATCGACGGAACCGGAGCTGATCTTCTATGGAGGGGTCTATCCCGAGATGGCCCTTCTCGTCAAGCAGGCCAAGCGCATGGGCGTGAACGCCATGTGGATGGGCGGGGACGGGATCTACGACGTGACACTGATCAAGCTTTTGTCTCCGGAGCTCGCCGAAGGCATCTACGCGATGATGCTGGGTCTGGATCCGCGCAGTTTGCCAGCAGCCGCCGATTTTGTCGCACGCTATGAGGCACGCTACGGCGAGATCGGCTCCTACTCGGCTTACGGCTATGAGGCGATGAATCTTCTGATCGAAGCCTTGCGCCGCGCCGGAAAGAACGACCGCGAGGCGGTGCTGGCGGAGATGAAAAAGATCAAGGACTATCCCGGCATGCTCGGAGTGATCAATTTTGACGCCAACGGCGACGCGCTCGGGCGGAGCGTCGGCGTATTCAAGGTCGAAAACGGCCGGTACGTTTTCATCAAAGAGATAAAACCTTAGCGCCGCATGAGCCCTGCGCTGAACCTGTTCCTACACCAGCTTCTGAACGGCCTGACTATCGGCATGGTGTATGCGCTGATCGCGCTGGGCTACACGATGGTTTACGGCGTCATCCAGCTCATCAACTTCGCGCACGGAGAAGTCTTTATGGCCGGCGCGTACCTGGCGCTGACCGCTCTTTGGATCTCGGCTGCGGTCATGCCGGGCGCGCCGTTCTGGCTGGTCCTTCCTTTCGTGCTGGTCTTTTCGATGGCCGGCTCCTGCGTGCTCGGCGCGCTTGTCGAAAAGATCGCTTACAAGCCGCTTCGCCGTTCTCCGAAGCTCACAGCGCTCATCACGTCGATCGGCGTCTCGTTCTTCCTGCAAAACGCGGTCATGCTGATCTACGGCGCCAAGGAGCAGAGCGTGCCCGAGGCGGTACCGCTGACTCATCTGCGCCTGGGTCCCGTGTCGCTGTCGCTGAGCCAGATCATCCTTTTTTCCGTATCCACAGGACTCCTTATTTTTCTGACATGGTTCGTAAAAAATACGCGGACCGGCAAGGCGATGCGCGCGACGGCGGAAAATCCCGAAGCGGCCCAGCTCGTCGGCATCTCCGTCGACCGTATCATCCTTACTACTTTCGTGATCGGTTCGGCGCTGGCCGCGGTGGGCGGGTCTCTGTTCGCGCTGAATTACGGCAGCATCAATTTCCACGACGGGTATCTGGCGGGTCTAAAGGCGTTCACGGCAGCCGTGTTCGGAGGTATCGGCTCTATACCCGGAGCGATGCTCGGAGGAATTTTTCTCGGCGTCTTCGAAGCGATGGGTGCAGGCTACATCTCTTCGGAGTGGAAGGACGTCTTCGCTTTCCTGCTTCTGGGGATCATGCTGATCGTCCGGCCCTCGGGCATCCTCGGTGAAAACGTCCGGGAAAAGGTCTGAGGACCGCATGAAAAAGGGCTTCCTCGTTCTTCTGCCGCTGCTGCTGATCCCGCTGATCGACAAGAACGCCTATCATCTCGACGTGCTCACGGGCGTGGGTATTTACGTCATCCTCGCGATGGGGCTCAACGTCGTGGTCGGATACGCCGGACTGCTCAATCTCGGTTACGCCGCGTTCTTCGCTATCGGCGCTTACACGTATGCGCTCCTGAACCTGCACGCGCATGTCCCTTTTTGGGCAGGACTTCCTCTTGCGGGCGCGGTCTCCATGCTCTTCGGTTTGATGATCGGCCTGCCGTCGATCCGCGTCCGCGGCGATTATCTGGCGATCACGACGCTCGGTTTCGGAGAGATCGTGCGCATTGCGTTCAACAACCTGAGCCCCTGGACCGGCGGTCCCAACGGCCTGCTGGGTATCGCGCGCCCGAAGATCTGGGTGCCCGATCTTCAGAACGGCTTTCATTTAAAAGTATGGAGCTTTTCGGTGAACGCAGCGCCTTATTATTATCTTGTGATCGTTCTGATCGCCGTGCTCGCGTTCTTTCTTTTCCGCCTCATGGATTCGAAATTCGGCCGCGCGCTCGTGGCGATCCGCGAAGATGAGCTGGCCGCTTCGTGCATGGGGATCCCGGTGCTGCGCGTGAAATTGTACGCGTTCGGGATCAGCTCTTTTGTCGCGGGGATCGCCGGGGCTGTGTTCGCAGCGAAGCAGACGATCATCACGCCTGACAGCTTCGATTTCGTTCTGTCGGTTTTGATCCTGGCTATGGTCGTGCTGGGCGGCATGGGAAATATCTGGGGCGCGGCTCTTGGCGCTGTGGTGCTCGGTCTCCTGCCCGAAGTTTTGAGGGAGTTTGCAGCGTACCGCATGCTGATCTTCGGCGTCATCATGGTGTTGATGATGATCTTCAGGCCTCAAGGCATTCTCGGAGGCCAGCTCATCAAACGCGAGCTCGGCCGCAAAGTCAGAGAGGTTTCAGACGATGGCGCTGCTTGAAGTCCGCTCCGCTTCCAAGCGCTTCGGAGGTGTCCAGGCGCTCAAAAACATCAGCCTCGAGGTGGACGAGGGCGAGATCGTGGGGCTCATCGGCCCCAACGGCGCCGGAAAAACGTCATTTTTTAATTGCGTGACCGGTCTCATGCCGCTGGATGAAGGGCAGATCCTCTTTCGCGGCGGACGCGATTCTTTGAGGGGTCTGCCCAGCCATCAGATCCTGGCCAAGGGTCTTGCGCGTACGTTCCAGAACCTCCGCATTTTTAAGAACATGACGCTGATCGAAAACGTTGCCGTCGGCATGCACTCGCGTCTGCGCTCTCATCTGTGGGACGCGATGCTGCGCACGCGGCGCTTTCATGTCGAGGAAAAAAAAGCGTTCAAGCGCAGCGCGGAGCTTCTGGATTGGATGGGGCTGGCGCGCTTGGGCAATGAGACCGCCGCCAATCTTTCATACGGCAACCAGAAGCGCCTGGAGATCGCCCGCGCCATGGCCTCGGATCCCAGGCTGCTTCTGCTCGACGAGCCCGTGGCGGGAATGAACCCGTCGGAAAAGGAGGAGATCTGTCAGCTTGTCCGGAAGATCCGCGCCCGCGGGATCGCGGTGCTTCTCATCGAGCACGACATGAAAGTCGTCATGCCTCTTTCCGACCGCGTGGTCGTGATGGCTGACGGAGAAAAGATCGCTGAGGGCTCTCCTCAGGGAATCCAGAAGGATCCCCGCGTCATCGAAGCCTATCTGGGGACAGGCTAGATGCTCGAAGCCCAGCACATCCACACGCGCTATGGCAACGTCGACTGCCTGAAGGGCGTCTCGTTCCGCGTCGAAGAGGGGGAAATCGTGGCGCTGCTAGGCGCTAACGGCGCAGGGAAGACCACGACGCTGAAGACCGTTTCAGGCCTTGTGCGCCCGCTTTCGGGGGAAATTCTTTTCCGCGGTAAAGCCATCACGGCGGAATCTCCGGAGAAGATCGTCGCCCTCGGTATTGCGCATGCTCCGGAAGGCCGTAAGATATTTCAGAAGCTTGATGTCCTTGAGAATCTCGAGCTCGGCGCATTTCTCCGCCGCGATACGGCGGCGGTGCGCGCGGACATCGACCGGCTTTTCGGGATCTTCCCGGTCCTAAAAAAACGCCTGCATCAGAAGGCGGGTACGCTTTCGGGCGGCGAGCAGCAGATGCTGGCCATCGGCCGCGCGCTCATGTCGCGCCCGTCCGTGCTTCTTCTGGACGAGCCGTCGCTGGGGTTGGCGCCCATTCTTGTCTCGGCGATCTTCCAGATGATCCAGGACATCAACCGCCAGGGAAAGACCGTGCTCCTCGTCGAACAGAACGCCCGCATGGCGCTGAAAATCGCGCACCGCGCCTATGTCCTAGAGACAGGGCGGGTCGTGATGGAGGGAAGAGCTGCCGACCTGAAAGACGATCCTACCGTGAGATCCGCTTATCTCGGCGGGGGCTGATCCGGGCTTATCTTTTTTAAGAGGTCTTTTTCTTGAGGACGAACACGAGCTTGCCGGTCGCGTCGAGCGTGATGTCGAGCGTCTTGTCCTGCAGGCTTTTTTTGTGCTTTTTGCAGAGAAGGACGGGAAACATGTCTTCCGGCTGAGGCATGACGTTCGTCACCGTTTCGATGTCGACCGATTCGCGCCCCCCGCAGACGGAGCAGACTTTGTCTAAAATGGGATCTGTAGCCATATCGCAAAACATAGTAGCATAGGTCGACCGGCCGGTACAAGGTGGCGGGCTTTAATAATGTTGGAAAGTGTATAAGAGTTTATTTTCTTCCTTGTGCTTTTTAACCGTTGTCTATAGAATAAGAGCGTTATTTATTACAAAGCCGCGCTTTGACTTCTTCGTCTTTGATCCGGCGATACAAAAAGGGGAGTGTGAGAGTGTTCGGAACCGGTTCATCCATCGGACTCTACATCGACGGCAAGCGCATTTATCTTGCTGAGCTTCGCAGTCAGTTCGGCGAATCCCAAATCGTCCGCACGATCGAAACAGATATCCAGCTCACCCCGACCAACCCCACCCCTGACGCAGACCTGATTTCGCGGTCCATCTCCGATATCTTCCAAAAGGAAGGTATCGCGGCTAAAGACGTTTTTATCGCTTTGACCGAAAAGGAATCGATCGTGCGTTATTTTGAGATGCCGCTGCTTCCGCAGAGGGAGCGTAAAGAGGCTGTGCGGTTCGAGGCTCAGAAATACCTGCCGTTCGAGATCCGCGATCTTTATCATGACTGTTCCATTCAGGCGGATGCGCCGCAAAAGAAGATGAGAGTCACTTTTCTTGCCGCCAAAAAGGACGCGGTCCACAAAGTCATTTCCATCGTCCAGAAATCCGGTCTCCGTGTCCGCTCTCTGGAGTCCGCTTCCATGGCGACGACCCGGGCTTTGTATCCGGCAGACGCCAAGCCTACCGATGACGCGTTCGCGATCCTGGATATCGATAAAAAGGGCTTCATCCACATCCTCATCGTAAAAAACGACATGCTCCTCATGGCGCGCGATCATCTGTATTTCAGAGCCGCAGATACGGTGGGCCAGTCGGTGCCGGATTTCAAATCATGCGTGTCAGAAGTCAGGCTGTCGCTTAACTATTTTTCAAAAACATTCAAGAATGAGACGCTATCGAAGATCATCGTCTGTGCCGACCTGAAGGACACGTTCAAAGACTGGGACTCGCAGCTTGAGGCCGAGCTCGGCATCCCGGTGCGGGCAGGAAACCCTATCGGTTCTTTCGCGGCCAATCAGACCTATTCCGCGGGCATGACGACGGCCATAGGTCTGGGGATGCGGGGCACTTCCAGCCGCCATGGCGTGAAGCTCAATCTCGTGCCCCATGACAAGCCGGCAGCCGCCTCCAAAGCAGCGGCCAGCGCGATATCGCAGCAGAACGAAGATGAGTTTTTGAAGAAAATGGCTCTCTTTGAGATCGTCTTGTTTGCGATCATCGGCGCGGTCATCTACTATTTTTTTCTGGGAAAGCTGGCGATATCCAAGGCTGATTATGCCAACCGTCTGCGCACGATTCCCGCAGAATACGCTTTGTCGCTGGACGAGCTGAAGGCTAAGGAAGCCGAGCTTGCAAGCAAGATCGTCCTGACCTCGAACCTGATAGACAAGAGAGTGTTTTTTACGACAAAGATGAACCAGCTGGCAAAAACGATACCGGATTTCATCAGCGTGACGGGAATCGACTACACCAGCTCCGAGGACAAGGACGGAGTTTCGAGCAATGCGCTCAATATTCTGGGAACTGTTTTTTCCAACGCTTCGGGTGTTGATCTGCCGGAGGTCAATAAGCTCGCAGCGGCGTTATTAGCGGACAAGGAGTTTATGGTCGGTTTCGGAGGAGCGACCGTCCTATCGGCGCAGAACGTCGTTTCTAAAGAGGGTCTTTTGACCAAATTCACCATTTATTGCCAAAAGTCCGACGGAGCTGCGGCGTGATGCTGAATCTCCCGGAGAGGCTGTTAAAAAGCGCGCTGCTTTATACCATCACGATTCTTCTCGGATGCTCGTTCGTGACATGGTCTTTTTTTATCAAGCCGCTTCATGTGAAGCTGGCCAATCTGGAGACCGAAAAAAGGGATATCGGTTTGAAGAAGGCCGCCATAGAAAATATTTCGGGCCAATTGAAAAGGATCAGCACTTACGGCAAAGCCTTTTCGTCAGAGCAGCAGCTTCCGTGGCTGATCGAAGAATCCAACCGTTTTGCCGCCGAATCAGGTTTGACCCTTGTTTCAGCCGCCCCGGCAGGGGATCAGGTGGTCGATGCAGGCGGCTATAAAAAGATAGCCTTGCGGATAGAGGCCAAAGGAAGCTATCATGAGTTGGGGCGGTTTATCAGCATGGTTGAAAACTCGCCCCGCTTTATTAAGGTTTCAAGTGTAAATATAAATCTACCCGTGACCGACGCTGAAAGCAGCGAGCTCCATATCTGGATCTCTCTATGCATCTACAGCTGGAAGGAAGCCCGATGACAGGGCGTGTTATTCTGCGCGGAATTTTTTTTGCAGCGTCGATCCTGGCGGTCTGTGCGCGGCCTGTATCCGCAGTCGAATACACCGGCCAAATGTACCGCGATCCGTTCGGCGTGGCATCCGAATCGAATACGAATGAAGCCGATAACACAAAGAAAGATGAGCTTGTGCTTGAAGGCGTTATATGGAATGCGGTCAAGCCCCAGGCTTTGATCAATGGAAACATCGTTAAGGTCGGCGAGACTGTAGGTGATGCGAAAGTCCTTGAAATCCGAAAGGACGGCGTAAAAGTGCGGGACCAGGAAAAAGAATATTACCTTCGATTCAGGAGAGGTGCTTCATGAAATGCATTAAATTTTTCAGCATTTACTTTGTTTTATCAGCCTTCATTTCTTCTGCAATTCTACCGCCTTTTGCTTTCGCGGAAGAGGGCTCGAGCAGCGAAGAAGCTATCGTTTCGATGGAGTTCGACGGCGCAGCGCTTAAGGACGTGCTGAAGGTCCTCTCGAAGCAGTCGGGTCTCAACTTTGCCACTACTGAGGAAGTTGAAAATAAAAGGATCACCATCTTCCTGGATCACGTTCCCGCGAAAGACGCGCTTGAAAGCATCGTGGCTGCCAATGACCTCGTCTATGAGCGCAAGGGTGAGAACGTCTATACCATATTCGCCAAACCCATTCAGGATGTCTCCGAAATGCAGACGCGTGTGATCCATTTGAAGTACTCGCGCGTTTCCTTGTCGCCCCTGGATGTCGGCGGCGAGAGCACGATCAAGGAACTCAAAACGCCCGAGCAGGTCGGTTCGGCCGGTCAGGCGGCAGCCGCGAGCACTGCATCGACCGATTCAGCGGGCAGCGACAGCAGCTCTGCGGAAGGAGAAGAAAGTAAGACAAAAGCCGAGCGAGGCATCGATAAACTCGTAGCTACGATGTTGTCCGAAAACGGCCAGATCGCCGTTGATATGCCGAGTAACAGCCTGGTGATCACCGATACGCTTGAAAGGCTCAACGAGATCGAGAGAGTGGTCAAGCTGCTCGACCGGCCCGCACGCCAGGTCATGCTGGAAGTCCAGCTCATGGAAGTAAAAAAGGGCATCCTCGATGACAGGGGAGTCGAATGGGGCGGAGACAACGGCGCGCTTTTAAGCATGGTTGGAGGGGAAAGAACCATCGCATTTCCCTTTGAGGAGCGTGTTTTCGACAATATCGGCGGCAAAGCATCGGTTGTCACGGATCCTTCGGAGTTGACGCTTGGCACGTTAAGCGCCACCAATTTCAGCGCGGTTCTCCGCTTTTTGACCACGCAGACCGACACCAAGATCCTGGCGCGTCCGCGCGTGATCACGATGAACAACGAAGCTGCCAATATCCGCCTGGTTACCAGCACTGCGACTGCCAGGACCAGCACGCTTTCTTCGGGAGGGAATATCACCACGCTGCAGACCGGCGGAGCCGAGCGCACGAGCGTCGGCGTCATTCTCAAGATCACCCCTCAGATCAACGATGACAACACCGTCGGTCTTTTCGTCGAGCCGTCCGTCACGACCGTCGCAGCCTCCACGTTTTTCCCAGCGGACTTCCTGGATCCCACAACGCGCTCGGTCAGAACCATGGCGCGCGTCATGAATAACCAGACCCTCGTCATCGGCGGTCTTATAGACAATAACGACAGCCGCAGCGACAAAAAGGTTCCTTTTCTCGGAGATATCCCGGGCATCGGCAACGCCTTCTCCTACAAGAGCGTGATCAAAAGCGATTCAGAGCTCCTTATCTTCATCACACCGCATATCGTGATGGGTTTTGACAGCATGGCCGAGCAAAGCGCGACGGCCAAGACGCAGGATCTGGCCGCCAAACGCCTTGTCAATGTGTTCAAGGATGAAGAATATGAGCGCGCTATGACGTCTCTCAAGCTGGCTGAAAAGGAAAATGATCCGGCCTTCATCCAGGAAAAGGACATCATGATCACGAATGCTAAAAATATCGTCACTCCGGCCGCCGATCAGGCCATGGCTCAGGCTGTCGCGAGCGCAAATCCCAAGAAGTTTCAGACTAAGTCGGTGCAATAAAGTCTCCTCGTGTCCTCACCGCCGCTCCGCATAGGTGAAATTCTTCTAAAAGAAGGGTTGATAACCCAGCAGCAGCTCAATCTTGCTCTGGCGCAGCAGAAAAAAGAACCTCATCAGTCCCTCGGGATCTTTCTCGTCCGCCAGGGAGCTGTTTCCGAAAAAATACTGGTCATGACGCTTTCGAAGCAGCTCAACATCCCTTACGCATCCCGCGAAAAAAACAATATGACCCCTGCTCCGGATCAAAATCTAGCAAAGCTGGTTCCGGAAGAATTTGCGCGCCGCCATTGCGTGCTGCCCCTCAGCATCGACGGTAACAAGCTTGTGGTGGCATTCATGGATCCGCTGGACGTGGTTCTCGTCGACAACCTGCACAAGATCACAGGCTGTGAGATAAGCCGTATGATCGCATCGCGCGCCGACATCGAGCTGCAGATCAGCGCTTTTTACGGTGAAGGCGGAATGCTGAAGTACGCGATCCAGTCCAGCTACGCGGCCACAGAGGCTGCGGTTTCCGTGGTCGTCGAGACGGAGGATAGGCTGTCCCTTGACGATCTCGTGGCCAGCGCCGAAAAAGCACCGGTCGTAAAGCTCACCGATCTTCTTATCCGCCAGGCGATCAAGCAGAGAGCCAGCGATATCCACATCGAACCTTTTGATCAGAAGATCAGCATCCGATTCCGCATCGACGGAGCCTTGCACGAAATACCGCCCCCGGATAAGTCGATGATCCTTCCGCTTACGTCGCGTATCAAGATCCTCTGCAAAATGGACATCGCGGAAAAGCGCCTGCCGCAGGACGGAAGCTTCCGGGCTACCATCGAGAACCGGCTCATCGATTTCCGCGTGTCGACGATCCCGACGATACACGGGGAAAAGGTGGTGCTGCGTATCTTGGACCGCTCCGCCGTCGCGCTGGATCTGAGCACGCTAGGGTTCACCCCTCATGAACTCGAAACTTTCATCAAGTGCATCAACAAGCCTTATGGAATGATCCTGATCACCGGCCCCACCGGAAGCGGTAAGACGACGACGCTTTATTCCGCTCTCAACGAGATCAAGGGCGACGCCAAAAATATCACCACGATCGAAGACCCGGTCGAATATCAGCTCAACGGCATCAATCAGGTTCAGGTCAAGGCCGGCATCGGGCTCACATTTGCCAGCGGGCTGCGCGCGTTTCTCCGTCAGGATCCGGACGTGATGCTCGTCGGAGAGACGCGAGACCTCGAAACGGCGCAGATCTGCGTGAGAGCTGCGCTCACCGGGCACCTTGTTTTCACCACTCTGCATACCAACGATGCGCCCGGCGCCATCAGCCGTCTTGTGGATATAGGCATCGAGCCTTTTTTCGTGAGCTCGTCTCTTCTGATGGTCGTGGCTCAGCGCCTGATACGCAAGCTTTGCCCAAAGTGCAAGGAGGCTTACAAGCCTATCGACAGCGAGCTGCCGAGCCTGCTCAAGATCGGAGCGGGTAAGCTGGAGACAATCTATCGATCCAAAGGCTGCGAGCATTGCAACAAGACTGGATATGCGGGGCGCATGCCTATCTTTGAAATGATGGCTATCAACGATGAGATCGCCAAATTGATCTTGAAAAGAGCCAGCGTCCTGGATATCCGGGAAGCTGCCCGGCGCAACGGCATGTCTACGCTGGAAGAAAGCTGTCTGAGAAAAGTTGCGGACGGTTTGACCTCTCTCGAAGAAATGATGAGGGTGGTTCTCTCCACCGATTAATCCGAAAGGCAGGGATCTTTGCCGATATTCTTTTACACGGGCCGCGATGCCGGCACAGGGATGGTTGCAAGAGGGAAGCAGGAGGCGGATAACGAATTTGCCGCGATAAGGATCCTGCAGGGCCGCAATATCATCATCACGAAGATATCCACTGCGGATGCCGGAACCACCACGCTCAGACAGCCGGGAAAGAAAAGGCCTCATCGGGGTGTTTATCAGGCCGATCTTCTCTTTTTTATCCGCCAGACCGCCGTTCTTCTCGACGCCGGCGTCCCTTTGCTGCGCACCCTCGAGGTCATCCTGAGCCAGATCGACAGCTTGATCCTTCAGGAAACGGTTCGAAGTATCATCGCCGACCTTCGCGCGGGCAGCACCTTCATGGCCGCCATCGGCCGATACCCCAAAGTTTTCCCGTCGTGGTGGACGTACCTCATCGAGGCGGGCGAAGCCGGAGGCCACTTGAGCCTCGTGCTGAACCAGCTTTCGGAGCACATCGAGGCCAGCATAAAACTTAAAAAAAAGATCGTGTCGGCCATGATCTACCCGACGGTCGTCATCGTCATCGCTATCGTTGCGTTCGTCGTCTTCATGATCGTGCTCATCCCGACATTCGCGAAGCTTTTTGCCCAGTTCAACGCGAAGCTGCCCGCGTTGACTCAAGCGATCATCAATATCAGCGAATTCACGAAAAGCTATATCCTGTACATCTTGATCGCCACGGCGGCGCTTGTAAGCGTCATCCGGCGATATCTGAGGACGCCAAACGGCAAAAAGGCGAAAGACACCTACATCATCAAGGTGCCCGTGATCGGATCATTCATCAAGGACATCATCCTCGCGCGTGTGACGCTCAATCTGTCGACACTGATCCAAAGCGGCGTCAACCTTCTTCAGGGGATCAACATCTCCGGGCGCGCGGCTGATAATTGCGTCTTCGAAGAGGCTTTGAAAAACGTCGAACATGATATTCAGCAGGGGAAGACACTTTCCAACGCTTTCGCCGAAAGCGCCATATTTCCGCCGATGGTAACGCATATGGTCATGATCGGCGAGGAGAGCGGCCAGCTGGCTCCCATGATCAAAAGGGTGGCCGTCCACTACCAGGCCAAAGTCGATGTTTTTGTGGAGAGACTCTCCACGCTTATCGAGCCGGTCATGGTCATCTTGGTCGGAGGAATGGTCGGCGTCATGGTCATCTCCATGTTCCTTCCTATCATCTCGCTGAGCACAGCCATCCACTAAATACCAATTAAAGTAATTATTGCTTAGTTTTGTTTAATATTATAAAGAACTTGCATAACTACTTGAAGTTTGATAATTTAAATGGTAGTATACTAACTGTATAATGATTTGTCTTAATAAAAGGAGAAACTCTAAATGAAGTTCCTAAGAAAAAGTTTAAACTCAATTAAAAGCGAGAAAGGCTTCACGCTGATCGAGCTTCTGATCGTCATCATCATTTTGGCTGTTTTGGCCGGATTGGCTTTGCCTATTTACACGGCGCAGGTCGAAAGATCGAGAGCCGCGGAAGCGATCCAGTCGCTCGATGGGATGAGGGCGTCCATGTTGCGCTATTTCGCCGCTCAGCCTACGCCGACCTACGTCGGCGCTGCTCTTGGCACCATTGATTACAACCCGAACACGGTGGTGGGCGGACAGACGCTCTTGTTTAGCTATGCCATCACAAGCGCTACAGCCACCACATTCCTTCTGACCGCTAGCAGAGTCGGCGGACCTGTGGGTACGGTGACCATAAATGAAGCAGGCGTAGTCACTAGAACTGGCGTCTACGTTTAATTGCGACCTTTTTAGGGGTCCTGTTTTAGTCAGCTTATCAAGTGTTGCTAAAACAGGCTCCTGAAAAAAAAGGGGGGGGCTCAATGAAGTTTTTAAGAAAAAGTTTAAACTCAATTAAAAGCGAGAAAGGCTTCACGCTGATCGAGCTTCTGATCGTCATCATCATTTTGGCTGTTTTGGCCGGATTGGCTTTGCCTATTTACACGGCGCAGGTCGAAAGATCGAGAGCCGCGGAAGCGATCCAGTCGCTCGATGGGATGAGGGCGTCCATGTTGCGCTATTTCGCCGCTCAGCCTACGCCGACCTACGTCGGCGCTGCTCTTGGCACCATTGATTACAACCCGAACACGGTGGTGGGCGGACAGACGCTCTTGTTTAGCTATGCCATCACAAGCGCTACAGCCACCACATTCCTTCTGACTGCTAGCAGAGTCGGCGGACCTGTGGGTACGGTGACGATCAATCAAGCGGGTGTAGTGACCAGAACAGGCGTCTACGTTTAACGCTGGAGAGTTGCAGATGCGGCAACTCTTGAATTTGAATAAAAAAAGGATCTCTGAGGCGGTTATTAGATCGAGCTATCAAGTTAGATCTAATAGCCGCGATCAGACAATAAACCGCGAAAGCGGTTGTTTTCATAATTGCATTTTATAACGTTTTTTAATCCCATGGTGAAATTATGAAGATGTCAAAAAAAGATGCATTTACTCTCACCGAAATCCTGGTTGCGATCGTAATCTTGGGAGTTATGGCTGGTTTAGCTATACCCAATTTTGGACGCACCATGAGACAGGCTGAGTCTAACGAAGCCCGCGCTAATCTTAATGTCATCTTCATGGCGCAGAGAATATTCTTTTTGAATAATAATGCCTGCTGGCCGCTAGGGGGAGGGGCTGTTACGATGGCGACCTCCGCCGATAATGTCAATCTTACGGCTATTAATACCGGGCTAAGCACGGAGATGACCACAGCTCGATATAGGCTTATCGTGACATCGACCGCCGGTGTCGGCATGGGCGCAAATTTTACGGCGGACGCGCTTCTCGATAATGCCGGCGGTAAAATATTTCACGTTTCACGGCAACCGACTGTTTTTGGCGGAACCACTTACCCGGGCGGAACGATATATCCTCCCGATGGCGAAGGTACTTACGACTGACATGCGCTTTTTCAGACGCCTCGCTTTTTTCTCTCTTCCGCTCCTATCGATTTCTTTCTGCGTATGCGCATCAGCGGATACGATCTCCAAGAGCACCGAATATATCTCTCCTTATGGCGATTATACGGATCTCACTATCAGGCAAAGTCTTGTCACAGGCGTCGCGGCAACGGGGGCGGGGCTGCCCGCGAACGCCGCTCAGTCCACCATGACCATCTATGGCGATGCGACTATCCGGGGCGGGACGCTTTCGTCGGCCGGCTCCGAATTTCATGTCGACTCCATTTTTGAGGTCAAGAGACCCGGCACGCTGCTTCCGGCGTTTTCAACATACCCGAAAACGGCAGGCAATAGTCATTGGTTTGGCATCAATCTGGATCCATCGTATCTCAGTGGAACTCCGCCCCGGCCTCCGACCGAATTTTATGTCAACGGCGACATTTACGCGACAGCTTTCCGGGCATCACCGGGGGGAACGATTATCAGCACCGGAGCTAACGACAACGATTTTCTCTTGTACTTTAAGATGGGCACGATAAGCGGCGTGCCGGTAGTACAGCTGGGTTCTTCCGCCGGAACCGATGTGGGCGGGTACAACATTCCGGAAAGCGTGGCTAGATTTTCTGCTTGCCCTAAGATCGTGCTGAATGGAGGGGGGGTGCCGGCGGATACCAATTACTCGAAATCGAACGTGATCATAGGCGCAAGCGCGGCGGCGGGCGCCGCAGGAGCTTGGGGATCCGCCGATAACGACCCGAGTTATCGTCTGCAAGTCGGCCCGGCGGGCGGGGGCGGTTTGTACGCGATCATCACGGGGCAGCAGGTCATGCCGAGTTCCCGGGAATACAAGAAGGACATCTCGCTTTTATCTGCACCCGACCTCAAAGCGATCTATTCCAGGATCGATGACATGAATGTCGTCCGGTACAGGTATAAGGATGCGAGCAGCGACAGTTCGCTGCGCATAGGCATCTTGGTGGAGGAAGCCCCAAAGGAGATCCTGACCGACAACGGCAAGACTTTGAGCACGGGCGACACTATCGGGTTTCTTATCGCTGGGATCAAAGGATTGAGAGAAGAGAATTTGCGGCTTGAGCGGCAGATACGTGAACTGGAAAATCAAACTTCTCTTTCGGAGAACAAGCTGTCATGAAGCTGTTTCTGAGAAATCTTACGCTTTTCCTCGTCTTTTCTGCGGTATCGCTGCCCCTGCTGTTTGCCGGCAGCACCACCAGTACGACATATTTTTCCGCTCCAATCGGCGACTATATGAACATCGTCGCCAGCGAAGCATTCAAGATCGGAAGGACGGGCGCGATAGCGACGTCTGCCAATTTCTATGGGAATAACATGCTTAGAGTGATGCAGATAAAGAACAACGGCATCCAGGGGTGGAGCGCAACATCCAGGGGCGGCAACTTAAGGGTTGAGGGAAACGTCAACATGCTCGCCGCGAGCGGAACAAGCGTTTTTTTTGTGGATTCCGCGAATAACCGCGTGGGCGTCGGGCTGCTGGCCACCGCCATGAGAACTATCGCCGGACTGGCGCTGGACGTCCGCGGAACAATGAAGGCCCAGGTTCTTGCTGCCCACGAAGATACGACCAACCCGTATGACAATAGCCTGCCTTGGGCTGAGCTCCAAGCGCAGTATAACGCTGTAGACAATACCACCTCGGCGGGTAATCCGCTAGGCTCCTACGCCAGGTTTTCATCCGTATACCACAACGGCTTAACGGGCCTGGTCTTCGGCACTCTGCATATCGATGCGCAGCCCTTATACCTCCAGTCGGTCGACAAGTCCGCATCTGGCATGACGATGGGTCAGGGGATGGGGCGTGTCGTGATACGAGGCTACAACGATCCGCTCATGACAGCGGGAGGCGGCACAGCGGCAAATCTTATCTTCATTGTCGGCGAGCCCGGGTCGACCGGCATCTCGATCGCGAATAATTGGAATCCGCCGGCCAGTTCCCGGGTATTCAAAAAGGACATAGCGCCCCTTTCAGCCGATGATTATAAGAACATGCTTTCCAAGCTCGCTGCAACCGATATCGTCCGCTATCACTTTAAACAGGAAGCGGCAGAGGATCGCGCGCACACGGGTTTCATTGCGGAAGAAGCTCCGTCCGAGTTTGTCGGCGAAGACGGTAAAAGCATAAGCCTTCAGGACGAACTCGGTTTTTTGCTCGCCTCGCTAAAGGCGCTCAAATTGGAAAGTGACGAGATCGGTAAAAAAGTAAGAGAGCTGAGCCATGAGTAAATACTTCACAAGCCGAAAAATTTTTATCGCTGCCGCCATCACCTCCTTTTTTGTCGCGAATGCGTTTTGCGAAAACAGCCAGGTCTCGATAACGTATCCGACGCCGTACGCTTCATACAGGAACGTCCAGATCGAAAGGAATTTCACGATAGGCAAAAACCCTGCCACGCCGGCCACGGACTGGTTTCAGATCGCCAACCCAGCCGCCGTAACTCCCGTGACTTCGATCCACGGCGATCTTTTGATTCGAAAAACCGCCGCAAATACGGGGGGCAATTTAACGATTCGCAATTGCCTTTTTCGGGCCGGCGGCCCTGACTACAGTAATAGTCAGACCGGCAGCGGGCCTTATGGGTGGGACGGATTCCGCGTTGCGGGGAATTCATTCGGGAATGTATTTATAGGCGGCGATCCCGCCAAGATCAGCGCTAGATTCAAAGCGGAAACCGTTACTGCGGGTAAGAGATTTTTCGCGGTGCAGAACCCGCCCTCCTCGGGAACAAATCGGCTTTATGGAGAAATGAGAGGGTTTACCGATTTATCGCAGCCCTCGATACCAGATACCAGGCTTCAAAAGAAAGCGCAGTTCAGAGCCAAATATGACAATGGAACCGACGGAAATTTTACCGATGATTATTTCGGCCCTATGAGGATAGATGGTTATTATCTGCGTTTCGGTGAAAAGAACGCTGACCGCGTGATCTATGACGCGCAGGGTCATATGGATACCGTGCTGATCGGCGCACAAAACGTCGCGGCAGGCTTTACCCCCGCGAACGTATTTTTACAGGTAGGAAACCCCGGCGACGGATCCAGCGCCAGCGGAGATTTTAGGGCTTTCAGCTCAAGAGAATTCAAAAAGGACATCACCCCGCTTACGACGAGTCAGTACAGGGAGGCTCTGTCGATGATCAGCCAGACGCCCTTGTGGTATTACCGTTTCAAGGGAGATGCAGCCGACAGTAAGATGAGGCTGGGCCTTATTACGGAAGATACGCCGCGTGAGCTGATCATGCCCGAAGGCAAAGCGATCAATCTGTACGATACCCTAGGCCACTTGGCGGCAGCAATGAAACAACTAAAAAGCGAAAATGACGCGCTAAAGAAGAGGCTGGAGATCCTTGAAAAAAAACGCTCAACCCTCCAAAACACCGCTAAATAAGTGCCAGGCCGGATTTACGCTCATGGAGCTGGTCGTGGCTGCTCTCTTGGTGTCTGGCGCTATCGCGGGACTTTTCAGCGCTTTGGTCAACGCCAATGTTTTCATCCAGCCGCAGGCGAATATTTCGCGAAATATAGCGCGAATGCACATGGAGCGATTCCGGGAGGCTGTGCGCGGTGATTGGTGGGGAGACCCCGACAGCTTGGCCTTGGTCAATAACGGAACGCCGGGAATGCCTCTTACGCTTCCGTCCACTTTTGGCCAGGATATTTCGCTCGGAACAGTGGCCGCTGACGGCCTCACCTACACCGTCACATATAAAGTGACCCGAATGCATATCCCCGGATCCCCGCCGGTCGGCGCTGGCGGTGATTACAGGCGCGTGCAGGTGGATGTCACATGGTGAGATTCGGCCGGTCTGACCGCGGATTCACGGTGCTTGAAGTCGTCATATCGACGCTTCTTCTTCCGATGGTCTTTCTCGCCGCGGCGACCGTGTACGCGACGGCATACAATTTTTTTTCCAAGGCAAAGAATAATACCGGCAGAGTCGAGACGCTCATGGTTGCAGAGACTATTGCCAGAAAAATCGCTTTAGCCAATCGAGTCGTTATTGACTCAGGCGGACAGCAGATCCGGATAAGATGGGATTACGCCGCCGGCACATTCGCACCGCGCAATACGCCCAGCGATTTTACAGACGACTCTTGGATCAAATACGCGATCATAGGAGGAAAGATTTACTGGAGGAATGAAGCTGTGGGCGGTAATCCGGATGATCCAGCCCCCGCAGTAGGCACTACGGGCGCCGGCAACAGCGAATGGTCTCCAGACCTTACGATCACATCGAATCCCACATTCACACTGATCAACCCTTCGCTGGCGCTTGATCCGGGGAATAGCGGTGATGCGACGGTCGTGGACATCAACCTTACGACGAGTTCAGGAACGCCTGCGCAGACAATGACAGTCAAGACAAATGCGGCGCTGGGAATGGGGTCGAAAAACTAATGGGCGCCTTGAGAGCGGCATCAACGAATCAGCGGGGCGCGGCGCTTTTAGTCGCGGTTATCGTGATCCTCATGGTGACAGCCCTATCAGCCGTATTCCTCAGAATGGCTTATAACATGAAGATCCTGATGTATGGGATCAGCGGGGGACGCACCTACGCCTATTATCGTGCGCAAGCCGGCATCATCGATGCTCAATATCGTTTGCGGACAAATTTTCTTACCGGTTTGACCAGCCCGCCCGCAAACGGCTTTTTAGACCCGACGTATGCACCCACATACTTTATAAGCCTCACTTTGGGCTATGGCGGCGCGCAAACGACCTATACTCCGGGCTCCACCAGAGTCCAGATCAGCGCCGCCGCCGGCAATTCTCCTAACGGCGTCCGCACCATCACGGCTCTCGGACGAGAGTACGACCGATAGGCCGGTCAGCTGTTTCTTTATCCCGCCAAAGCACTCTCCGCTAAAAAATTTATGTTTATCTAAGCTCTTTGTAATGATACACTAATACTCAAATTTTACTAACCGTGATATCTTATTATAATTCTCACTTATCAAAGAGAGGCATATGACTAGCAAAAATTGGGGAGTGTTTTTCTTTGTTGCCGTTGCTCTAATTTTTTCTCTGACGTCGTATATGCTTTATTCCGAGGCGACAAAGCAGAAGACCATCAGGCTCAAAAAGGAGCAGGAGCTAGCCGCCAAATCTATCGAGCTTGCAGAGGTTCAGGCGCAGCTGACCAAGCTGACCAACCAAAAGAACGAGATGGAAGGCAAGCTCAACTATAAGGTCGCGACTTTGGAATCTGCGATCCGCGACTCCGATGCGACGATCAAGTCTCAGGCGGAAAAACTGGATTCCATGAGCGAGGAGAACTCCGCTCTGAAGCGGGAGATCGAGTCGAGCGAGCAGAAGATAGCCGAGCTGGCTCGCAAGACCAAGTCTTTGGAAACCGAAAAAAGCGAGCTTGCAGCGAAGATCAAGGCTCTCGAAACGGCAAAGCCCGCAGAAGAGGCCGAGTCGACACAAAATTCAGATATCGCCTGGACGTCCAATATGGACTCTGTCGACCTGGGTAAGATCGTCGTGCAGAAAAATACGAGCCGAGCTGCCGTCATCCAGCACGTAGACAGTCTTTACGGATTCATCGTCATCAACGCCGGCCGCGATGAAGGTCTTTCCCCGAACACCGTCGTCAATATCCTCCGCAATAAAAAGCTGATCGGTAAAGCCGTCGTACAGAAATCCGAGGCCAACCTTTCCGCCGCCGTCATCCTGCCTCGTTGGACGAAAGGTGATGTCAAAGAGGGCGATATCATCAGCAAGTTCTAAAGGATCATGGCTACGCACCGCTCCCTGAATAAGCTCGAATTTAAGGCTCATATGAGCATCCACAACTTCGTGGATGTCCCCGAGGAGGAGCTTCACGAATCCAACGCTTTTACTAAGGATCGGCTTGGTAAAAAGCACCTTTTATCCGACGACACAGGCGTCTCCCGTATTACATCCTTAAGGAGAAAAGCCGCTGCGTCCGCCATCACGCTTCTCATGCTTTCTGCTGTACCGGCCTGCGCCGAAGCAGAAAGCGAGGAAGTGTTTGTGAAGCGCAAGGGTCCGAATATTCAGGTGTCCAGCGCAGACCCCGAAGTGAGCTCTGTCGATAGCTGGATGAATGCCTCCGATGAAAAGCCTGTAATTTACCAGGACGGCAACACGGCTGTCGGTTTCAACAGCGACGGCGATCCCAACGTGAGCACCCGCTTCTGACGTGAAGAGCATCAGGCGGGGAGTGCGCTGGGTCTGCTCCCTCACAGCCCTGTCTCTTCTCCTTTCCGTTTCATCCGATGTTTCTGCCGCCTCTTACCGCGGGATCTCTTTGAGCGCGCGTTCGGCGGTCATCATGGATTCCAACAGCGGCGAGATCCTTTTTGCCAAAAACCCCCACTTAAAGCTCCCCCCGGCATCAACCACTAAAGTCATGACGGCGCTGATCGTCCTGGAGATGCTTCCTAAGGACGCGCTTGTGCGGGTAGGCCGCAACGCCGTCAACGCAGCTCCGAGTAAAGCGGGTCTGGCCGCCGGTGTCACGTATTCGGTCAAAGACCTTGTGACGGCGGCGCTCGTCTCTTCTTCCAATGATGCCGCGACGGCGTTGGCCGAAGCGGTGGCCGGCGACGAAAAATCATTCGCCGTCCTGATGAACGACAAGGCGCGGCGCCTGGGCATGAAAAATACGCATTTCATCAACGCCTCGGGGCTGCCGGTCAAGACAAAGCGCGGGGAAGAGAAGCAATACTCCACCGCCTATGATCTGTCGCGTCTCATGTGGTACGCGTCGCGCGACCGGCGCATCGATGAAGCGATGGCTCTCATCAAGACATCGATCCGGGGCAGCGACGGCCGAGTGATCGCTCTTCGAAGCCACAACAAGATGCTCTGGAAAACTCCGGGATTCGTCAAAGGCAAGACCGGGTGGACCATCAAAGCGCGGCACACGTTCATGGGCACCAATTACTCGCTTCCCAAGCGCTATACGTTCGCGATGCTGAGCTCGGCCGAACCCTGGATCGACATCAAGAGGCTCGCGACATTCGGCGCTTTCATCGCTGCTAAAAACAGACTCGTCGTCTAAAAACCGCATGAGCTTCGAGCCTGCGGCGGATATCGCGGTGGTCGGCGCCGGTGCTGCGGGACTTCTGGCTGCGATCGCGGCCGAGCGGGCACGGCCTGATGCTCTCGTGCGCCTGTGTGATTCCCGGCACATGAGCGGAGCTAAGATCCTGATCTCCGGCGGAACCCGCTGCAACGTCACCAACCGGCGCGTCACGCCCTCGGATTACGAGGGCGGACCTCGGCACTTTATCAAGCATGTGCTGGAAGCCTTTACCCCTGCCCAAACCATCGGTTTTTTTAATGAGATCGGGGTAGATCTTGTTCTCGAGTCAACAGGCAAATATTTTCCTGCGACGCATTCAGGCAAGTCGGTCCTGGATGCGCTGATGAGGGAAGCCGCGCGCCTCGGGGTCATTCTTATCCCTGGCGTCAAAATCATCGGTGCGGGGAAAAACGGCAGCTTGTTCGTGCTTCAGAGCCCGGCAGGCGAGCACCAAGCGCGGTGCATTATCCTCGCGACCGGGGGTCTTTCGCTGCCGGAGACAGGCAGCGACGGCATGGGTCTCCGTATCGCCGAAAAGCTAGGCCATTTTATCGTCCCCACGGCGCCTGCGTTGACGCCTCTTGTGTCCTCGGACGAGGACTGGAAATCGCTTTCCGGCGTGACTCTGGAGGCCGAACTTTCCTTCTTCAGGCTCGGCAAAAAGGAAGCGTCTGCAAGAGGATCTTTTTTGTTTGCGCATTTCGGATTCAGCGGCCCGGCATCGCTGGACATAAGCCGGCATTTTGCCAAGTGCGCTGCGTCGGATAAGCCCGAGGTGTTCGCAGACTTCATTCCGGCGTGGGATGACACGCGCCTGAAGGATCTTTTTGGGCGGTGCGCCCGGTCTAACAAGTCTCTTAAAAATTTCATGACCGGAGAACTGGGTCTTCCGGCCCGCTTCAGCGATGTGTTTATCCGCAAAAACAGCCTCGAGGCATCGGCTGTTTTCGCTAAGCTCTCGCGCGCTCATGTCAGAAAATTCGTCCAGCTTCTTCGTCAATCGCCGCTGGCCGTCACGGGAACCGTAGGTTATCGAAAAGCAGAGGCGACCGCAGGCGGAGTGGATTTGAAAGAGATCAAAGCGGCGACGATGGAGTCGCGGCTTGAGCAGGGGCTTTATTTTGCCGGGGAGATCTTGGATGTCGACGGCCGAATCGGCGGTTTTAACTTTCAATGGGCCTGGTCCTCGGGCACCGTCGCGGGCCGCGCCGCCGCCCGGAGCCTAGCAGGATGATCTATCTTGCGTCGACCTCGCCTAGGCGGAAAAAAATCCTGAAGGATATGGGCATGCGCTTCAAGGTGCTGAAGCCTGATTATCATGAAAGCCCTCTGCCGGGAGCGACTCCGGCCAAGCTCGTACGGGCCCACGCCCTGGGAAAAGCGCTCTCTGCCGCCCGCCTGATCCGCCAGGGCCGCGTGCTCTCGGCTGACACCGTCGTCTATTTCCGGAATAGGATCATCGGAAAGCCTAGGGACATGAGAGACGCTTTCCGCATTTTGGGGCAGCTGCAGGGCCGGTGGCACACGGTTTATACCGGCGTTGCTCTCTTAAATGTAAAAGCGGGCAAGACGGTGCGGCGCCGCATTTTCGTCGAAAAGACCCGGGTGCGCCTAAGGGCGCTCGACCGCACGGCCATGAAAGCGTATTTTAAAAGAGTCGACCCGCTCGACAAGGCAGGAGCCTACGCGATCCAGGCATCGCGCGACCCTCTGGCTTCGGAGGTGCGCGGATCGTTCCTGAACGCCGTCGGCCTTCCCGTCGAAAGACTTAAGGCGGAGCGTTTCTTCTAGACGTAAAAAGCCTTTATTTCCGTTCGATTCATGCTAGAATAAAAATGTTTTTAAACATCAAAAGGGGCCTGAAAAGCGTGAGCGACAAGATTCCGATGACAAGGGAAGGGTATGAAAAACTTGTCAAAGAATTGGAATATCTGAAGACAGCCAAGCGCCGCGAGATCGCTGATGATATCGCCAAGGCCCGCGCTTTCGGCGACTTGCGCGAAAACGCCGAGTACGACGCGGCAAAAAACAATCAAGCTTTCAACGAAAAGCGCATCTCCGAATACGAGAACAAGCTCTCCAATGTACAGATCATCGATGAGTCCAAGATCCCCAAAGACCAGGTGTTTATCGGGGCGACGGTCCTCCTGAAGGACCTTAAGAACGATGATGAGTTTTCTTATTCTATCGTGCCTCAGGACGAGGCCGATTTCGACAACAACAAGATCTCCGTCGCTTCGCCGATCGCCAAAGGTCTCTTGGGTCTGAAGGTGGGGGAAACGGCTGAGATCAAGATCCCTGCCGGACTTTTAAAATACAAGGTTCTGAAGATCAGCCGCTGACGGGCCTCCCAGGCTCCGGCCGATGCGCCGCGATCTGGACCGGTCTAAAGCGCTGATTCGTCCGTGCCGGCTTCGAAGCCGGGCACGATCTTAAAATCTTCGATGATGCGCCGCACTTCTTTGATGGAAAGCGAGCAGTTGATCCTCCCGCGAAATTCTGCCACGCCCGGCATCCCCTTAAAATACCAGGTCGCGATGCGACGCATGAAGTAGACGGCTGTGCGCTCTTCCCGATGGAGGAGCTCCAGCTCCAGATGTCTTAAGAGCGCCTTTTTTTTCTGTTCCCCGGAGGGCTGCGGAAGCGGTCCTTTGCCGGCGATGGCATTCTCGACGCTTTTGAAGATCCAGGGATTACCGAGACCTCCGCGTCCGATCATCACGCCATCGCACCCGGTGATCTCGAGCATTCTCTGCGCGTCCGCGCCGCTCAAGACGTCGCCGTTGCCGATGACAGGGATATTGACGGCTTCCTTGACGCGCCGGATGGCGTGATAGTCCGCGCTGCCCGAATAGCCCTGTACACGCGTTCGCCCATGCACGGAGACGGCCGTGACGCCGCAATCTTCGGCGATCTTGGCCACACGGGCGGCTTCGGCGCCTGAGCCGTCGGCGACACCGAGACGCATTTTGACCGTGACAGGGATTTTTTTGACGTTTTTCACCACAGCGGTGAAGATCTCGCGGCACTCATCAGGACGGGCCAAAAGCGCTGATCCTGCGCCTTTTCCGGCGACTTTGGGTACAGGGCATCCCAGGTTAAGGTCTAAGAGGTCGTAGCCCATACCTTCCACAATAGCGGCAGCCTGACCCATAGCTTCGGCGCGGCAGCCCACGAGCTGAGCTCCCAAGGGCTTGTCTTCGGGGACGGTCTTCATCAGCTCTTCGGTCGCCGAATGCTCCCGGATCAGCGATTCGGCGGCCACCATTTCAAGAAAGCAGAATTCGAGCCCGTGCTCCCGGGAGATCAGCCGGTAGGCAAGGTCGCTGCAGGCGGCCATCGGGGAAGAGATGACGCCGGATTTGAGTTCGAGGTCTTTTAGCTTGATCATAGGCTCCTTATCATAGCAGATGGGTCTTCGAAGGGCTACCCTGGGTATCCGGCCCTCTAAAGGGGGTCGGGTCTTGACTTTCGGCGCTTTTATGTTATTCTAAACGTAGAAAATCCATGTAGTTAGAGCGAGTTGATCGAATTTAGACTGCGGATTTAGTTTATTCGCAGTTCTTTTTTTTCGCCGTCTTTTTAAAGGCGGTCAATGTTGTTTCAACGAAACCCTCGCCAGGCGGATTGATTTTTCCCCGCGAGGGTTTTTCATTCAAAAATTCTAAAAGAGAAAATTAAACTTTATGAGCAACCC
>CAZJAX010000006.1:0-32355 GCA_964543965.1 uncultured Planctomycetia bacterium
CCGCTGGTCGCCATTTTGGAAACTTTGGTGCTCAGCCTTATCTCTTTGAAGTTTTTTTCCGCAAAACGCATGACGGGCCGAGCCAAGTCGGCGTCCGCTCCGGCCAGGATCGAAGGCATCGCTTCGACCATCACAACACGGCTGCCGAGCGCGGAGTAAACCGTACCTAGCTCCATGCCGATGTATCCGCCGCCGACGATGAGAAGATCCTTGGGAGTCTCTTCGATCTCGAGCGCTTCAGTGGATGTCATGATGCGCTTGTTGCCCAGATCAAAAGCTTTAGGTATCGCCGGCTTGGAACCCACCGCGATGATCGCTTTCTGAAAACGTATCCACTTCTGCCCTTCGCTGGTTTCGACGCGCAGCGTCTTAGAGTCTTCGAAAATACCGCGTCCCGCGATCACCTGTACGCCGCGCTTTTGAGCCAGTCCCGCGATCCCCTGAGAAAGCTTTTCAATGACGCTCTCTTTCCAGGTGCGGAGCTTGTCAAGATTGACCGTAGGCCTTGAAAATTCGATACCTCGAACCGACGACATCTCAGCATCGTGCATGATCTTCGTCGCATTGAGCAGCGCTTTTGACGGGATGCAGCCGCGGTTCAGGCACACGCCCCCGAGGCGCTTTTCCTGCTCGATCAGGATGACTTTTTTACCGCGGTCGGCCGCGTAAAATGCGGCGGCATACCCGCCGGGTCCGGCGCCGATGATAACAATATCGATCTCGATAGCTTTGTTCATATTTTTACATCCTCGGTCTTGAAATTTTCGAGTCCGGCGGCAATCTCGCGGATGAACCTTGCGCCGTCGGCTCCGTCGATCACCCGGTGGTCATAAGACAGGCCGACCGGCAGAAGGAGCCGTGTTTTGATGGATTCCTTTTTATCTTTGCTCGTGACGATAACAGGCTTCAGCACTCCGCGGCCCACGCCGAGGATAGCGACCTCAGGCTTGTTGATGATAGGCGTAAAGAAGGTTCCGCCGATACCGCCGAGGTTTGAGATGGTGAAGACGCCGCCCTTGAGGTCATCGGCTGCGATCTTGCGCGTACGGGTTTTTTCCGCCAAGACTTCGAGATCCTTCGAGATCTCGAATAGCGATTTTTTATCCGCATTCTTCAGGACCGGCACAATGAGACCCTGCTCGGTGTCGACCGCGATGCCGACATGGTAATAGTCCTTCAGCACCATCTCGTTGGAACGTTCGTCGAGGCTCGCGCGGAAACCCGGGTATTTGGCCAGCGCCGAAACAACGGCCTTGATGATGAAAGACGTCAGCGTCAATTTGGCGCCTTTTTTTTCGTAGGCAGGCGCATGCTTTTTTCGCATTTCGGTCAGTGCCGTGATGTCGATCTCTTCAAACTGAGTGACATGCGGG
This sequence comes from uncultured Planctomycetia bacterium, assembly GCA_964543965.1. Lineage (GTDB taxonomy): Bacteria > Omnitrophota > Gorgyraeia > 2-02-FULL-51-18 > 2-02-FULL-51-18 > CAMDWQ01. Next base: position 1,374 of record CAZJAX010000006.1, read on the forward strand.
ATCGTTGTCCAGGACTCGGACATCTTCTGGGCGATCTTCTGGCGGAGAGATGACAGCGGCTTTTTCGTGACGCTTCCCCACTTCGAGAAATCGATGCTTTCCGCAGCGGCCGGACGCGCCTCGATGATGCCGGAAGAGGTCGTTTTGGGAGAAGCGGCGGCGGCATGCAGCCAAGCGATGTAATTTTTAAGGTCGTCCATGACGATGCGGCCGCCCGCCTCGCTTCCCTTGATACGCGTGAGATCAAGGCCAAGCTCCTTGGCGACTCTGCGCACGGTCGGGGAAGCCGGCGGAGGAAAACCGCTCTTGGAAGAATACTGATATTCGCCCGCCGGGATCGAGGCAGGCGCAGGAGCGCTGTACGCGGGCGCGTGCGCCTGCGTGACGGGCGCGGCCGGCTTGCGTTCTTCGACCACCGACGCCTGAGGGGAGACACCCTCTTCGGAGATCTGCGCGATCGCTGTGCCGACGGAGACCTTATCTCCTGCCTTCACGTATATTTTTGTGATGACACCGCTGGAGGTCGACGGGATGGGCGCGACCGCCTTCTCGTTCTCGAGCTCTATGAGCGTCTGATCCTTGGCGATCTTGTCGCCGACTTTCACGTAGATATTTACGACGGTGCCGCTCTCGGCGCCTTCGCCCAAATTAGGTACTCGGATGTCCATGGATTCTCCTAAAAAATCAGACTAAGATCGGGTGGACTTTTTCGGGGTCCACTTTGAGGTCTTTGATCGCTTTTTCGACGAGCTTCATCTCAACCTTCCCTTTTTTCGCCAAAGCATACAATACCGCGATAACTGTCGACTCGGCGTCTACCTCGAAAAATCTTCTCAAGGTTTCGCGCGTTTCGCTGCGGCCGAACCCGTCGGTGCCGAGCGTCGTAAGGCCTCCCGGGACCCAAGGAGCTATCTGGTCAGCGACGACCTTCATATTGTCGGTGACCGCAATGAAAGGGCCCTCTTCCTTGGCCAGCGTGTCCTCGATGTAAGACGTCTTGGGTTTGGCTGTCGGATGCAGCATATTCCACCGCTGAGCGTTCAGCGCATCGGTGCGAAGCTGCTTAAAGTTGGTGGCGCTCCAAACGTCGGCGGATACCCCATAGTTCTTTTCAAGAATATCGGCAGCCTTAAGCGCGCTTCGGATGATGGAGCCCGAACCGATGATCTGCGCCTTGACCTTGTGAGGGGCTGAGCTCTTTCTAAACTTGTAGAGACCCTTCAGGATGCCTTCCCTGCAGCCCTCGGGCATCGCGGCCATCGCATAGTTCTCGTTATGCACCGAAATGTAGTAGAAGATATCCTCTTCCTCGATGTACATGCGGCGCATGCCGTCCTCGATGATGACGGCCAGCTCGTATAGATAGGCCGGCTCATACGTCAGGAGATTGGGAATGGTGCTGGCGATCAAGTGGCTATGGCCGTCCTGATGCTGAAGGCCTTCGCCGTTGAGCGTCGTACGCCCCGCGGTCGCGCCGAGCAGAAAGCCGCGTGCGCGGATGTCGCCGGCCAGCCACATCAGGTCGCCTACGCGCTGGAAACCGAACATCGAGTAATAGATGAAGAAAGGGATCATGTACTGGCTGTAATTGGCATGCGCAGTCCCCGCTGCAATGAACGAAGACATGGAACCAGCCTCCGTGATGCCCTCTTCCAGTATCTGGCCGTCCTTAGCCTCCTGATAATACAATAGCGACTCGCGGTCGACCGGCTCGTAGAGCTGACCCTTGGAGGAATAGATGCCTATCTGGCGGAAAAGAGCGTCCATGCCGAAGGTGCGCGCCTCGTCCGGAATGATCGGGACGACTCGGCGTCCGATGACGGGGTGGCGCAGCAGTTTGGTGAGGATGCGGACAAATGCCATCGTAGTAGAGGCTTCCGCTTCGGAACCCTTCAGGAACTCGGCATAAAAATCTTCGGCCGGCACCTGGATCTTCTCGGCCTTGATGCGGCGGCTCGGAAGATATCCCCCGAGAGCCTTGCGGCGCTCGTGCAGGTACTTCATCTCAGGGCTGTCGGCCGGCGGACGGTAAAAAGGCGTGTCATTGATCTCTTCGTCCTTGATAGGGATGTTGAAACGCCCGAGGAATTCGCGCAGCTCCTTTTCGTTGAGCTTCTTCTGCTGATGCGTGATGTTGCGGCCTTCACCGGCTTCGCCGAGACCATAGCCTTTGATGGTCTTGGCAAGGATCACGGTGGGCTGACCCTTGTGCTCGGTGGCAGCCTTGTAGGCCGCGTAGACTTTTTTCGGGTCATGACCGCCGCGCAGCATCTTGCTGATCTGCTGGTCGGACAGGTGGTTGACCATCTCGTACAACTCCGGATACTTGCCGAAGAAGTGCTTGCGCGTGTAACTGCCCGGCTCTACCGAGTACTTCTGGTAATCGCCGTCCACCGCCTCTTCCATGCGCTTGAGAAGCAGACCCTTCTTGTCCTTCTTGAAAAGCTCGTCCCAATCGGAGCCCCAGATGACCTTGATGACATTCCAGCCGGCGCCGCGGAAGAGCCCTTCGAGCTCCTGGATGATCTTGCCGTTGCCGCGGACAGGTCCGTCGAGGCGCTGAAGATTGCAGTTAACGACCCAGATCAGATTGTCGAGGTTTTCGCGGCCGGCCAGCGTCATAGCGCCGAGCGTTTCAGGCTCATCCGACTCGCCGTCTCCTATATAAGACCAGATCTTGGGCTCACGGCCCTTGATGAACCCGCGGGCCGTCATGTAGCGCATGAAACGCGCCTGGTAGATGGAATTGATCGGCGCCAAGCCCATCGAGACCGACGGAAACTGCCAGAAATCGGGCATCAGGTACGGATGAGGATAGGAAGAGAGTCCGCCGCCTTCGGCCAGCTCCTGGCGGAAATTGTGCAGATGAGCCTCGGTCAATCTCCCCTCAAGAAAAGCCCGGGCATAATTACCGGGTGAAGCGTGGCCCTGAAAATACACCATGTCGCCGAGGCTGTCGACGCCGTCGGGCCCGCGGAAAAAGTGATTGAATCCCACCTCGTAAAGCGTGGCCAGCGACGCGTACGTCGAAATGTGCCCGCCGAGGCCGCCGAAGAGACGGTTGGCCTTGACGACCATCGCCATCGCGTTCCAGCGGACATAGCTCTTGATCTTTCTTTCGATCTCGCGGTTGCCGGGATAAGACGGTTCTTTGTCTGCGGGGATCGTGTTGATATAGGGGGTCGTGACCGGCGCGTTCAGACGGACACCGGACTTCTGGAGCCGGGTGACGAACTTATTGAAAAAATCGGGATCCTGCTCCATCGCATAGCGGATCCTGTGCTCGAGCGAGTCGTACCCTTCGTTGGCGCCGGCGGGGTTTATTCCCATCTGAATATCTTGTTCGTTCATCTCTTTTTCAATCGACTAATCGTCGTTTATTTGTTTCAATACAGACACTTGGCTAAACAAACAATCTTTGAATAACCGAATGATTTTACTATAGAGTCTGCCAAAATACCACTCATGAAAATATTAGACCTGACGTTCCCGGCTCCGGAAGATAATCTGGCCTGCGACGACGCCCTCCTGGAGGCGGCTGAAGAGGGTTTTTCGGGAGAAATCCTAAGGTTCTGGTCGCCCGAAAACTGCTTCGCCGTTCTGGGCTACTCCAACAAAGCCGCGGCCGAAGTGCGTCTGGACGCCTGCAGGAAAAGCGGCGTGCCGGTACTTCGCCGCATCAGCGGCGGCGGCACTGTCCTTCAGGGTCCCGGGTGCCTCAACTATTCCCTGGTGCTCCGCATCGCAGGCCGTGCAGGTCTGGCCAACATCCGCACGACCAACGAATTCGTCATGAACGCGCACTGCGGCGTTTTCCGCAAGCTGGCGGGATCCACGGTCTCGGTGCGCGGTATCACGGATCTGGCGCTCGACGGACTTAAATTTTCAGGGAACGCGCAGAGACGCAAAAGCCGCTACGCGCTTTTTCATGGAACGTTTCTTCTCGACTTCGACATCGCCCTGGTTGAAAAATACCTGGCGATGCCCACGCTCGAACCGGATTACAGGGCTGGCCGGAAGCACGCGGAATTCCTGGTAAATCTTCACCTAAAACCGGAAGAGGTGAAAAATGCCCTGATAGACGGGTGGGAGGCGTCAGGAAGCGCGGAATTCGACCCTGCGGATAAAATCAAAAAACTGACGGAAACCTTTTACTCGAAAGAATCCTGGAACTTCAAATTTTGATCACGATTTCTTCAGGCGCTCGATCTCGGCCTTGAGCTTTTCATTTTCGCGGACCAGAAGAGCTTTTTCATCGTAAAGCTTTTTGATCTCATCGACCACGACCTTCACGTCGTTTTGCACAGAAGCCGGCTCAACGGCCGTCTCCTTCGGCTGATAGCGGCCGCTAAGGAATAGAAGCGCTAAAGCGATGCCCGCCAGTCCCAGGGCCGCTAAAATGATCACACCCATCGTCCCCTCCTTAGTTTATCCGGAACAGCAGTTTCTTTTATCCTGCATGAGCGGGCAATGCCGGTCGCTGTATTTGCAGAATACGCAGCATTCCTCCTCAGAAGCCGTAAAAAACCCGCTGCATCGGGAGCAGGTGTATGCCCGCTGGGCATAGCCTATGGGCATCAGGTCTTCCTTTTTGTGTCCGCAGGACGGACATGTCAGAACCGCTTCGGTGATCATAAGGGCATTATAGCCGAAAAAAGCCTTTCATGTTTACGCCGCAGCGCCGACCGCGCGCATCATGGCTTCGGTCGCGGCAGACAAAACGTTCTGCGTGAGCTTCAGGAGGCGCGGCAGCATAGTCTGTTTAAAGAAGGCAGCGTCGTCACCGGGGTCAGCGGCGGGTTCATACTGGATAGACGCGCGGATGAAGCGCAGCTGCACGTCGAACGGGATCGAGCGCTTGAAAAGGGTGCTGAACATCTGATCAACGAGATCTTTTTGCGCGGCGACAATATCGTTCACGTCCGCGGGTTTCACACAGGAAAACATCGACCGAAAAAGACCCGCCGCGGCATAATTGGCTGAAGAAAAACGGGAATCCCTTTTACTGAGTTCGATCGGCGGCGCCGAGACCAAGCCATAGCCCTTACCTGCTTTGGCGACAGCCGCGCGGTTGGCGGCGTCGGTGCCGTCGGCAAACACGAGCACCTTGGAGCCTTCGGGGATCTCCTCGGCAAAGCTCAGCGTCTGATCGCCGATCGACGCCAGAACCACAAAGATCCTTCCGGGGCGGTAGGCGTCGAGCGCGGCCTGAAGCTTTTCTTTCATGGCTTCGGCGACGGATCGGTTGGCATCATTGACGACGATAGCCAGCGCCAATTTTTCCTGCGTGTCCAGCGTCCAAGCGGGGTTTCCGGCAAGCACGAGGGCAAACTGCCGGGCAGCCTGAGCCAGCGAAACGTTTTCCATTGTAAGCGTTGAACGCAGGAAGAGATCGTCTTCGCTGACAGATAGCGCAGGTGCCGGCAGACCCGGGACGAGAACCGAAGCACCGGAAAGCTCCGAGGCTGCGACCGGGTACGAATAGACCTGGTCGGTGCCGTCGGTTCCGCGGACGCTCAAGCTCAGAATTTTTCCGCCGTCGGGAGTGCTCGCGATGCTTCCCTGCACCATCGTTTCGTACAACGCACCCTCCGGAGTTCCCAGCTCGTAAGGCCAAACGGCCGAGCCGTCACGCTCTCTCGAGAGGTGCTGCGCCAACGCCGCCAGAAGGGCACGGTCTTCGGCAGAAAGATCCGCCAGCGCCTCCGTCGTCAGGAGGGGCCGCTTCAAATCTCCGGAGCTGCGGCCCGCCGATCTCAATATCGAAAACTCTCCCGAAGCGGCGTCTTGAGCCGGCAGCGCGGTCTTTTCGGCGGAGGCAGCTCGGGCGCCGCTAACCGATGCCGCTGGGGCGCCGCTGGCTTGGGCCGAAGACGCAAATTCCTTTTCGTTGGCATAGACCGCATCCTTAAGCGCTCCGCTCGTTCCGAGTCCCTGCCGGCCGAACAGCGTCAGCACGCGTTCCGCGTGGCCGGCTGATCCGCGGACTCCGTACAAGTACGCCTTGCCGCCGGCTTCGGTATAATAAAGTCTGAAACCCTTCAAGGATCGGCCCAGCACGGTCTGCGTGCTCAGAAAATCATGATCGATCACGCGGGCTTCGTCCTGAGCCAGCGTGATGGCGTCTTTCGTCTGCTTATTCCCTATCTGCAGGAAAACCAGGTCGACGCCCTCCAGCGCCCTCGCCAAAAGCGGCGTAAAAAATCCTTTTCCGTAAAGCACCGGGTCATTCTCAAAGCTGACCCCCCCTATCACGACAGCCTGCGTCTCGACGTCATAGGTAACGACTGCGCCGCTGTAATCGTAACCCATTTCCGGACTGAACCACATATGGTCAAGATACACATCGATCCTGGCGCTGTTCAGCTGGTTTGAGATGTACTTTCGCCGCACCGTAAACTTTTCTGTATCGCGCGGATTTTTACTGCTGGTCACATTGAATTCGGCCGTCACCTGGCGCGCGACGGCCGGAACCCTCAAGCGTTCTTCGATCTCTGCGGCGATCTCTGCGGCCTGCGGGCGGATCACGGAGTTCGCGCCGTACTGCAGGCTCTCCGAGATGAGATCGAGCGTCGAAAGCAGCGCCTTGGGATCCTCTCCGGCGGCGTTCAAGCGGCTTCGGATATCCTCGAGCACTCTCAAGGCCTTGCCGCTTTGCGACCGGGCTGCTTCCTTTTGGCGCGCCTCCTCGTCCTCCTCATCAAGCCGCCGCTGCTCTATCCTCTCCCTCAACTCGATATCCTCGAGATATTGGCGAAATGGATAAAAAACGTTATCCAGGATCACGGTGCTCTTTTCCCAGCGAGCGGCGTTTTGGACGTTGCCGTCCTGCCAGTCGATGCCCATTTCAGCCGCTTTGGTCCTGGCCTCGACAACATGTTCTTCGGTGATGCCTTTGGTCTCGACCTCCAATGCGACCGCATAGCCCGTAAGCTCATAATGATCCGGTCTGTCTTTTGCATACCTTTTGTTCTCCTGAGTGATCGAGAAGTAAGCCGTCGGCACCGTCAGCGGATCTTCAACGCCGTCCTTTTCCCGCGCGATCCAACCCATCCTTATCCCGCCGAACTCCCGCTCGCGGTAATTTCCTGCAGCCGCCTGGCGGCCGAACTCCGTTCCGATCGCGCCTGTTTCGTAGGCGAATGACTGGAAATCGCCGGATTGTTTGAAAACGAGGCCTTCGTAGCGCGGCTTCTTGATCTTGAACACAGCGGCGTACTCTCCGCGCCCGACATATTCGAACTTGGGATGACCTGCCAGGGTTTTCGCGACATCGGCGTCGAAAAAATATCCGTTTTCGACGATGGCGTAAAGCTCCTTCAGGTCCTGGATCAATTCGGGATCAGCCTGGACGTTGTAGCGCGGTACGATCGCCTGCACAAGTTCCGCAGTCGACAGACGCGCGCCTTCGGAAGGCCCGAGCTCGGCGCCGGACGCCTGATCCGGCCGGCCGGGGATCCTTCCGTGCAGTGACGTCAGGTTCCAGTAAGTCACGGCGGCTTTGATCTCCTCTGCGCTGACTCCGCGGGGATTGGCTTCGATCTCCGCGATGCGGCGGGTGCGCAGAACGCTCATAGGGAAAGTGTCCGACGGCGCGTTCAGCGGCGTCACCGGATCAAGCTCGTACATCCTTCCGAAGGAAAGCTGGAACGACCTCGAGTCCGAGTAGGCAATGACTTCGTGACCACGGAACTGAGGATCACTTAAGATCCGCCGCAAAAGCGCCCTGCCCCGGCCGTGCTTGTAGTCCGAGGCCCCCGGCGCGGGGAACTCCGGATAAAAAAGCGAGATATAGATCATCTTCTCGCCGGGCATCACGGAAAATTTTATCTGCATCGGCCGGTCTGTTCCCGAGACGGGGACGCCGTCCTTAAAAAGATCCGCCTCAAGCTCATACCCTCCCGCGATCGCTTGCGTCGAAGGGCGCGTTTTCAGCGAATACCCTTCCAGACGCCAAGCGTCCAAAGATTTATCCAGCGCTTCAAGGCGCCCGCGGCTTTCCGGACTCGTCAGCGCCGCGCGAACCTCCTCCGGACCCCTAGGGTCCTCGGAGATACGGTAGAGGGTGTTCAGAAGCTCGTTCAGCGTCTTGCGGTTCTCATCAGTCTCTGCGCGCGCCAGGACTTCCGCTTCTTCCAAAAGACGCAGCGCGGAAGCGCGGTCTACGGCGAGCCGGGAACCGTCTTGTCGCGCTAAAGATCCGGCCTGAAAAAGATCGAGAAAACTCTCAAGATCGGGGCTTACACCGATATCTTCGTATCTCCCCGCAAGCCCCTCCCGAAGCCTCCCGTAGATTTCGGAAAGAGCTCCATATCTTCCGGTGGCTTTCAGAAACTGCGTGTATTCCTGCGCCGCGCCACCGCTTTCTCCGAACGCCACGAGGCTGTCAGTGAAAAGCTCCGCAAATTCGCCGTCTTTTTTAAGCTCCTCGATAGCCGGATGGATCGTCAACGTGTAGATTAGATTGAAAACCGCTCTTTGCTGCGGCGATACCGGGGTCGGGTCGGTCTTGGACGGGTCGCGCAACGCACGCGTCGCCAGCGCCCGGTTGGCGGGACTCAGCTGAAAACCCAGACCGGCATCCTGAGAGGTGAAAAAATTGACCGCGCGTCGGTACCAATCCTCCGGCTCCGTCAGGATCAAGACCTCGATCCTTTCAAAGGCGCGGTTTTCAAGAAACGGGAAGATGCCCTGTTTGAAAAAATTCCGCTTTAGCTCACTGGATAGAAACCGCGGATTCCCGATCTTTAACTGGACGGTTCCCGAAGATAAACTTGAACGCTCAAGCGCCAACCGCATCACGAAGTTCTTCCTAAACTCCGGATCGCCATCCGAGATCTCGCCCGTCGCCAGACGCGTGCGTAGATCCTCGTTGTCGAGAAGAAAAACCAGGCTCAAGACCGCCGGGCTGCTGCCGCTTTCGACGAGCACAGCAAGCTTCATGCCCGCAAGATCGGGGATCAAGGCCAGGACATCATCGTCGGCGGGAAGCGCCAGCGACCGTTCCTGCCTTACCGCTGAAGGCAGCGCAGGCTCCGACTGCCTGCGAATGATGCTGAGCGTGCCGCCGCGGTATCTATTTTCGCTGCCGACCAGGAAATCGGCCAGACGCGCTCCGTCTGCCATCAGCGCTTTCCAAATAGGGCCGAACAGGGCATCGCCCTCATCCAGCGCTATCTCATCGGAAGCGTTCTGCGTAATAGCCAGGTATCTCTGGCTGGCTCTGTCGTCTAGCGCGGCGGCGATCGCCCGCTCGACGATCGCGCGGTCGGATACGCCGATAAAGTATTCCTCAAGAAATGGCCGGATCAGAAAATCGCCCTTCACGCCCTCCCTCTGCCTGGGATTTTTAAGATCATAGATCACCCGCATGATATCGATAAAGCGGTAACCGGCTTCGATGCGCTTGCGTTCAGCGTCGTTCGAAGCCTCGATAGAGTCCCTTCGGATCGTCGTATCGAGATCGCGGATATAGACCTCGATCGTCCCGTCCTTGTTGATTTTCAGGCCGAAATTGCCCGCATGGGGATAGCGGTGAAAATATTTTTGATGATAAGCCGCGAGAGATCTTCCGATGGCGCGGTAGGCGGTCTCAGCCTGGATCTCATCCAGGGCTGTCTTTCTCCGCCCGTCGACGAAATTGCGGGTAGGCGTCGCAACGATCGTTCCGCCCAGGATCATCGGCCGGAACGAGATCCTCTCGTCGGTCTCTTTGACGCCCGCGATGAAAAATGCCAAGGGCTTTCCGTTGGCGCTCTTTGCGCGGTATACGCCCCAGGCCAGCGCCTTGTCGGTGAGATAGCCGGACGCCCCCTCAGACTCTTTCATGATCTGATATTCAAGAGCAGCCCTCTCTTCTTTCATCCCGCCAAGAGGCCCCATATCCTGCTGGCCGACACCGATCCCGCCGCCCTTCAGAACCCGGTACGGGCGGTCCACATAACCCACGCCGCCATAAGCCAGGGCTTCGCCACCGTCCGTTTTGGGACGCACTCCCTTCATGCGGATCTCCCGGACTCCAAGTTTTGAGGCGCTTTCGTTGTCCAGCACAAAATATACGCTGCGGCCTTCGGAAGCATAGATATCGACCTCCTCGGCTTTGACGTAGACCCTGCCCCCCATACGCTCGATCAGCCGCTCGAGCAGCTCAGGCTTATTCCCGATATCGCCGGAAAGGATCTCGCGCACGACAGAGAAATCAAAGACGCTCAGCGATTCGAAGAAATCCGGCTGCGAATCGCGGATGAGAACTTCGCCCCCAAGATCTGTCCGCGGCCCCGCAAAATACAGAAGCGGCGTATCCGCAGAAGCGCCTCTTTCTGACCGCTCGCCTCTCGTGCCGGCAAGGCGGGCGCCCTCAGCCTTCGTTCCGCTGACGGCCAGCGCACGGCGCAGCCTGTTGGCGTTGCGGCGGTCGCGCCGCAATAACGCAGACGCCTGAGGGCCGGAGTTTCCGCCAACCAATTTGGCGATCGTGCCTCCGAACGCGAAAACGCGGCGGATACCGTCATTTTCTGAAGGCGGTTTAAGCGTGCCCCTGAGCTCCGCCAGCGACCTGTCCTTCAGGCTGCGGTCGCGCACGACTTCGATCCTCGTCGCCTTTTTTCGGATCGGCGTGAAAAGCTGCTCTTCGTACTTCTGCTGGTTGGTCTCTGCGGTGACGATAGGCGCGAGCACCGCATAGGACCAGCCGCGTTTTTTGAAAAGCTGTTTCAAATTCTGCGTATGATACCCGCCGGTGATGAGGACGGCGGCGCGCGGCTGTTCCCGGGCAAGGAGCATTTCGGCGTTTTCTATGAACGCGCCGTCGCGGCGCCCCACCGAATCATAGAACCCGATCAGCGCTTTGCGGCCTTCTTCCAGCTTGTTCTGATAAGGCAGCAGCTGAGAAAACCATCCATAGCGGGTCAACCGCCGGTTGATGAACGCCAAATACGCGGGCGTCGAAAAATCCTGCTCGTTCGCGATGAACAGGCGGAATTCATCGGTCGTCATTTTGATGCTGTAGGCCGTCTTCAGGAGGCCAACGTAGCGATCGACCGCTTTCAGGAGTTTAGCGTCCTCGTCGGCCGACAGAAGTCTGCGGTAGATCGCGTCCTCGACGCGCGACGTCTCGGCCAGGACGCCATCGATGTCGAGCTCCGTAAATTCCTTAAGGTAGCGGCCATACAGAACAAGGTTGGGGTGATCCCCCAGAGAAACATTCTTTTCCTGAGCGATATTTAAAATGTTTTGAAAGAGGGAATACTGAGAGACTTTTGATCCCTTCGCTTGACCGATCCGCTCAAGCCGCTCGCGGACTTCCCCGCCGTAACCGCGCTCGTCGAGCTTTTGAAGCAACGCCGCCTGCTCGAGCGCGGCCGCTGTAAAATCAATTTTCTTCTCATTCTCGTGCAGCGCGGCAAGGCGCCGCACGCTCGGAAAATCTTTGAGCTCGACACCTGCTTTTCCGGCCAGATCCAGAAGGCCGTCGATGTTCGAGGAGGCGGCGTTTTCACTCTCTCGCGTCTTCGCTTCATAGGCCAGAAGATCTTCCGGGTATAGTTTTTTCTTCAGCTTGTCGATCGAGGCGGAAATGCGGTTCAGATAGGCGAGGATCTCTTCCCGCTGGCCGGCAAGTTTCGAATAGGCTAAAAGACTTGCCGCATAGAGATCAACGTTCTCGACGCCGACGATCTTCATCGGCCTTTCCGATGTGAGATTGAGGTATTCCTCTCCGGATATCTGGCCTTCCAGAAGAAGGCTTTTGGCCATGCGCCGGCACTCTTCCTGCGGGATGAGGCGGCGGACCCCGGTAAGCGTGCCGTCGCCGAAACCGCCCTCGACCATCACGAGCGATACGCCGTATTTTTCCATGATGTCGTCGAGCATGGCGGCGAGGTTCAGCTGGCCGGAATAGTTGGAATGCGGATCTTGGATGTGGATGATCAGCGTGTTCTTAGCGCTCTTGTGAGTCTCCTTCAGCGAGGAATGATCCAGCGGCACTTCAAAAGCTGCAGGATCCGCCATCAGGGCCTCAAGGGGCCTTAGGGAAAGTGAGGCCTTCACGCCTTCCTGCGGGGCGGCATAAGACAGCTCAGCCGCGGCGAAAGTCAGAAGCAATAATAACGCCGTTGATTTCATAAGCCTGTGACGCTTCATATGTTATAATAAAGTATGCACTATTAATCAGAATAGTTCAAATTTAAGTACTTATATCAAAAACCACAAAAAAAGCTGTGTTTAGCTCCCTGGGACGCCTGTTATAATCGACACTATTATGGAACAAAAACTCGAAGATATCTACGATGTCGTCATCATCGGCGGAGGCATCGCCGGCGCGGGAATCGCACGCGATGCGGCCATGCGAGGCATCCGCACCGCCCTTTTTGAGGCGCACACATTCGGCTCCGGCACCAGCTCCAAGAGCTCTAAGCTGATCCATGGAGGCATCCGGTACCTGGAGCTGGCGTGGAACGCCTTTTGCCGCGGCGACATGGCCGAGGCGTGGAAGAATTTCCGTTTTGTCTTTCATTCACTGAAGGAATGCCGCACGCTCGAAAGGATCGCGCCGCAGCTCGTGAAGCCGATATCGCTCATCGTCCCCTCTTACGCAGGCGATGCCCGGAAACCGGCCATGGTCTACCTGGGGACACTCCTCTATTCGCTGATGTCGATCGCATCAGGCCGCGGAAAACTGCCGACCATCTTCTGGTCTAAGAGGTCCATCCTGAAAAAATTGCCCGATCTTAACCCTGAGGGGCTTTTGGGCGGCATCATGCTCTGGGATCATGTCACCGACGACCTTGAACTCGTCCGCGCCACCGCTGCTTCCGCCGCCCAAAAAGGAGCCGAGTGCTTCGAAAACGCGAAAGTGACCGCATTCAAATATGACTTTGAGAACGACGTCTATCAGATACACGTCGAGGGAGCTCCCAAGGCGTCCTACCGCGCGCGCAAACTTTTGAACGCGACCGGTCCCTGGGTAGATAAGACGCGTGAGCTGCTTCATGACAAAGAATATAATGAAAACTGGATAGAGCCGGTGGCGGGCGCGCACATCACGCTAAAGCGCTTCCTGCCCTATTCCGCCCTGCTTCAGGCCGGCGACGGCCGCATCTTTTTCGTCATCAACACCGGCGAGACCGCGCGCGTAGGCACGACAGAATGGATCTGCGAGGATCCGGACGCCGTGAAGCCCAGAAAAGAGGATATCGATTATCTGATCTCTTCTCTGTCTAAATATTTCCCGCAGAAAAAATTTTCTCTCGGAGATATTATTTCGAGCGATGCCGCAGTGAGGCCTTTAGTCAAACCCCCGAGAAGCAGCCGCTCGCACGAGATCTCTCGTGAACACCAGATCCGCGTGGATCACTCGGGCGTGATCCACGTCCTGGGCGTAAAGCTCACCGACCATAGGCGCGCCGCAGAAGAGATCGTAGGAGAGCTCGTGCCTGTCCTGCTGCGCACGAATCCCTCAGTAAAAAAGCGCACGGAAACTCACCGCACGCCTCTCTAACCGTTATTTAATCCGGGTAAACGAACGTCGTAGGAATTTCGACGGTAGGATTGAGATTGAGATGCACCGGGCAGTGCTTTGCGGCGCGTTCAAGCATCGCGCGCTTTTCGGCGTCTAGGCCCTTGGGCATATAAATCGTCACGTGAATTTTGCCGATGCGGCGCTCGGGAGCCGTGACCATTTCCTTCAGAACTTCCGCAGACATCCCCTTCAATTCGAGCGCATGGCGCTGTGCGACTATAGCCATCGTGGTCAGCATGCAGGAGCCCAGCGACGACGCCGCCAAGTCCGTCGGCGAGAAGCACGCACCCTTCCCCATATTGTCTGTCGGAGCATCCGTGTTTATAACGGTCCCCGAAGGCCCATGCGTCAGCTTGCAGTGCAAGTCGCCTTCGTAGACAAGGCTGATCTTAACCACGGCGGGCGATCTGCGGGTCGTGCTTAGCTTCGAAGGCTCGGAGCGCGTCTTCGGACTTGAGCGTCGTCCCGATGTCATCAAGTCCGTGCAGAAGACGCTCTTTGACGGACGGATCGATATCGAAATGAAAGCTGACCTCTTTGGGGGCGTGCAGCACCAGGGTCTGCTTTTCGAGATCCACCGTAGCCTCGAGACCCGTATTTTCCGCGATAAGCCTGAATATCTGCCGCACCTGCGGCTCGTCAAGCTCGATCGTCATCACGGCGTTCTTCGAGCAGTTGTTTTTGAAGATATCGGCAAATCCGGGGATAACCGCGCCGTCTTCCTTCTTCATCCGAGGCGCTACGATCGCGCGAAAACCGTACTGATCGATAGCCCATACGGCGTGTTCGCGGCTCGAACCGCAGCCGAAATTGTTGCCGGCGACCAGGATCGAAGCATTCTTGTAGCGCGGCTCGTTCAGAGAAAAATCGGCGTTGGGCTTGCCGTCCGCGCCGTAACGCCAATCGTAAAAAAGCTGCGGTCCGAAACCGGTGCGCGAGATGGATTTTAAAAATTGCTTGGCGATGATCTGGTCGGTATCGACGTTGGAGCGGTCTAGAGGCGCGATGATGCCGCGCTCGGTCTTAAAGGGTTTCATGCTTTCCACTCCCGGATATCGACGAAATGACCGGCGATGGCGGCCGCCGCGGCCATCTGAGGGCTCACCAGGTGAGTGCGCCCGCCCTTGCCTTGGCGTCCTTCGAAATTGCGGTTGGAGGTCGAGGCGCAGCGCTCTCCGGGCTGCAAATAGTCCGGATTCATCGCCAGACACATGCTGCACCCCGATTGACGCCAATCGGCGCCGGCGCTCTTAAAGATCTTGTCCAACCCTTCGGCCTCGGCCTGCTTCATGACCTGCTGAGAGCCTGGTACGATGAGCGTGCGCATGTTCGGAGCGACCTTTTTTCCTTTAAATATCGCGGCCGCGGCCCGCAGATCCTCGATGCGTCCGTTGGTGCAGCTGCCGATAAATACCGTGTCCACTTTTACCTGCGTCAGAGGAACGCCGGCCTTGAGACCCATATAAGCAAGCGCGGCGTCGATATCCGTCTTGGTGTAGCCGGGAACTTCGGCCGGAACAGGCGCGTTCACGTCGATGACCATGCCGGGACTCGTCCCCCACGTCACCTGAGGCGCGATCTGGCCCGCATCGATGACAAGCTCGCGGTCATATCGGGCACCGGGATCCGACGGCAGCGTCTTCCAATAAGCGACCGCTTTATCGAGTGCAGCGCCCTCGGGGACAAACGGTCTTTTCTTGGCAAGAATGTACTGAAGGGTCGTCTCGTCGGGCGCGATGAGGCCTGCGCGAGCGCCGGCTTCGATGCTCATGTTGCAGATCGTCATGCGCGCTTCCATCGAAAGAGCGCGCACCGCTTCACCGCAATACTCAAGCACGTAGCCGGTGCCGCCCGCGGTGCCGATGATACCGATAAGCTTAAGCACCATGTCTTTGGCAGTGACGCCGGGCTTCAACTGGCCTTTAAATTCGACTTTGAAGGTTTTGGGCTTTTTCTGCGGCAGGCACTGCGTCGCCAGCACATGTTCGACTTCGGAAGTGCCGATGCCTAGAGCAAAGGTGCCGAACGCGCCGTGCGTCGAAGTGTGCGAGTCTCCGCAGACGATCGTCGTGCCGGGCACCGTCAACCCGAGCTCGGGTCCGATAATATGCACGATCCCCTGTTCGCTGCTGTTCAGGTCATAAAGCCTGATGCCGAACTCGCGGCAGTTATTCGTCAGCGCCTCGACCTGAGCCTTCGAAATGGGATCCTTGATGTTCATGCGGTCGTCGGTGGGCACGTTATGATCCATCGTCGCAAACGTCAGCTCGGGATGGCGCGCTTTGCGGCCGGATAGGCGCAGACCGTCAAAGGCCTGGGGGCTGGTCACCTCGTGGATCAGGTGGCGGTCGATAAAAATAAGTCTCGTGCCGTCCGCCTGCACGGCGACGACATGCTTGTCCCAGATCTTCTCAAAAAGTGTTTTGGCCATAGAAGTAATTGAGTATAAACCCGCGGACGCGGATTTTCAAAGAAAGAAATTCGGCGTCTTAGGCCGAGACGACCTGAAAGCGCTTTCCGCTCTCTTCGAGCACGATGCGGTCCTTGAAGATGGCGCAGAGCCTGATGCCGTCATCCATCGTTGCGCCCTTCTTCATGAAATAGGTCTTGTTGATGACCTTGTTCACGACGACCGCCATCCCGCTCCTCAAATCGACCCCGACAAGCGCAAAGCGGCCGCTCGTATCCTGAGTGAGCACGATCTGAGCTTCCTCCGTAGGCGACGGAACGACCTCTTCGAGAACCTCGGGCTTAGGTGATATCTTTGACTTCGCCTTGATCGGCGCGGCGGCATTGATAGGCGCCGATTCCTTTTTTTGAGGCGTCTGAGGAGCGGCGGCGGCAACTGGGGGCGCCAAAAGATCCGCCTTCTTCCGGAGTTCCTGCCTGGCCGTCTGCAGGCTGCTGACAAAAGTCTCCTCGACTCCAAACTGGCCATGACTCGCGGCCGCCTGCTGGCGTCCGGTCGTAATGGAGGCCTGCTGGTATTCTTTCCAGGTGGTCTGCAGATCCGTGAATAATTTTCTCGTCGGATTGCCTTCTTTCAGCTCCGCGATGACCAGCTTCCAAGTCTCCAGCGCCTCTTGATAAAGCCCCTGATCCCAAAGCGTCTTTCCGCTTTGGATGATATTTCGCGCCCAATCCTTACGCGCGGCTGTCTTGTCGTCCAACGACTTGGTCTCTGCCCGGAGTTTGTCGATGCTTTCCTGGATACGCTGCAAAGAAGCGCTCAGCGTCTTCTCGACGGCGTCATCCGGCTCAAACTTAGCGCTGAGAGCAGTCCTGGCATTTTTTGAATTCTGAAGCTCCGCTTCAAAAGCGGCATAATCGGCCCTGGCCTTCTGTATCAGCTGGTCGATCTTGTCCCCGTTGGCTAGGTTGCCTGCGACGGGAGCCAAAGCGTCGATAGCGGCGGGGAGGCTGCCGTCAGCCAATAGGCTTTTGCTCTTCTCGAGACCCGCTTCGGTCTGGGCTTTAAGCGCCTGCCTTTCATCCTGAAATGCTTTCAACTCATCTTTCATTTTCTGGCTATTGGCTTGTATCTCGCTGAGGGAAGTTTGCAGCGCCGACTCGATGGCAGGATTGGGCGCCAATTTGGTCGAAGCTTCTTCCTGGGCTTTCTTGATCTCTTGAGAAAGACCGGTATAGGCGCTTTGCTCCGACGCTAATTTTTCAACTAGGGAGGAGATGTTCTCACCGTTGGCAAGATGAGCCGCAACCGGGCGCAGGAGATCTAAAGCGGGTACGATATTCTTCTGCGCGAGAAGCTCTAGGGCTTTGCGCGTATTTTCATCCGTCGATTTGACGACGGTCTGGCGCTGCTCACGCATCTGTTTAAGGCTAGCCTGAGACTGCGCGATCTCCGCCTGGATGCGGGCCATGGATGACGCGAGAGCGGCTTCGATGGCGGGGTTGGGTTCGAGTTTGGCGGCGGATTCCTCCTGGGCTTTCTTGACGGCCTGGGAGGCTTCCTGAAGAGCCGAATAGTCGGCGCGGGCTTTCTCGAGGAGCGGGTTGATCTTGTCGGCGTTGGCTAAATGCGGAGACACGGTGCCCAATATGTCGAGCGCCCAGAGAATATTGCCCTGCTGAAGCAGGTCCTGAACTTTTTGAAGCCCGGCTTCTGTCTGGGTCTTGATCCCCTGTTTTCTTTCAGTCAGATATCTTGTTTCGATAGCGAGCTTTTCGGTGTCGAGCTTGATCTTGGTAAGCGACGACTGAAGCGCGGCCTCCACGGCTGCGTCAGCCGGCAGCTTTGACGCCGATTCCTGCTGGGTCTTTTGCGCTTCGGCAGCTGCGGCTTCATACGCCGCATAATCAGCTCTCACCGCCTCGATCAACGGCAGAATCTTCTCTGAATTCGCAAGATCGCCGGCAACGGATCGCAGGACTTCAAGCCCGCCAGGCACATCATTTTTTGACAACAGCTGATCGGCTTTTTCAACGCTCGATCTGGTTCTATCTTTTTGGGCGAGCCTTTTATCGGAAAGCGCCTTCGCCTGCGATAAAAGCTGCTGCGTCTGAGCCTGGATGCGGGATTGCGAGGTTTGGAGCGCCTTCTCCAGCGCGGGATCCGCTTCTAATTTCAAGGCAGATTCGTTTTCTGCGATCTTGGCCTGCTCGGACGCCTGCTGAAATGCGGCGTAGTCCTTGCGGGCTTTTTCAAGGAGAGCGGCGATCTTATCGCCGTTGGCAAGGCTGGGCGCGATCGCGGCCAGAATATCGATAGCCGCGGGAACATCGCCCTGCGAAAGAAGCTGATCGGCCTTTTCAACCGCGGATGCGCTTTGCGATCGGCGTACCTGCTTTTGCTCGGATAAAGTCTTAACCCTGGATTGAAACTGGCCGGTCTCCGTTTCGATGCGGGTAAGGGACGCCAGCAGCGCCGCTTCGATCGCCGGATCGGGCTCCAATTTCGACACGGATTCGCTCTGCGCTTTTCTGGCCTCCTCCGAAGCTTTCTGCAGCTCCGCGTGATGAGTCCGAACCTTCTGCAGCAGCGCGTTTAGGTTTTCGGTGCTGGATAGGCTGGGCATGACGGAGCTCAGCACATCGATCGCCTGTAAAGTATCGCCCTGGGCGAGGAGCTTGTTCGCGTTCTCGATATTGGATGAGGCCAGCGACCGAACGGTCTCCTTTTTCTCTGTCAGCATCTTCGCTTCGGATCGAAGTCTCTCGGTTTCGGACTGGATCCGGGACAAGGAAGACTGCAGCGTCGCCTCGATCGCGGGATCCGGCATAAGCTTTGACCCCGATTCCGCCTGAGCCTGTCTCGCGCGCTCGGATGCCTGCTGGAGAGACGCGTGGTCGGCACGCATTTTTTCCAGCAGCGGGCCGATCTTATCGGCGTTTGAAAGATTGGGGATGACCGTGTTCAGCATATCGACGGCGGCCGGCACGTTGCCCTGCAAAAGAAGCTGATTGGCCTTATCGACGCTGGCTGCATATTGATCCTTTTGAGCCTGTTTTTGTCCGTTCAGCGCTTTGGCTTGAGCCGCAAGCTCACGGGTGCGCTCCTGAATGCTGACCAAGGCTGACCGCAGCATCGCCTCGATCTTCGGATCGGCTTCAAGCTTGTTTCCCAAGCCGGCCTCTCCGAGACCCTGGGCATCCTTCATCGCCTTCTGATACACCAGAAAATCAGCTCTAAGTTTTTCGAGTAGAGCCGAGAGCTTGTCTCCGTCGAGCAGGTTGGGCGTCAAGAGCTTCCAAGAATTGATCGCTTCGAGATAATTCTGCTGCTCATAAAAGACGCGTCCTCTCTCGAACTCGGCCTTCACGAACTGGGCGAGTTCGCCGCTCTTCGCGTTCTGAGCCTTCTTAAGAGCGGTCAATCGGTCTGTTTCCGCCTTGAGCCTTTGATCCAGGCTTGTCAGCATGATGCCAAGAGATTCGGGAGCTTCGACGGCCTGACTTGCCACGGGTGCGCCGGCCAAAGACGCCTGCTCTAGAGCCGCCTGCCCGGACTTGACCCTTTCAAGAAGGATCCGGATCTTTTCGCCGTCAGAAAAATAGGGCGTGAGCGCTTTCCAAACGGCAACAGCGTTGGCATAGTCCTGCTTATCGTAGAAATCTTTGCCTCTTTTAAACTCGCTCTCGATCAAGCGCATCTGACTGTCGTCCTTGGCGGTCCGGCTGCTTTTGAGGCTCGCAAGCTTTTCGGTCTCGGATCTAAGCCTTTGATCGAGGCTCTCAAGAAGAGGTGCCATCGACTCGGGAGCCGGAACGGCCCTTGAAGAAACGGCCGAGGATGAGGCGGCTTGTTCGCTGAGTACGCTTTTCAAAGACTCTACTTTTTGACGGAGACGATGCTCCTCGGGCAAAGACGGCACGATCTTCTCCCACTCATCAAAAGCCTGCTCGTAGCTTCCCCGCTCGAGAAGCTGCGCTCCCCTTTTATAGATCTCCCGCAAAGAAGCCTGGCGCTCCGCTTCGAACCGCTGAGCCTCGGTCTTGGATACGACCTCGGAAGAAGCTTCCCGATTCCTCTCCTCCAGCTTTGACTTTGCTTTTTCAAGAAGCTTCGACATCTCGCCGGCGATCTTTGAAAGCTCCGACGCGTAGGGAGTCTTGAGACGCTCCTCCTTCTGCAGCTTATCGAGCACTGCGACCTGATAGTCGGCCTGAAAGCGCGCGTCTTCGATCAAGGCGACGGCTTCCTGGTTGAGCGGATCCTCACCGAGAACCTGGCTCCAGGTCTTGATCGCGCTGGCATAATCCTTGGCGGCGTAAAAGGCTTTTCCGCGTTCGATGTTGGACGAGACCGTCTTCGACTCTTCGGCAAAGGCAGCTGCCTGCCCTGAAAGCAGGCCGGCTAAAACAAGGTAATGGGTGATGCGGCTATTTTTTCTCATTGAGATCTCTTGACCAGGTCGGCCCCTTCCTTGATTTTGTCTTTCGCCTTTTCGTAGTCGCCCGCTTCGTAGCTTTTCTTGGCGGCTTCATTGATCTTTCCAAGCTTTTCCATCAGGTCCTTGCGGTCGGAGACCGCGGCGGCTTGATAAGAATCGATCTTTTTGGCAAGCTCGAAACCTCGCTGCCACTCCTGCATCGCGTCTTCGTCCAGACCCTTTTCAAAATAGGTTTTGCCGGTCTCGTAATGCATGTGTATCGTTTCGCGGAGAACGTCTGCCGCGTCGGGCATCTTTTTGAGCCGCTCGAACACCTTGCGCTGCTTATTGCGTATCTCGCGCCTTACCTCTAACACGCGCTGAATCTCGCGCCGCGTGCCGGACATGTTCTCGAGCAGTTCCTCGTCGAACGCGTTGATGCGGTACGCCTTTTCAAAACTTTGAAATGCTTTCTGATGCAGTCCGTATTTGGAAAGCATCCGGCCCTGCTTCAGGTAGAAGTCGAATTGAGCTCTTTGCTTCTCTGCTCTATCCGCATAGAGCCTGGCCGCTTCATAACGCTCCAGGCCGTCCTGCAAGACCTCGATGGCTTCGTCGTAAAGCATCTTTTCCATGAGGTCGCGGGCATAGGCGAGGCGCTTGTTGATCTCAAGCACCGCCTTTTCGTCGCCTTTCATCGCGACGACCTTCTCAAGCTCTTCCTCAAGGCTGCCGGCGGCTTCCTGCGTCTTTTTGCGCTTCTTCTCCATCACGCCGCGAAGCTCTTCGATCGCATCATAAAAGATGCGTACGTAAAAGCCGCTGGTCTCCACATTCAAATCGCTGGCGGTCTGGGAGTCGAACCTTACCGTATTATAACCGATTGCCAGGCGGAGCGCATCGGTAAGACGGTAATTGGCCTCGACGAGTATTCCCTGAGAACTGTCCTTGGCCAGCGTCTGCCCCATGTAGCGGTACTCCCCCGCCAGGTCGAAACGCTCGGTGATATGAAGATTGACCCGCTGAGCGGCAAGAAATGAAAGCGATTCGCTGCGCGTGCCGGTAGCAAAGAGGGTGTCCGTGCTGCGAAGAGCGAGCTTCTCGACGAATGTGACCTTTGGATGAATGTCGTAGGCGAGCTCGGCACGAGCCACCTGCCGTACCGTGCGGTCTTCGGAATTGAGGTCCAACTGGCCGGTCAGCCCTGCGTCGTTCAGATACTTATATTCAAGGAACAGATTGAGCTTGTCGTTCTTCACCGGACGGTAAGCGACACCGGTCTGAAACTCGGAAAAATGCGCTTCCTGAACCTTGCGTATCAAATCCTCGGTGTACGACCACTCATAGCGGCCGACCCAGGCCCACTCCGCATTGATAAAATATTCGGCGCGGCCTGTCGACAGGAGCTGTATCGTCTTTTGCGCGCCGTCTTCGGTGCGGAAATCCCAGCTGGAAGTCGCTCTCAGCTTATCGTAGTCAAAATAATCATAGACGAAGTTGACCGCCTGGGACTCGGTCTTTATCTCGGCTGTTTTATCCATCAGGTGCTGATAAGCGAACTCGACCGTATCGAACTCGCCGATCATGACCTTGCCTCCGGTCTTCGTGCCGGCTCTCTCGGCGCCGGCGGCCGTAGAGGTCTGGTCTTCCTGATAAAGAGCGCCGCGGCCCTGGAGGATGTTGGCTTTGATGCCGTGCACTTTGGTCTGCACGGTCGTCCCGGCCGCCTTGTTGGTCGCGGTCGTGGTCGAATTGTACTCGCTGATATTCTCATTGATATTCCGCGTCTCGGTGTAGGCCGTCGTGGACGTAGCGCCGTCGGTATCCTGAGAAAGCTCGAGCGTGCGGCCGTCGTCGGTAGCCCGCGTCAGATGAAAGCTCTGGCCTCCGGCACTCTTGGAGCCGACCTTCTTGCCGAATTTCACTTCGGTATCCTTACTGAGCTTGCGTGTAAAGCCGACCTCGGTGGCCGCCTCCTCCTTCTTGGATTCGTCCTTCATGAAGCCGAACGCCTTGGTAAATAAACGCTGCTGGCCGAAGAACCCGCTTTGCAGGCCGACCTGAGAACCGACGCCTTTATTTCCGTAAGCCTGCGTGGCTTCGACGGAAAGATTTTCGCTGATCTTGCGGCTGACCGTCGCGCGGATCTGGTCATTGTCCTCCCCGGTAAGGCTTTTTTGAGCGGCGACGGAAAGCTTGGTTTTATCGTTGATATCATAACGGCCTTCGATGCCGGCCAAGTGCTCGTTGGCTCCGGTCTGCTGAGTATCCCGGTATTCCGCCGTGACGCCCCAGCGCCCGCGGTCGAATTTGTATTGGAACCAGTCCGTGTACTGCCTTTCCAAGGCCTCTTGCTGCGATGAAGGGATGGTTTCCGCATAGATAGCAGAAGGCGATGACGCGCCGCCCGCAGTGCGCATGAACTCATGCTTGAAATGAAACTCGCCCCAGCCGCTGGTCGTATAATCCGCAGCCAAGCCGTACTTGTCGGTGCCGGACTCGCTGATCGTGCCGCTCGACGAAAAACCGGTGCCGAGCGTCCGGTAATAGGCGGCCAGCGACAGATTGGAGACCGGAGAGCTGTTGATCTCCATGAGATAGGCTTCGCCGCCGCCGTTGGGACGGACGACCTCGTTGAAACTCAGGCCCCCATCGGTCGAGATAAACTCTCCCGTTGCCTGCAGGGTCGAGCTGGCGTACTCGGCGCGCACTTCTGTATCCAGCGGGAGCGTGACGGACGTATCGGCTCCGCGCAGCTCGAAGTTTTTCATCTGTTTCTCTTCGCTCACGTACGTGCCGCCGACGCGGACGCGTTCACCCAGAAAAGCATGGCTGGCGCGGGCGCCGGATGTGCGGTCTCTCAAGAACTCGGTCGTCTCAAACTCATAATCGATCACCAGATATTGCGGGTCGCCTGCAAAAAGATTGGTCGAGAGGATGGAGCCGCTTCCGAATGTGAACGTCGATGCCGGCCGGTTGAGGCGCACTCGCCCTTCGTCGTAATCAATATCGTAGTCTGTCTGGCGGTTGAGCGTCGTTTCGCTCAAGGGGATGCCGCTGACCTTGTCGCGGACAACGAGTTTGATCTTTTCAGAGCTCATCACGACGTCCTTGTGCTTCATGTAATAAAGCACACTGCCTGTGGCCAGATATTCGTTTCGCGCTGCGCCCTGGCGGGCCTGAGCCGTGAAAGCGGTGACGAACGTGACGGCTTTTCCGTCCGGAGCCGTGGACAAGGTCTCGTAGTGGCCTTTGGCCCCGTGAAGCGTGCGGGAGAAATCAGCGAGCTGTGTCCCGGTAAATCCTGTGTCGAAATTGCCGTATTTGAAGAACGATTTATCCGCTTCGATGAGAAGAAAATACTTATCCTGTGTATCGTTGGCGTCAGCGGTGACGTTGCTGCGGTCACCGTAAACCGCATAGTAATCGTCCGGTTCGAGGTTTCGGAAAAGATCCTTCTTCTCACGCTGTGTATCGACCGAAGCCGTGATCAGATACTTGCCCTTGATCTTGCCCTTGAGATAATAAGCGATGCGGCTTTCGTCGTACCACTTGCTCTGGAAGCGCGCTTTGTCCTCGGCCGTGACCGAGTTGACATTGCCTTTGATGTCGAGCTTGCCCCACTCCATCTCGCTGAAACCGACCCAAAAAAGATACGTGTCGCGCACATCCACCTGCCTCAGGATCTTGATAGGTTTTTCGTCCGGTTTCATATAAAGAAGAACGGGGATCTCGCGCTTACCCTCAGGCAGGATGACCTGCGAGGTGAACGAGCCGTCCGAGCTCGTGAGCGTTTCGCGGCCGGCGACGGAGACGATTTTGTTGGCGTGCGTCTTGCCGTCGATGATGACGGCGGATCCCTTGATCGGGATCGTCTGCACCATATCGACGGGATCAAGCCGCCAGGTGATGGTCTCCTCCGTGACGTCGGGCACGAGATCATAGATCGCGGTATCTTCGTTGCCCTTTTCGTCAATCAGAGTGACACGGACTTCATAATTGACCGGCCTTTCCTCTCCCTTGACCTTTTCTGTGAGCGGGTGTTTCCAGGTATAACGGAATGCGGCCGCGGTCGGCTCGCCCTCTTCTTTGGCAAGGGAGACGGACTCGCGCTTGCGGTCTTTGGGATCCTGAGGGATGGCAAGCGTATTTTCGGGAACCTCATAGCGGCTGAGCTCGAAGCTCCACTTTTTTACGAACTTGGCGTAGTTCATATTGATACGGAAAGGCAGGACAGGATATTCTTCCGAGTTTTTGACTTCGTAGGAACCGCCTTCGATGAGCTCGAGCTCGGACTTCGCCAAGAGCGTCAGTTTGTCATCCTGCTTCAATCCGGGCTCATTCCTCCTCAAGCGGATCTCGTGAAATTCCAGCGCGAACGCCTTTTGCGGCGCCGCCGTATCTTTCCGAAGCTGAAGCGTGATATCCGTCTCGCGCTCGATGTCGTACTGCGCGGCCGCCTCTTCAGGGATCAGCACGCCGAAGTTGACCTTGGTCAGCATCGCGTCCGTCTGAGAGACGACGACGGCTTCCGGCGTGGTCAAGTGGCTGCCGTCAGGCAAGCTATTGCGGTCGATCTTGACCATGTGGCGGCCGGATAAAAAATCCGGGATGTGGTAACGGCCGAACTGGTCGGTCGTGATCACATAGCCCTGCTCGGTCGCAAGAACCGCGTTGGGTATGCCGATCTCACCGTCATCCTGCACGCCGTTCTTGTTGATATCCCAGAAAACTTTTCCGATAAGTGTCCCGATGTTGAATATGGGATCGGGCTTGATCTGAAGCGTGACCTGAGCCGTATTGGAGATGATCGGGTTTATCTGCGCAAAAAAAGACACCGGAAAACTGCCCGGCCGAGCCGCTGAGCCCGCTACGACCTTGAACTTGATCGAGCGCTTTTCACCCGCGGCCAAGGTGCTCACATTGACAAAAGCACCGCTGGAAGAATCGATGCTGATGGATCCCGCGTCGGTCTCGGCGCTGCCGGGCTGGAGCGAAAGACCCGGAGGCAATTGAGCGACCAGCCTGAAATTTGAAAGCGTCTCGGACGTCCTGTTCTCTATCGTGCCGAGAAGTGTGATGACCTCGCCTACAGCGATGTTCGTCGGTGTGGCCGAGATCGTGGCGATGATCTGCTGCTGGGACGCGCGGACCTGCGACGATACGCTTGATGTGTCCGTCCCGTCATCATTGTCGACGTAGCTCATCGTGATCGAGTCATTATCCCGCGTTTCAAAGAGTCCGTTGCCGCTGACAGGCGCGTCGTCGGCATCGTAAGCCTTGCCGGAGGCGGTATTTTGAAAAATACCCGTATTGACGCCGGTCTCCGTGAGAGTGACCGTCTCGGTGTCACCGGTCTTGCCGCTGGTCAGCGTGACAGTGACGGTCTCGGCGGCGAGAGCGTTGGCATTCTCGTCAAAATCGTTGATGCGCAGATAGATGAGGCCTGTCGTCGTCGAGCCCAGCGTGTACCCCGTCACCACCGTCCCGTTAGAATCGATGAAGCTCGCTGACGAAGCCGTGGAAGTCGACGGGATGATGGTCACGCCGGGAGCTGAGCCCGTGTCGATGATATTGTTGGCGGAGTCCAGCGTCGAGACGGTGAAAGTGCCGGTCAGCCCTACCGCCACGGGGTTCACGACACCGTTCAGAACCAGGTCGTCGACGGTTCCGCCCGCGGTAAAATTGGTGCCACCCGAGCGCGTGATCGTGACGTCCTGACCTGAGACGCTCACCGCGAACGAGCCGTTGAGATCGGAGGCGGATGTGGCCGTCGTGACGGAGGCCACGTTGAATCCCGCAGGGAAAGTGATGCGCACCTTGCCGTTGGACGCCAGAGCGCTTGCCGTCGTGAACACGATCGTATTGGCGCTGGTGTGATTGGCTTCGAGATTGGCTGGGGTGACTGTGACGCCCGATAGAGCACCGCCGCCAAAGAGCCAGTTGAGGTTGTTGCCGCCGCTCGCTGAAGATATGGCTGAGATGCTCGCCGGAGTGCCGCCGGTGACCGTCTGGTCCTGCACGGTCACATCCGTCATCGAGAAAGCACCGCTCCCCTGCCAGTTTCTTTGAGTCGGACTTCCGACGGAAAGGATAGAAATGCCGTTGCCTGCGTCGTCGCTGGAGTTGAAGGTGACCGCGCCAGCGTTGGAAACGGCGCCCTTGATCGAAAGATCACCTGTGCCGGTATTGTTCAAAGTTCCGGCGGCGGCTACGACGAGCGCCGTGCCGGTAGCGCCGTTGTCGTTGACCGTCACGTTCTTGTCGTCATCGAATGCGACGATTCCATCAGTCACTAGCCACCGGCCATTGATCGTCAGGGCTGTATCCGGGAACGTATAGGTCTGACCGTTGACGACTTCATCGAACTCCAGATCGAAATAGGCCGGCAAAATTGAAAATATCGTGACCGAGTCACCGTAATAGCGGACGGTTCCGCTGTTGGTATCCCAGGTGCCTAGACCGATCGTCTCACTTCCCTCGAGGGCGACAACGCCGTCATTGGAAAGAGTGCCGTTCAAGTCGAGCGTCTGGGCATTCACATCCAAGATCTTGGAGGCGTTGATCTGAAGCGTGCCATCGACTTCCAGCTCACTGCCCGAAGCGATCTGGAGCGTATTGCCGGATATCGTCAGGTTGTCGAAATCGCGGGCCGTGTCGTCGGCGGCGATGCCCGTGCCGGTCGACGTGAAGACTTGAGTGCCTGTGCCGTCGAATATGACCGTGCCGGATGCAGAGGTGAAAGAAGCGGTGTTGGTCCAGTTGCCGGCGACATTGATGTTTTGGCTGTTGGCGTTGAGCGTGCCCTGTGAGATCGTCAAATCCCCGTCAACATCCGCTCCGTCCTGCAGATTCCACTGCCCTCCAACCCCTGAAAAGATGACATGATTAAAGGACGCCAAGGCACTGCCACCGTTGGTCGTGAGATTCTTAGCGGACGTGGCCGCGAACGTCACCGTTCCGGCGGAGGTGTAGGCACCGCCGGAGGCGTCCCACGTTCCGGAGCAAGTGATCGCATGCGTGCTCATCGAAAACGCACCGTTCAAATCGAGATCAGTAAATGAAGCTGCGCCGCCGGGAGCGTAGGTCGAGCCTGTAAAAACAAAAAGCTCGAAGGCGCTTTCGAATGTCGCGTTGCCCGAAGCGACGTTGTACTTGATATCGTCGTCCCCGTCGTCAACGTTGGCAAGGTTGGCGTTGGTGATGCCTGCGCCCGAATCGTTGCGCAAGGAGACCTCGTTTTGATAGAGCTTCAGGTTGGATACGCTGAGACCGTCTGAAATATAGACAAGGTTGCCCTCTTCCGCTTCGTCGTTGAGATAGATCACGATCGGGTCGCCGTCCTGGGCATCCGTCATGGAAAGGCTGAAAGCGCCAGAACCGTCCGTCGTCGTCGTGTAGGTCGTAAGATTACCCGCGTGATATTGGGCGATGCGCAAAGCTTTGTTGTTGAGCGTTCCGAGCTCGGCTTTGGATGTGTAAGCCGTACCGGCGATCGTAACGCCGCCGAAAAGCCAATTGATATTGTTGCCGGCGTTGGTGCCGGAGCTGACCGTAATATTGGCCGGCGTACCGCCGAGGGCCGTCTGATCCTTGACGTTGACGTCTGTCATCGAAAAAGTTCCAGCCCCCTGCCAGTTACGCTGGACGCCGTTGACGGAACTGCGGATCAGAATATCGTCCGCACTTCCCGCACCGCCGCCGTTGGCGTCAAAGGCGATAGATCCGGCGTTGGACACGGAGCCTGACAGGGTCAGATCGCCAGTGCTGGAGTTGGTGTATTGACCCGCTGCTGCCATGACGAGAGCGCTTAGCGTGAAATTGGTCACGCCCTGGACGAGCTCACCGTCGGTGACGGTCAGCGTGCCTGCGACAGAAAGGTCTTGGGTTTGCACCGTGACATTATCATTGGCCCCGCCGCCGTCCGTCTTGTTGACCGTGAGATGATTGAAGGAGGAGGAGCCGGCTTCGAGAAAAGTAGACGTCAGACCGTTTAGCACAACGGTACCGGCTCCCGGCACGAAAGTGCCGTTATTGTCCCAGTCGCCGTTGGTCGTGATGGTCGGTGAGCCGCTTTCGGTCACAGTCGCGCCCGAACCGATCGTGATGCCGGCGGCACGAACAACCTCGGTCGACAAGATGAATAAAACCAACGCCAAGGCGATGGTTTTTTTTTGGATTACAGATGAAAGCATCGCGGACACCCGCGCTTTCTTTTTTTATGCTACGGCTTCGATTTTCCTCTTAATCCCACTGTCCGACACTCACAAGAGAGTCGCTGCCGATTCTTTGCACTCTTATATATGATCCTAGGTTAAGCGTTGACGCAGAAGCGGTTACCATCGTAACAGAAGGAATCAGAGTGCCTGCACCGGTCACCTCGAACGTCCCCTGCATTGAAACGGCCATGGCAGTTCCGGTTCCAGCCGCCACCATCGAAGCGACCGATTGTTGCGTAATTGAAAATGAACCCCTTCGCGCCGCTTCTGTGGTGACTGTCGTCGCATCAATACCCTGAATGTGATACAGCCAAGCGGTTGTTGTGACTGTTCCTGCGCCTACCAAATCAAATGACATGTTTCCGGAAGTAGCTGACATATTCGTAAAATACAGCATTCCGTCGAATACATAGGTCCCGGTTTCAAGAGTCAATCTTCCGTTGGTAGGATCGTTGAATATTGCCTGCTCAGTAGTATTGCTCGTCAAATTTCTTGTCGCATTCGCTCGGATGATGTGCTCAACAGGGATAACACCGCGATTTCCTGCATCGGTGGTTCCATAGAACGCATTGTCATCCATTTCTACCGCCCCGTCCTCAGCGGTAGTCATCAGTGTGCCGCCCGTCGTGAAATAAAGCGGAGCCGTACCGGCCGAAGAGGTTACAGCGGAAAGTGTCACGTCGGCGTCGAAGTAGGCTTCTCCGTTCACGCCCAATTTGTCGTCGACATAGAGATCGTTGCCCGAGAAAGCATAACCAGCCATGCTTATATTTTCCGTCGTATTGCCGTCGATACCGACAGATAGGTTATCGTTCACCAAGACAAAAGTATTTCCTGATGAAAGCGTCGCGCCGGAGGCGGCGGCAGCGTCGAGATCGATGGTAAATGTTTCATTGTTGGTGCCGCCGGTGCCGGTGAAGGTCATGCTGTCGTCTGTGTTGTTGTCGATCTGCTCGGCGTTTTGCATCTCGATCTCTGTCGCAATGTCGGTATCGTCGAAATCAATGGCTTTGGTGATAGCACCCGCTGCCGACGTAAAGCGGATACCCGTCGCCAAAGCGAGATCGGTATCCGCGTTGTCGATAAGAATGCCGACGTCTAGCGGATTTGTATTGGCAGAATCAGCCTGTTGGATGACGATGCCGTTGGTCGTACCCGCAGAACTCGAAGGCGTGCCAATGATCGAGATGACGTCGACTGTGCCGGCTAGATCGGAGGTGATCGCCAGATTTTCCGTCGCGGCATAGACAAGATTGGTGTCGGTGTTGAATGTCCATGCCCCATCGGCGGTGCCAACCCCAAGAACTGAGAGCGTTCCGTCCACGAAAGCGTCGCCGTTGACGCCGAGCATATCGTTTGAATATAGATCGTTGCCGGAAAAAGCGAAGCCGGCGTAGGAAATATTTTCGGCTGTGCTCCCGTCGAGACCGACGGAAAGGTTGTCGTTTACGTTGATAAGGTCGTTGGCCGATGCGGTCAGGGTCGGCACGGCATTGGTCGCGCCGTCAAGGTCTATCGACAATCCCGCATTGTTGGTTCCTCCGGCGCCGGTCAGCGTGATCGCATCGTCGACAGACATATTGATCACTTCCGAAGTCGTCGAGGTGATGGTGTGGCCGCTGGCGCCGTCAAAACAGGCGCCCGTCACGCAATCCCCTACTTTCGTGATGTCGCCGCTGCCTGCAGACGCCGCGATAGAAATATCCTGACCGACTTGTGTCAGGGTCACGCCCGACCCTTCCGACAAAGTCACGGCTCCCCTAATACCCGCGCTTCCCGACTTCGAGATCGACCTTACACCCGTGCGCGTCAGCTCATCTGCACCTGCCGCCTGAGAAATAAGTAAGAGCAAAAAAACGATGGATAGAATACGTCTCATCATGTCACCTCCGTCACACGGGCAGCGCCGTCGTTGGGGTCGGAAGCCCAAATACCGTTGATCTGACCGGTATAGCTGTCAATGACAACTGCGTCATCGCTGTAAAGTTTGAACGTGTAATTAGTCGACGAGGCTGAGCCGCTGCCCAAAAGAAGGTAAAGAGCGGCGGACGAATCATTCGAGACTGAAGCACAAATGCGGTTCGCATTGGACGCTAGGATAGTCGTGCTGCTTGAAGTATCAGAAACTGCGGTCGTGGTTCCTGTGGCTCCGCGGTTTTCTTTGACAAGCCATGCGGTCGTGTTGGCCGTGTTGCCCGGCTGAACCGTCCAGGTGCCGGACTGCGTCGCTGCGACAGTCCCCGACACGGGCTGAGTAACACCGGAGTTGTTGACCCAAAGACGACCCAAGGAATCAGTTTTCATATTGGCGTAGTCACCGTCGGCATTCGAAGAAGCGGGTGTGTCTTGGCGGACTGTGACCGCAATTGTCATCGATTCTGCGCCAGCAGCAGCAACATCTTCGGTGTACTGCG
>CAZJAX010000007.1:0-10074 GCA_964543965.1 uncultured Planctomycetia bacterium
GGTGAAGTTTTCTTTGTGATGCGACAAGCACCACTTGGCGTGGATGGAGCCGCCGCGCGAGACGATGCCGGTGACGCGCTTGGCTGTGAGCGGAACGTAGCGGAGAAGCACGCCCGCGTGGATCGTGAAGTAACTGACGCCCTGCTCGGCCTGCTCGATGAGCGTGTCGCGGTAGAGCTCCCAGGTAAGCTCTTCGACTTTGCCGTCAACTTTCTCAAGCGCCTGGTAGATCGGCACAGTTCCGATGGGAACGGGGGAATTTCGGAGTATCCATTCGCGGGTCTCGTGAATGTTCTTGCCGGTGGAAAGATCCATGACCGTGTCTCCGCCCCAGCGGGTGGCCCATGTCATTTTCTCTACTTCTTCGTCGATCGAGGAAGCCACGGCGCTGTTGCCGATATTGGCGTTGATCTTCACAAGAAAATTACGGCCGATGATCATGGGTTCCATCTCGGGATGGTTCACGTTGGCCGGGATGATGGCACGCCCGCGGGCGACCTCGTCGCGGACGAACTCGGGCGTGATGATCTTGGGGATCGCGGCTCCGAAACTTTCGCCCGGGTGCTGCTGCCGGGCGGCCTGACGCGACAGCTCGTCGCGCAGCATGTTTTCGCGGATCGCGATGTATTCCATCTCGTGAGTGATGAGACCCTTTTTCGCATAGTGCATTTGGGAGACGTTGCGTCCGGACCTGGCTTTGATCGGATTTCTTAAGTGGCTGAAGCGCAGGGAGCTGAGCTTCGGATCCGCCAGGCGCGAGCGTCCGTAAACGGACGTCTGCTGCGCAAGCTCCTCCGTGTCGCCGCGCTTTTCTATCCAGTTTTTCCGTATCGGTTCCAAGCCCTTTCGGATATCGATAGATATGGCGGGATCGGTGTAGGGTCCGCTCGTGTCGTAAACGAGGACGGACGCGTTGCTTTCCTGGGCGCCGTTGGTCTTGGTCGGCGAAAGGCTGATCTCGCGCATGGGTACGCGGATCTCAGGGTAAAGGGAACCCGGGATGTAAACCTTGCGCGATGCGGGGAAGTCTTGTTTAGAATTTTCCATAAGAGCGTTTATTTTATCATAAACGAAACCCAAGCTCTAGTGAAGGCTGGGGAAGAAGTCGGATAAAATTGACAATATTAATTAATTATGTTAAATATTGCTTATAATAGATAAATCAGAAAGCGGGAAAGATGGCCTCAAGCATTAAGCAAACGCGCTGCAATCTTTGCGGTTCCGAACAATACACACTCGTGCATCGGGAGGGAAGGTCCGCACGCAGGGTAGGGCGCGGCGATGTTTTCTCGGATAAACCGGAAAAGGTCGTGCAGTGCCTTTCCTGCAAGATCGTTTACGCGATAGGCCGTCCTGCGCAGGCTCTCGGCAAGCGCTATTCGGATATGGCCGTAAGTCCTGTGCTTCTTCGGGAGGAAGAGGGTTTTCGCCGCCGGGCCCGTCTGATCCTGGCAAAAATATCAAACTATAAGAAGCGCGGACGCATGCTCGAGATCGGCTCCGGTCCCGGATTTTTTCTGCATGAAGCCAGAAAGCTGGGGTGGGAGGTGCAGGGCGCAGACCTCTCCGTTCTCGCAAAGGAGTATTCCGAGGACAAGCTCGGCGTGCCGGTATTCCGCGGCACGGTGCACGAAGCCGAGTTTCCGGACAGATCCTTTGATGTCATCGTGATCAACGATGTGATCTCGCAGTTCAAGGATCCCAAGGCGGTTCTGCAGGAAGCGCGCCGCGTGCTGAAAAACGACGGCGTGCTCTATCTCAGCACGCCCGATATCGACAGTTTCTGGAGCCGGCTGCTTGAGTCGCGCTGGTGGGGCATCCAAAACAGGCATTGCTTCTATTTTTCCAAAAAAACGCTGGAGAGTTTCTTCGGGGTCGTCGGTTTCAAGCCGATCCGCTATTTTCCTTACCCGAGGGTATTCACGCTTTCTTACTGGGCGTCCCGCCTGGGACAGTATCCGCTCTTCATCAAGGCGCCTATCGAGTGGCTCTCAAAGACGGGCAATTGGGGCAACAAGCGCATCAAGGTCATCCTGCACGACCAGATCGGCGTCATCGCGCGCAAGGTGCAGCGGCTGGATAGCGTGATCGCCGACGAACCGAAGCGCGCTAGACCTGACCGCAAGAAAAAGGTGATCGTCGTGCTGCCGGCTTATAATGCGGAGAAGACGCTCGAGAGGACGGTCGCCGACATCCCCGCCGGCTGTGTCGACGAGATCATCCTGGTGGATGACGCCAGCCGCGACGGCACGGTCGCGGCGGCAGAAAAGATCGGGCTGACCGTTTTCCGGCATGAAAAGAACCGCGGCTACGGCGGCAATCAGAAGACGTGCTACCGGAAAGCCATCGAGCGCGGTGCCGACATCGCCGTGATGTGCCACCCGGACTATCAGTATGACCCGAAGATCATTCCCCAGCTCATCGACCCGATCCTGCGCGGTGAGGCGGACGCGGTTTTCGGATCGCGCATGATGAAGGGCGGCGCGCTCGAAGGCGGGATGCCGCTCTGGAAGCACAACGCCAACATCCTGCTTACGGCCTTCGAAAACGTCGTTCTCGGGACCTATCTCACCGAATACCATTCCGGGTTCCGCGCGTACAGCACGCGGCTTTTGAAGACGATCGATTTCGAGGCTAACTCGGATAATTTCATCTTCGATACGGAGATCATCGCTCAGATCGTCGCCAACCGGTTCAAGATCGAGGAGGTGCCTATCCGCACGCGTTATTTCGAAGAAGCCTCGTCGATCAAGCTCTGGCCGAGCATCGTCTATGGCCTTGGGATACTGAGGGTGATGCTGGAGTACTCGCTGTATTCGAGCGGGCTGAAGATCGGAAGATTCCTGCCAAACAAAAAAGCCTTATCGGCTGATTAGCTATCTCTCTTCTGACAGATACTCGATGATATCGCGCGTGGAGACCACGCCGACAGGCACGCCGTTCTCCACGATCGCGACGTGGCGGAAGCGGCCGATGGCCATCTTGTGCACGGCAAAGGAAAGAGGGGCGTTCTTATCGAGCGACTCGGGCCGGGCGGTCATGATCTTTTCGGCGGTGACCTTGGTCAGATCGGGGTAGATGCCGGCGACGCGCCAAAGCACATCGCGTATCGTGAGGATCCCGACGAATCTCTTGTTTTTGTCCACGATCAGCACGCAGCCCTTTTTTGGGTGCGCTTGAAGCGATTCGACGATGACTTGCAGCGTCGTATCTGCCGAGAAGATGAGCGCCGGATCAGCCGAGATGAAATCAGAGACTTTTTCATTCATCAAAACACGCTGCAGCTTGTCCTTGGGCGGCTTGGTTTCGCCCTTCACCAAAGACTTCATCTCCTCGTCGTGCCAATAGTTCTTTTCGGCAGCCTGGCTGTCGATGAATTTCTTGTCCGAGAGCGCGCTTGTCCCCGGACCCTTTTTAGCCGCTTCGATCTTCCATACCTCGTCGTTGTAGAGCAGGGATTCGAGCGTACCCTTACCGCGCTTGGCTGTGGAATTTTTGACCTGCTCTGACAGCATATCATCGTAGGTCGGGCGGCTGATGTCGCGGAAGACGCCGAAGGGAACCGGGAGATCCGGATACTCCATCTGTGTCAGAAAATAAGCATAGTTGGGATCTTGAAGATCGGGGTTGTGGACCAGAAGGCCGGATAAGGCCTGAGGATCCGCCGAGAGATCCGCGATTTCCGTTTTAAGTCCGTTGACGCGTATGCCGCGGTCCCTGTTTTTCCCGAAAATGAGAGGTTTTCCTGCTTCCAGATAGATCGCCCGGTCTTCGCGGTTTTCGCGTCCGACGATAGGTTGGTGGGTGTCCTTGTTGAAAATGACGCAGTTCTGAAAGATCTCGATGAAGGCAGAGCCCTTGTGCTGCATAGCCTTGGCCAGAACCTGACCCATATGTCTCGGATCAGTGTCGACCGTGCGTGCGATGAAAGTCGCTTCTGCGGCGATCGCGATGCAGAGAGGGTTGATCGGATAGTCGATCGAGCCTTCGGGCGTAGACTTGGCGACCTTGCCCTGTTTGGATGTGGGGGAATACTGGCCTTTGGTCAGACCGTAGATCTCGTTATTCACCAGAATGATCTTGATGTCGATATTACGCCGAAGCGCATGGATGAGATGATTGCCGCCGATCGAGAGGCCGTCTCCGTCTCCGGTGATCACCCATACCGTGAGGTCGGGGCGGACGCATTTAAGACCCGTCGCGATGGAAGGCGCGCGTCCGTGAACCGTATGGAAACCGTACGTGTTCATATAATAAGGAAAGCGGCTTGAGCAGCCGATACCGGAGATGAAGACGTGGTTTTCGCGATTGGTCTTCGTGTGCTCGGCCAGCGTTTTTTGCATCACCGAAAGGATGGAGTAGTCGCCGCACCCCGGGCACCATCTGACGTCCTGCCCCGAAACGAAGTCGTCCTTGGTGTATTTCGGAGGGATCGCTGGGGTGGAGGGGGTGGTCATCACGTCGCTCATAGCATTGCCTCGATTTTTTGGCTGATTTCCTTGATCTTGAATGGCTGGCCTGAAACTTTATTGTATCCCACGAAATGCTTGCCTTCGAACTCGTTGCGGACGAGGACGATCAGATTGCCCATGTTGAGCTCGGGGACGAGTACGGTTTCAAACCCGTTAATGATCTCGCCCAAATTCAGCGGGAACGGGTTGATGTAGCGCAGATGACAGTGGCTCACTTTCTTTCCTTTTGCTCTCAACTCGGTGACGGCTGCGCGCAGGGCTCCGTAGGTGCCGCCCCATCCGAGTACGAGCACTTTACCCTTTTTATCCCCGAAGATATCGGCCGGCGGGATGTCGTTGGCGATTCCCCGAATCTTTTGACGCCGAAGCTCGGTCATCTTGTGGTGGTTGGACGGGTCGTAGCTGACAGCGCCGCTCTTGTCGGCCTTTTCGATCCCGCCGATGCGGTGTTCGAGTCCCGGGGTGCCGGGCACCGCCCAGGGTCTGGCTAAAGTTTTTTCATCGCGGACAAAGGGCTGGAACGGACCGTCCCATTTTTTGGGATGGCTGATTTCGATCTTTTTGAGGCTGGAGATCTCCGGCAGCTTCCAGGGCTCCGAACTGTTGGCGATGTAGCCGTCGGAAAGGAAGAATACGGGCGTCATGTATTTGGTCGCCAACCGGATCGCTTCGAGCATGTAATCGAAGCATTCCGAGGGCGTGGCCGGAGCGACGATAGCCGCAGGGGAGTCGCCGTTGCGGCCGTACATCACCTGCAGAAGATCCGACTGCTCGGTCTTTGTCGGAAGGCCGGTGGACGGGCCTCCGCGCTGCACGTTGATGATGACCAGCGGAAGCTCGACCATGATAGCCAAATTGATCATTTCCGCTTTAAGGCAGATGCCGGGTCCGCTTGTCGCGGTGATGCCTATCTCTCCGCCGAAGGAAGCCCCCAGAGCCGCGCCGCAGGCTGCGATCTCGTCTTCGGCCTGCAGCGTCTTGACGTTGAAATTCTTTCGGTTCGAAAGCTGATGCAGAATATCGCTGGCGGGCGTGATCGGATAGGTGCCGTACAGAACCTGCTTTCCGCTGAGAACGGCGGCCGCGGTGATGCCGAGCGCCGCGGCTTCATTGCCGGTGATTTTCCTGTATGAGCCGGGTTCGATATCGGCCTGTTTTACGATGAAGCGCGCAGGCGCCATCTCGGTGATGTCGCCGAAATTATAACCGGCTTTGAGCGCCATGATATTGGCTTCCGCGATCTCGGGCTTCTTGGAAAATTTGTCCTTGGTCCATTCGATGGTGTGGTCCATCGAGCGGCCGTACATCCAAAAGAGCAGGCCGAGAGCGAAATAATTCTTGCAGCGGTCCATCTCCGACGCTTTGATCTTGGATTCGGCCAAAGCGTTCTTCGTCAGAGAGGAAAACGCCACTTTCATCAGCGAGTAATCGCGAAGGGTGCCGTCTTCGAGCGGGTTGGCTTTCCAGCCGGCTTTTTTAAGATTGTCTTCGGTGAATGAGTCGGTGTTGATGATCAGGAGGCCGCCTTTCAGGAGATCCGACAGATTGACCTTGAGAGCCGCGGGATTCATGACCACCAGGACGTCCGGAGCGTCACCGGCGGTGAATATCTCATTGCTGCTGAACTGGATCTGGAAACTCGAAACACCCGGAAGCGTGCCTTGCGGCGCGCGGATCTCGGCCGGGAAGTCCGGCAGGGTCGCGATATCGTTGCCCATCATCGCCGAAGTGTCGGTCAGCTGATCTCCGGTGAGCTGCATGCCGTCGCCGGAATCGCCGGCGATACGTATCGTTACGGAGTCAACTTCTTTTAAGGGGTGAGACACGAAAAAACTCCTTGGATTAGCCGCCTTCGGCGTTGCTGTGGATTTGATCGGCCTTGGGCGGCAAGTTGAAAACTTCGGTCGGGAAAAGCTCGGCGAGGTAGCGGATAATGGTGCGCACCGACAGGATGCCGCTGACCTGTCCGAACTCGTCCAAAAGAGGGATGTGCCGGATGTTGAATTTGTTCATGACCGTCAGGGCGGTTCCGATAGTGTCCGCCTTTGTCAGTGTGTGGATGTCGGTCCGCATGTATTTGGCTACAGGTTCGCTCAAGGCGACTCCCTTATTGAGCACGTTCATCAGGACTTCACGCTCGGTGAACATGCCCTTGACCGAAGAATGCTCGTCGGCGATCACAATGTAGCCCGATTTTTCGCTGCGCATGAGGTCAAGCGCATCCTTTACCGTGATGTTGGGCGTGGACATGACGAGCTTGGGTCGCAGGATCTGATAGATCTTGGTTTCCCGCAGGACATCTTCGATCTTTTTTGCTGGAGGCATGACTCATCCTTCTGAGATTTATTAGGAAAAGCATTATAACATAAACCTTTTTTGCAGTGGAAGAAATCGGCAAAACCTTCTAAACTATACCCTTATGTCCAACCCGGTGATCAAAAAACTCAGCGAATTCGGCGAAGGCTTTAAACACCATCACGAAAACTATGTCGCCCAGACTATCACCAAGATGAGGGAGACGGGCGGCAGCTGGGAGCTGGAAGGCCGGACGTTCCACTTTCCCGAGCACTTCGGTTTCTGCTACGGCGTCGACAAGGCGATCGATATGGTATTTGAGACGTGCGAGCGTTTTTCCGCTCCCAGCCGAAGTCCCTCCCGGCGTATTTTTCTGACCGACCAGCTGATCCACAACCCTTACATCAACGGAAAGCTCAAAGAAAAGGGGGTGCAATACCTTAAAAGGGACGCGCAGAACCTGCTGGTCTGCGGAGAGCTGGCTCCTTCCGACGTGGTCGTGGTCTCGGCTTTCGGGACGGATTTCCGCGATGTGATGAACCTGCGGAGCCGCGGAGTCACGCTGGTCGATTCGACCTGCGGCGCTATCATCAACGTGTGGAAGCGTGTCGAGGGGTACGCGAAAAAGGGCTTCATCACCATCATGCACGGCAAGCGCAATCACGAAGAGACCCGGGCGACCGTCTCTCAGGCCGTCAAAGAAGGCGGCGCGTATCTCACGATCGAAAACCGCGCCGAAGCCTGTGATCTGGCGGACGTCATACTCGGAAAAATGAAGGAAAAAGACTTCATCGCCAAATACCCCGGCTGCGCACCGTCGCCGGACTATGATTTCGATTCAGGCAGCTGCAAAATGGGTATGGCCAACCAGACGACGATGCTGAAGGGCGAGTCTCTGGACATCCAGGAAATGCTCAAAGCCGCGTTCACGGCCCGTTTCGGCGAGGAGGCGACGCGCGAACGCTTCAAAAGTTTCGACACCATCTGCGGCGCGACGCAGGACCGGCAGGATGCTCTGAGAAACCTTCTGAAGAAGCCTCTCGACCTCCTGCTTATCGTCGGAGGGTTCAACAGTTCCAACACGTCGCACCTGGCCGAGATCGCGGGTCCCGGCAGCAAGATGCCTTATTTTCACATCGAGGGGGAGAAGGATATCGTCTCGGCGAAGCTCATCCGCGCGCGCGACCCCGAGACCGGGCAGGCGAAAAATTACGACGACTGGTTTCCGAAAAACGCCTTAAATATCGGCATCACTTCCGGGGCATCGACTCCTGACGTAACGCTTTTTGAGGTGATACAGAAGATCTGCAAACTTTCCTAAAAGGGCCGGAATCTTCTGCGCAAGACAGCCTGACCCCATGTTTTGAGAACAACCCTCCACCACACTCCCGATTGCAGACGCTATTATTATCATAAGATATTATTAATATTAGAGTTATGTAATTAAATTATTTTTTTTATCACTTGATATATTATTAAATTTAATGTAAATTTATGTTATAAGTAAAAATTATATAAAATTGATTAAATGATAAAACAAAAAACTCATAAAATCATCTGCCTATTATTGATTTCGGCCTTGGTCTCTGACCCTGCCGCTCTAGCCTTGCCTCAAGGCTATACCGTTGAATCGGGCACTGCGACTTTTGACACCTCCGACCCCAACACGCTGAATATTCGGGTGTCGGATAACGCGATCATCAATTTCAATTCGTTTTCGATCGCTGAAAACGAGACCGTCCGCTTCCTGCAGGATCAATCGGCGAGTTCTGTGCTGAGCCGTGTCACCGGCGGCGGTACGTCGGACATTTATGGATCGCTTTTTTCGAACGGAACGCTATTTTTGGTCAACACGAGCGGTATCAATTTCCATGCCGGCGCCAATATCCAGACGCAGAACCTTATCGCGTCGACGCTCGATGTCCAGAACGCGATGTATTTGAGCGGCCAGTATACATTTGAAAAGCAGGCCGGCTCCAATCCCGGCAAGATCCTTAACGAGGCCGATATCGTGATGAACGGCGGCTCCATCGCGCTGCTCTCAGAGAACATCGAAAACCGTGGCATGCTCAAGGCCAATCTCGGCTCCGTCGTGCTGGGCATCGGCGAGAGGCAGGTGCTTTCCTTCGATGCCAACGGCACGATCAATCTCGTCATCGATAAGGGTCTTTCCGACTCGGTCAACAAATCGATCACCAATTCCGGCGTCATTCAGGCGGACGGCGGCACGGTGCTGATCTCCGCCAAGGCGTTCAATTCGACGATGGATACGCTGGTGAATAACACCGGCGTGATCCAGGCCGAACGCGTCGTGGAGAAAAAAGGCGCGATCGTTTTCGAGTCTGATGCCGCGGTCCGTTCCAGCGGCTGGGTGCGTACCACCAATCTCAAGATCAACGAGGGAACGCGCGTGCACGCGGGGAAGACCAAATTCAAGGTCGAGGGCGATTGGGAAAACAAGGGAAAGTTCATCGGCGAAGAATCGAGCGTCGAGTTCACCGGTGCCGGGGCTTCAAAGATCACCGGGGACAACACGTTCAACGATTTCGCTGTCACCGCGCCTTCGAAGGAGCTCTACTTCGACACAGAAAATACACAAACGATACTCGGCAGCTGGATCGTGGCCGGCGCTTACGGTCAGCACGTGAAAATGCTCTCGATGGAGGACGGTGTGCAGTGGAAGGTCAACCCGCTCGGCTTCATCGACATCACTTATGCCTGGGTGAAGGATTCTATCAACTTGAACGGCACCAAGATCGTCATGCTCGAGTCGACGAACCGCGGCAATTCTGTTCTCTGGGATCCTACGGGGACGTGGACCAACTCCAACCGCACGGATATCTGGTCCGACGCGCTCAACTGGTCGGGTCTCGGCGGCGCCACGCCCGGCGCGGGGGATGATGTCGTATTTAACGGGACGAGCAATACGGTGTCGTTCGTCGACGCCGCATTCACGGGGACGATCGGCAGCCTGTCGCTGAATTCCGGATATACCAACACGGTGAACTTGGAGCGCTCTCTGAGCGTCACGACCGCCTCCGGGGCGTCGGGAAGCGTTGCGATCAACAGCGGTACCCTCAGCGCGGGTTCTCAAACCCTGACCGTCGCAGGAAATTTCTCAAATGCCTCGACTTTTAACGCGGGCACCGGAACCGTGGTATTCAATTCCTCCAGCACGCGGACGCTGAACTCCGGCGGTTCGAGCTTTTACAGCCTCACTCATTCGGGCACGGGTTCTCTGCAGCTTGCCACCAACGACCTCACCGTGACGAATAATCTCACCAACTCCGCCGGCACCTTCGACCTG
>CAZJAX010000007.1:10174-32348 GCA_964543965.1 uncultured Planctomycetia bacterium
CAACGAAACCATTACCGGAACGTTCTCCAATAACGGAGTGATGAGGCTGCGCGGCACTGAGACCGTCTCTCTTACTCAAGACATCGACTCCGGCACCTGGACTTACGTCGGAAACAATGACCTCGTGGCCGACACGTTCACCATCATCGACTTCGGCGCCACCGATTACTTCAACCTCACTGTCGCCTCGCTAACCTTTGGCCTCGACACTTTTGAGTTGGCGACCGCCAAAGTGATCGCCGGCAACCTCGTTATCTCCGCAGGCACGTTCGACGACAACGCCAACACCGTCACCTTCAGCGGCGTGGGCACCCAGACGTTGACGACCAACAACCAAACATTCAGCAGCATCGTCCATTCAGGCTCCGGCACTCTCCAGTTATCAGGCAACTCACTTACCGTTAGCACTGACTTCACCAATTCTGCCGGCACCTTCGACTTGAACGACCAGGATTGGACCATGACCGGTGCCGCGTTCTCCAACGACGGCATCGTCCGCCTTCGCGGCTCTCAAACCATCACCGGTCTGACCCAGGACATCGACTCCGGTACTTGGCGGTATGCCGGAGACGGCGACAGCGCGGCGGATACCTTCGCGATAAATGATTTCGGCGTGACGGATTATTTTAATTTGGTTATCGCCAGCACGGATTCTACGGATATTTACCAACTCGGAGCCGCGACATCGGTAGCCGGCGCTATGACAGTCAGCGCTGGAACATTTGACGCCAATGCCAACACCCACGACGTCACCGGTCTTACGACGGTGAGCGGCGGCACTTATGCGGCCTCTACCGCGGCGCAGACGCTGACGGCAGGACTTACCGTCTCCGGGGGAGCGTTCAGCGGGTCAAGCGGCGATGTCTTGGTTCCCGGCAATGTCATTTTCTCCTCCGGTACGCTGATAGCGCCTTCGGGCGATTTCACTGTTGGGGGCGACTGGACCAGGACGGGCTCGGGAACCTTTACCCCCGGAACCAACACCGTGACTTTCAACGCGGCCGCCGGCACGCAGACGCTGGATCATGGAGGCTCGATCTTCTACAGCATCGC
The DNA here is from genome assembly GCA_964543965.1 of uncultured Planctomycetia bacterium. Lineage (GTDB taxonomy): Bacteria > Omnitrophota > Gorgyraeia > 2-02-FULL-51-18 > 2-02-FULL-51-18 > CAMDWQ01. The sequence goes on from CAZJAX010000007.1 coordinate 11,228, forward strand.
CCATACGGGAGCGGGTACGCTTTCGGTGGCCGAGCCCCTGGACATGAACGGATCGTTTTCACAGACGGCGGGCACGTTCGACGCCCCCGACTCCATGATCATCGGGGGAGACTTCCTGATCTCGGGAGGCACGTTCAACCACAACAACGGCAGAGTCAATCTGGACACCGCGGCCACAGCGGTGATCGACGCTCCGGGCGGGGTTCTGGATTTCTATGATTTCCATATCCTGACGCCCGGCAAGACGGTGCAATTTACGGCGGGAGAAACTTTTAATGTCAACGGCACCTGGGATGTCCGTGTCGCGCCGGGTCTGAGCCGTATCCGCCTCCAAAGCACGAGCCCCGGGTTTGTTTGGTCTGTCAATGCGCCTGTCGCGGATATCAACCGCGTCGATGTTTCAGACTCTGTAAATCTCACAGGTGTTTTTATCAACCCTCCCTTCGGTCTCGACGGGGGCAATAACTCATTCTGGTTCTCCTTTACGCCGGAGCCTGACCCCGGCATCGGCAACGTCTCCGCCGCGCTGAACGCCAACAACGGACTCGGCATCAGCGCTTTAGATGCGGCGCAGGAATCGGACGGCGAGGATCTCACGGAGGAGATCCAGGAATTCATCGCCGAGAAGAAGCGCGAGTCGGTCTGGAATGAGAATGTATCGGAGGACTCTTCCTCGGAGGTTTATGTTGAAGAGGGCGCGGTGTATGTGACCGCCATCGACGGCAGCGAAGAGATGATCTACGACGGCGAAAGCATGTCGGTCAGGAAGGGTGCGACCGAGATCATGAAGCGAGGGATCTATGTGTCATCGGAAGACGGCATCCTCGCTTTGCGCGGCGTCACTTACGAGACTCTCAAGGAATTCCGCCTGAAGGCCAAGCCGTCGTCGCTGGCGGCGTCCTATGACGGGCGCTCCGTGTATGCCGGGACGGGCAAGAAGAAGGGGATCATGCAGATCGAGACCAAGGAATTCGGCACCCGCGACATCAACGGCCTTAAAAACGAGGCGGCGTTCATTGTGCTCAATAAAAAAGGCGACCGTGCGTTCGTCGGCAATACTCCGGATGACCTTGTCGCGGTTTATGACATGAAGCAGCAGAAGCTTTTAAAGGAGATCCATGTCGGTTCGATGCCGACCCAGGCAGCCCTTTCAATGGACCAGACCCAGCTTTTTGTGGTCGAGCGTCTGGACGGCACTGTTTCACGCTATGATGCCGAGACGGGGAGAAAAACAGGCGCCGCAAAGGCGGGTATCTCGCCGTTCGGGATCGCGCTTTCTTTGGATGGTAAATTGGTTTACGTGACGGATACGCTCGGCAACAGAGTGATCGTCGTTGACGCCGTCACAATGAAGCATGTGCGCTCGATCTCGGTCGGCAGAGCGCCATACGCGATCCAGGTGAATCCGAAAAATTCCAAGAGATTTTACGTCGCCAATCGCGGCTCGGGCAGCATTTCCATCGTGAATGCCGACAGCGCGACCGAAATGGGCTCGATCGACGTCGACGGCCAGCCGTCGGATATCGCGGTGCTGCCGGAGAACAACCGCCTGTATGTCACCAACGAATTCGAGGATTATATGTCGATCATTGACCTGAAGGAACGCAAGACCACGCAGAAGATCAAGGTAGGACTCAACCCCAACAAAGTCGTCATCAGCGCCCCGCCCAAACCGGGAAGCTGATCCGCCTCCCGCTAGAAACCGCCCCGCATCGTGATGTGAAATTGAGTGTTGTTCTTATCCGTGGAGTCGTCACCTACGGGGAAGCCGACATCGGCGCTGATGTACGAGTGCTCGTTGAGCTCCAGACGCGTGCCGAAGCCGGTGCCGAGAAGAAGCTTGTCTTTCTCCACCGCGATCGAGCTTCTTTCGCGGAAGTAAGTCTTGGCCGCGTCGAAAAAGGTCACGAAGCGCAGAGAGTCGTACCAGCTTCTCTTGGTCAGCGGGATCATCCAGCTTTTCGGAAGGAAGTGCGCAGGGGCGTTGAGCTCCGCGCTCATCGTCCAGCCGTAGTCTCCGGCTGAGTCTGACTCCGGATAGCCGCGCACCGTGAAAGCTCCGCCCGCGCGGAACTGCTCCACCGAGACGAGCGTATCGCGCGTCCACTGACCTCCGGCGCGCATGACCAGGACCATCTGACGCGGAAGCCTCTGCAGCCGCGCAAAATTGACCGTGTAAAAGACGAAGTCGGCTGCAGAGTTGGGGACACTGGCGTTGGCGTCGTTGGTATCCAGGCCTCCGAACACGCCCGGAAGCCCGAAGTGCGCATCCACATTGGCGATCGTCCTGCCGCTCTTATCCTGCAGTGTGAGCCGCGGACCCGTCTGTATCGACCGTACACGGTCGCGGCTCGACTCGATGCCCGCGACCCTCGAGATAGAGTTGACATAGTTGAATCCCGCGTACCATTCGACGGTTCTCTCCGGTCTTTGTACGAGGTAATAGGTAAGTCCCGGCGAAAAACTCACTGACTTTCCTTCGATCTCGAGAGGTTCAAGAGAGCCGACCAGACGGGTTTTCACGATGCCGGCCGAAAGATTGAGCGTCACGGGTACTTGGGGTATCGGAAAGTTGTAGCTGAGCCCGCCCCCCTGAAACGCACCTTCCTCGGCAAACGTTCCGCTCAACCGCACCGAATCATCATAGCCTAAAAAATTGTCGTTGCCGATGTTCAGCGTGTGGCGCGAGAGGTGCGTAAAGCGGGTGCCGCGGTTGTTGTATTCGTAATAACCGTGGAAGGGATTGGAGTCTGTGACCTTCAGGATGATGTCCGAGCGGCCGAGCGTGTCGCCGGGGATCAGATAGACCTTGGCTTTGCGCGATGGGTTGCGGGTCATCTTGTAGATATTTCTCTCGAGATCCTGATAGCGGAACACGCGTTTGGGGCCGAACATCATGTATTTCTCATAGCTTTGCGTGCTGAAGTAGCGGTTATCGCGGACGTAGACCCGGCCGATCTTTCCCTCCAGAATCTTGATCTTCACGGCGCCGTCCGTGACGGTCTGAGGCGGGATGTAGGCCCGGCTCGTGATATAGCCTTCGCTGCGGTAAGCATTCGTGACGATATCGCTGAACTCGCGCAGTTTGGCGAAAGAAGAGCTCCTGTTCTCGAAAGGGGCCGCCAGCGGCTCGAACATTTTCGAGGGCAGCACGGTGTTGCCCTCGAGTTTTATCGTCTTCACGAAGAACGTCGGGCCTTCTTCGACGGGCGGGGGTGTTTCCTTGTTTTCCTCGAGGATGATCTCGGGTTTTTCGGGGATCTTTGTGACGGGCTCCTTATCCGGACGGTAGATCGCTGTCGTCTGGGAATCGAGCTGGCGCTGCGCTTCGCCGGAAATGGCGGCCGCGCCCCAAGCGGAGGGGGCGAGCATCAAAAATCCTGCGGCGGCGAGCCAAAGTCTTCTCATGAGAAGCATATTATCATAAAATTTTAACAAATTTTATCAAATATTGTCTAATTTGAGATGGAAGACAGCCTATGACTCTATAAAGCGTTTTGCTACAATGAGACGTTTAGAGGAGGGCGGGGATGATGAATCGGATCACAGTGTACCAGAAACCTACTTGCACGACTTGCCGCCAGGTTTACGCGGCTCTTAAAGAGAGCGGCGTCGACTTTGACGCGGTTGATTATTTCGTCCGGCCTCTGTCGGGGACGAAGATCAAAGATCTTCTGAAGAAAATGGGGATTTCCGCCAAAGAGCTTTTGAGGACGAAGGAAGACATCTACCGCGACCTCGGGCTTGCCAAGAAGGCTCTGACAGATGCCGAGATCATCGATCTGATGGCAGAGCACCCCGATTTGATCCAAAGACCCATCGTTGAGAGGGGAGCGAAAGCGATCCTCGCGCGCCCTGCCGAAAAAATAAAGGAGTTTCTTAAATGAATACAACCCAAGGAGAAAAGATGACGCGTCAGAATATTTCCACCGGCTCCAAATGGGAGCCGATCATCGGTTATTCGAGAGCCGTGAAGGTAGGATCGCAGATCTTCGTATCGGGGACGACCGCGCCTGGAGCGGACGTGTATGAGCAGACGGCCGGCGCGCTTAAGACCATCGAAGCTGCGCTTCAGCAGGCAGGCGCCTCGATGAAGAACGTGGTCCGCACGCGCCTTTTTATGGCCAACATCGCTGATTGGGAAAAGGCCGCAAAGGCGCACGGTGAAGCGTTTAAAGACATTCGTCCCGCGACGACCATGGTCGAAGTGTCAAAGCTTATCGATTCGAAGCTTCTGATCGAGATCGAGGCAGACGCGGTCATTTAAAAGCCATAAAAAATAGCACCGGCTCTCATGAGAACCGGTGCTATTTTTTGCTCAAAAAAATGGTGCCGAGGGGCAGAATCGAACTGCCCACGCCCGCCTTTTCAGGGCGGCGCTCTACCACTGAGCTACCTCGGCTAAAAGAGGGAAGACAAGATATTAGCAGAGGCGCATTCGATTGTAAATCCTCTAGTTTTTATTTCCCGTGTGTTACCATGAGCCTTATGGCACCCTTATCTCATAGTCTCCGCCGTCTGATCAAAGGGATCCGCGTCCCCGAACTCCCTCACATGGAGCCTGCCGGGCTCTCCTATTTTGAAAACGAATTATCTCGGTGCACATTTTATCTCGAGTATGGTTCCGGAGGCAGCACCGTGATGGCGGCGAAGCTGGGCAAAGAATTCATTTCCGTTGAAAACAGCAGGCTTTACGGCAACGCCGTCCGCCGCAAAGTCGGACCCGCATCCAAAGGGACGCTGATCTATGCGGATACCGGACTCACCGGGGACTGGGGCATCCCCGTTTTTAAGAGGCTTTCGAAGCGCCGTGCCGCGCGCTGGCGTTCTTACGCGCAGGCGCCCTGGGACCTCATTCTCGGGGGAAGCCGGCGTCCGGATCTCGTGCTGGTCGACGGGCGCTTTCGCGTCGCGTCAGCGCTGACGTGTGTAAAATATCTTGCCGGCACGCCTGCCAAAATACTCGTTGATGACTATACGGACCGCCCTCATTACCGTGAGATCGAAATGTTCGCGGATCTGAAGGAAACTCGCGGAAGAATCGCCGTTTTTATGCCGAAGCCGTTCGAGGCAGGGAAGCTGGACGGGAGGATCTTTTTTTACGGGACGGACTGGCGCTAGACCGGTCTTTTATTTTTCTTTGAAGCCGGCGGCTTTGCCCGGCACGTTCAAACGTACAAGAACCACCCACATCAGCCAGCCGGCGACCCCCATCAGCACCATGAATCCCGGATAGGAGATCCACCAGGGGATCTTGGCTGTGATCACGCTGTATTCGGACATGCCGAAGATGCCGGCGATCAGGTTGAGCGGCAGGAAGACGACGTTGATGAGCGTCAGATTCTTCAGAAGGACGTTCATGTTGTTATTGATGATGGTGCCGCGCGCATCCATGAGGCCGTTCATCATCGAGCTGTAAAGCTGGGTTTGCTTTTCACACTGCTCGTTTTCGATCACGATGTCATCAAGCGCTTCGATCTCTTTCGGAGAAAAGTTCATTTTGGCGGCGCAGCTGCGCAGTTTTGAAAGTACCCCGGCATTTCCCTCGATCGCGTTGAGGTAGTAGGCGAGACTTTCGGTGAGCACGAAGGTTTGGATCAAGTAGCGGTTTTCCATCGAGAGGTTCAGCTTTGTCTGGATCTCTTGCGCCAGCTGTTTGATGACCTTCAAGTGATCGAGGTAGTGGCGGGCTGTGTGTAGAAACAGCTTCAGGACAAGGTCGTTCATCGATTCGATCTGCTGAAATTCACGTCCGGTGAAGCAGGGGGATGTGTCGCCGAGGATGACGGTCAGATGATCCTTCTGTATGAAGATGCCAAGGGAAGAGACCTCGAACCTAAGATGCTTCTGGTAGGAGGCGTTGTTGGGCCGCTTCCAGATGATGTAGGTGTCATCGGGGCCGAACTCGACGCGTGAAAGCTCGTCCGGATCGAGCGCTGACTCCAGGTCGTGCCGGTCGTGACCCAGCGTTTCCAGAAGCTGGCGCTTTTCGTTGTCGTCCGGCAGTGTGTAGATGGCGATCGGCGCCTGAGGAGAATCCATCGGAGCCAGGAGTCCATCTTTGAGGGTATAGCAAGTTTTCATTAGTTGTCCTCGAGCCTTATCGTATTGTAGTTTAAAATATCTTCGACCGGGTGTATACTTTTAATTCTCATATTTGATCCGCCAAACAGGAGAAGCAAAGGACATGAAAAAAGCGCTCGGATTCATTTTGTTGGTTGTATCGGCTCTGACTTTTCAGGGGTGCGCGCTGACTGCCGTCGAAGACGGCCAGACCGGCGTGAAGGCTGATTTCGGCAAGATCCAGGATACGCCGGTCGATACCGGCTGGCATTTTTACATTCCTGCTATCAGCTGGATCGAAGTCTGGAATGTGAAGACGCAGGAACTCAAGGAAACGGCCCAGGTCCCTTCGTCGGAAGGGCTTATATCCACGCTGGACGTGTCCCTGCTTTACAATATCGAGAAGCAGAACGCAGTCATGGTCCGTAAGACTGTCGGCCGCTATTATAAAGAAGCGATCATAGAACCTTATTTCCGCGAAGCCATCCGTAACGTCGTTTCGGGTTATCAGGTCAAGGCGCTTTACAGTGATGCCGGGCGCAAGGAGATCGGTTTGAAGATCCTCGGTTTCCTCGAGAACAAACTGTCCGAAAGGGGCATCCGCGTCCAGGATGTGCTGCTGCGCGACGTGCGCCTGCCACCCAGCTTTGCTCAGTCGATCGAACTCAAGCTCCGGGCAGAGCAGGAATCCCTGCAAAGAGAGTTCGAACTCATCAAAGCCAAAAAGGACGCCGAGATCGAGGTCGCGCGCGCCGAAGGCGTGGCGAAGTCCAACAACATCATCGCCAACAGCATCACCAACAATTACCTTCGGTATAAATGGATCGAAGGCATGCAGACCAACCAGATGCAGGTCATCTATGTCCCGACCGAGGCCAATCTGCCGATCCTCGAAGGTTCCCGCTGGATGGAATACGAAAAATACGACACGAGCAAGACCAAGTAGGATCTGATAAGCGGATCTTCATGAAAAAATCGACACGTAAGATCAAGGTCCGCGGTCTGGAGATCGGGGGAGACGCCCCGGTCTCCGTTCAGTCGATGTGCGCGACGCATACGCAGGACATCGATGCGACGCTCGCGCAGATCCGCACGCTCGAAGAAAAAGGCGCAGACCTCATCCGGATCGCCGTGGACAATCAGAAAGACGTCGACGCTCTGAAGGTCATCCGCAAGTCCACCAAGGCGCGCCTCGTCGTCGACCTGCAGGAGAACTTTCCTCTGGCCGCCGACGTGGCGCCCCACGTCGACAAGATCCGCTACAACCCCGGCCACCTGCACCATCTTGATAAAGCGCGGCCGATCGAGGACAAGGTCGCCTGGCTAGTTTCGGTCGCCAAAGCCAACGGCAACGCTATCCGCATCGGCGTCAACTGCGGATCTGTGGCGCCTCATTTTCTCGAAAAGTATCAGGGCAGCCACGTGAAGGCGATCGTGGAGAGCGCGGTCTGGCACTGCGATCTTTTGGACAAGCTTCATTTCACCGAGTATGTCGTCAGCCTCAAGGACTCGGATCCTCAGAAAGTCGTCGCTTGCAACCTCGAATTTTCCAAGCGGCGCCCGGACGTGCCCATCCATCTGGGCGTGACCGAGGCGGGGCTGCTGCCTGACGGCGTGATCAAGACCAGGCTCGCTTTTGAAAAACTTCTTCCTCTGGGCATCGGCGATACGGTGCGCGTATCTTTGACGCTGCCCAATCCGGAAAAATACCAGGAGATCACGTACGGACGCCAGATCGTCCAGGACATCCGGGAGGGGAAATTCATTTCAGCGCCGGACTTCGGCAAGGGACTCAACATCATTTCCTGTCCGTCCTGCTCGCGGGTTGAGAACGGAGACTTCGTGAAGCTTGCCCAGGAAGTCAAGGAGATGACCCGATACGCCAAAGATCACAAGTTTACGATTGCCGTGATGGGCTGCCGCGTGAACGGCCCCGGTGAAACGGACGACGCCGACCTCGGAGTTTGGTGCGGCCCGACGACGGTGACCCTCAAGAAGAAAGCCGAATCGCTGGGTGTTTTCCGCTATCAGGAAGTGCTCCCTGTATTAAAGGGAGAGCTGGACCGCTTAATTCTTTCGAAAAAGGTTTAGAATGTCTGGAATTCTCCGGCCGGTTCGTGTAAAATCAACATACCTATGACAAAGAGTGATGCCATTTCCTCCAATACCACGATGATACGCCGTAAGCCGTTATCGACCCGGCACGACTGGGTCGTTCTCGGGTGGATCGTTTTTATGCATGTCGGCGCGCTGGCGGCTTTTTTCACGTTCAGCTGGAAAGCTGTCGGCGTGATGCTTTTTCTCTGGTGGCTCTGCGGCGGCATCGGGATCTGTTTGGGCTATCACCGCTATTTCACGCACCGCAGCTTTACGACATCCAAGCCCATCGAGTATCTGCTGGCGATCTGCGGCTGCCTTGCCGGTGAAGCGGGTCCCATCAATTGGGTCGCCGCACACCGCTATCATCACAGCTATTCCGACATGGAGGAGGATCCCCACAGCCCCTTCAAGGATCCCCGCAGCCCGCTGAAGAGTTTTTTCTGGGCGCACATCGGCTGGCTTTTTGCGCGCGAAATGCACTTGGCCAAGTTTGATTCTTATAAGCGGTACGCGCCTGACATGGTGCGCGACAAGTTCCTCGTGTTTTTGGACAAGAACCACATGCTGCCCGTTCTGGCGCTGACGGCGGCCTTGTACGCGCTCGGCGGGTGGCCTTACATCGTCTGGGGCATCTTTGTCCGCTCCGTCTGCGTGTATCACAGCACTTGGTTCGTCAATTCCGCTTCGCACGTCTGGGGCTACCGCAATTATGAGACCACGGATAAATCGCGCAACAATTGGTGGGTCGCGGCTTTGAGTTTCGGTGAAGGCTGGCACAACAATCATCACGCGTTTCAACGCTCGGCTCGCCACGGTTTCCACTGGTGGGAGATCGACGTCACTTACATGACGATCAAAGTGCTGTGGCTTTTCGGCTTGGCTTCGGACATCCATCTGCCGGTGAAGAAAGATACCCGCGGCGTGACCATCCCTGTGGCGGACCTCAGCAATAAGCCCGAAGCCCTGCGCCGCACCTCCTAAAAGAACCTCTCGAAAAATCCCGCTTTTATGCTAGAATGAATTCCGTTTTCGCGGGGTTTGCCGTTCAACCTGACAGGAGCGCCATGAAGATAAAATTTTCAGCTTTGTCTCTTACGTTTGCGATCATCGCCGGATCGTTTGCGGCGCCGGCTTCGGCCGCTCCGACGACCGAGCTTGACGACCGCATCTGGGAAGCATGCCGTGTCGTAGACGAAGTCATGATTTCGCCGGATCAAAGCATACCCGAAGAGATGCTGGCCAAGTGCAAAGCGATCGCGATCTATCCCAACGTGCTCAAGGGCGCTTTTATTTTTGGCGCGCGCTTCGGCAAGGGCGTCGTCGTGAAGCGGGACGAAAAGACAGGTCAGTGGGGGCCGGTCGCATTTTCGACGCTCGGCGGCGGAAATTTCGGCTTTCAGATCGGCGGCTCAGCGACGGATATCATCCTTGTGATCATGAACGAGGCCGGCGTCGAAAGCCTTTTACAGAACAATTTCACGATGGGCGGCGATGCGGCGGCGGTCGCAGGGCCTGTCGGCCGAGACACGCAGGGTTCCACGGACCTGTTTCTCAAGGCCAGCATCTTGGCATATTCGAGGAGCCGGGGACTTTTTGCCGGCTTGGCGCTCGACGGCACAGTGCTTACTCAGGACAATAATTCGAACAGTCTTTATTACGGCCGATCCGTTTCGTCGCGTGACATCCTGCTCGGAGGCGCGGTACAGCCGCAGCCGTCGTCTCAGGATTTGCTCAAGCGGCTGAGCGATTACTCGACCCGTTGGGACAAGCGCCTGGCGTCGAAGCCCAGAACAAGCTAAGATTCGGTTTAGTCTTTTATTACCAGTTTTCGCTGGAGTAGCTCAGCTTCCGCCTGCTGTTTTACAGCAGGACGGACCCGTCCCGCTAAAGCGGGCGGGGGTAGATAGGCACAAGAAATAAAGTTTTCGGTTTAAATACCAGTTTTCGCTGGAGTAGCTCAGCTGGTAGAGCAGCTGATTCGTAATCAGCAGGTCACCGGTTCAATCCCGGTCTCCAGCTCGTTTTTTTTGATATAATAGACCGCACCAAGGAGGCATTTATGGCAAGCGCAGACGTACTCAAGTTCACGGACGCTAATTTTGACAGCGAAGTCGTCAAGTCGTCTTCGCCTGTTCTCGTCGATTTCTGGGCCGAGTGGTGCGGACCCTGCCGCATGATGAGCCCGATCCTGGACGCGCTGGCGCCCGGTTATCACGGCAAGCTCAAGATCGGCAAGATGAACGTCGATGAAAACCAGGAGACTCCCGGCCACCTCGGCATCATGAATATCCCGACGATGATACTTTTTAAGGGCGGCAAGGAAGCCCAGCGCTTCGTCGGCGCGATGAGTCAGCCCGACTTGCAGGCCAAGCTCGACAAAGCCCTCGCCGGCTAGTTTTTCCTCCCATGTCCCGTAAACCGATGGAAGACGGCGTCAAGATCGCCGTCTTCTGTTCGGGAAACGGCTCTAATTTTCAATCGCTCGCCGAAGCTGCGCGCAGACATAAGCTCGGGGGGCAGATCGCCCTCATGGTCTGTGATAATCCCAAGGCCTACGCGCTGGAGCGCGCTAAAAAACTGGGCATCCCTGCCGTCCTCTTAAGTCCAAAACTTTTCCCGGACCGCAAATCTTACGAAAAGATCATCGTCAGGATTTTGAGGAGCCAGAACATCAAGCTTGTGGTGCTCGCAGGCTTCATGCGTCTCCTGACCGCTTACTTCATCGGGGCTTACCGCGGCCGTGTGATCAATATCCATCCGTCCTATCTCCCGGCGTTCAAAGGCGCGCACGCTATCCGCGATGCTTTTGAGGCGGGAGTCTCTGAGACCGGCGTCACCGTGCATCATGTGACGCTCAAAGTGGACTCAGGCCCCGTGATCTTGCAGGAAAAGGTCAGGATCTTGCGCACGGATAGGCTGGAAACGCTGGAAAAAAGAATCCATGCGCTGGAGCACAAGCTTTACCCTGAAGCGGTAAGGCGCGTGCTCCGCAGACGTTGACGAAGACGCCGCGGGATTCTATAATCTTCTAAATTTTTCAATCAACGCCACCTGTTTCAAGGAGAAAAAATGGCTAAAGTCACGATCAAAGAAATCAAAGGCCGCGAGATTCTGGATTCACGCGGAAACCCGACGGTCGAAGCTGACTGTCTTTTGTCCGACGGTTCTTTCGCGCGCGCGGCGGTTCCCAGCGGCGCCTCGACCGGTGAGTATGAAGCGGTGGAGCTCCGCGACGGCGACAAGAGCCGTTATCTCGGCAAGGGCGTCCTAAAAGCCGTGAAGAGCACCAACGGCCTCATCGCCAAAGTTTTGAAGGGGAAGGATCCTCTCGACCAGGCGGGCGCGGACAAGCTCATGATCGAAGCGGACGGCACTCCCAACAAAGCCAACCTCGGCGCCAATGCCATCCTGGCGGCGTCGATGGCCGTCTGCCGCGCGGCCGCCGTGTCTCAGAGCGTCTCTCTCTGGAAACACATCGGCACTCTTCACAAGAACAGGAATTACAACCTGCCCGTGCCTATGGCCAACATCATCAACGGCGGCAAGCACGCGGATAACAAGATCGATTTTCAGGAATTCATGATAGCGCCCTCAGGCGCCTCCTCGTTTTCCGAGGGCCTGCGATGGATCACGGAGATATTCCATGCGCTGAAGACGATCCTGAAGAAAAAGGGCCACGTCACCGCGGTGGGAGACGAGGGCGGTTTTGCGCCCAATCTCGGCAACGAGGAAGCGCTCGAAGTCATCATGGAGGCGATCCAAGCCGCCGGCTATAAGGCCGGCAGCCAGATCAAGATCGCGCTCGACTGCGCATCGTCCGAGCTTTTTGACGAGGGAGGCCGCAAGGGGTATAAGTTCTGGAAGTCTAACCCCGGCCGCATCTTTTCCGCAGACGAGATGATCGGCATTTATTCCGAGTGGGTGAAAAAGTACCCGATCTACTCGATCGAGGACGGCCTCGACCAGAACGACTGGTCCGGCTACGTCAAGATGACGAAATCTATGGGCTCCAAGGTTCAGATCGTCGGCGATGATTTCTTCGTGACAAACCCCGAGCGCCTCAAAAAAGGCATCGACATGAAAGCAGCCAACGCCATCCTCATCAAGGTCAACCAGATCGGCACAGTCACCGAGACGCTTGAGGCGATCAAGATGGCGCAGAAGGCGGGCTACGGCGTGATCTCGTCCCACCGTTCGGGCGAAACCGAGGACGCGTTCATCGCGGACCTGGCCGTCGGCACCGGAGCCGGTCAGATCAAGACAGGATCGCTCTCCCGCACGGATCGTGTCGCCAAATACAACCAGCTTCTGCGCATCGAAGAAGAGCTGGGTCCCAAAGCCAAGTTCGGAGCGAAATAAGCGATGGGGAGCAGGATCAAGCGATCCGCTACGGCGGTGATGTTTGCCCTGCTCCTCGTCTTGTTCGTCGTATTCCTTACTCCCAAGCTTATCCGCATTGAAAACCTGGCGCGCCGCAGCGACAACCTTGAGCAGGAGATCCAAAAGCTAAAGGTGCAGAATAACGCGCTGGAAACGGAGCTCAGAATGCTCCGGGACGATCCCGTATACGTGGAAAAAGTCGCGCGTGAGAAGTTCAATAAGGCCAAGGAAGGCGAGATCGTCTACAAAGTCGTCCGCGAGGGGCAGACCGCCAAGACTTAAGCGGCGGTCTTTACGGCGGGCCGCTCGCCTGGAATGAATCGGGCTTTTTTCATTTTCGTCGATAAGAACATCCCGGAATCTATCTTTTCTGCATCCAGAATTTCCTGCCAGAGCTTTTGAAGCTCCATATCCGGCATGACCGCGCCTCGGGAGAAGAGCGGGATCTTAAGCGCTTTTAGCGCTTCTTCGTCGGGGTCGTTTTCCATCACTTTCCGCAGGAGCTTGTTCCAGAGATAGGCCTGATAGGAATGATAATAAGCCGCCAGAGTCTCGCGGGGAATTTCCCAGATGAAACCGAGGAAATCGTCGGGCTTCCTCAGGAAGTAGTGGAAGGCTGTCTTTTCCGCGTTTGTCACCGAGGCGTCGAGGCAGGCCCGCCAGTCCTTCCATTTCTCAAAAAAGAGGGCTTTGCGAAGGGTGTCAGCCTCGGTGTCGCCGGGGGACGGGCAGGTCATGTGGAGCTTGGCGGCCCCGTTGTAATGGCCTTTGAGCGCCTTTTCGGCGAAAAAGCCGTCCCTGGGCGCAAAGCCTGTGAAGAGGGTTTCGTCAAAGAAATTGGGAGTCAAGGTCATGATAGGCTATATTACCCCAAACTATTGACTTTATGGCCATTTATGTTATATTTGTTTCGTAGTTCGTACAAGGTTGTTTTTGAAACTTCAAAGAATAATGTTTTAAAAAACCGCGGAACTTACTACTCTGCGGTTTTTTTTGTTTTTTGCAAGCCGAGAACAGCGTAAAAATGTAGTAAATAATAAGAAAAGAGAGAATATTCAAATGGCTAGAGGAACAGTGAAGTGGTTTAGCGATCAAAAGGGTTATGGATTTGTCACCCCCGAGGGCGGAAACAAGGACATATTCGTCCATTTTTCAGCGCTCCAGGGCGAAGGTTTCAAAACCTTGGCCGAAGGTCAGCTGGTGTCTTTTGACATCACGCAGGGACCCAAAGGCGAGCAGGCCACTAACGTCGTCAAGCTGTAATCACGGCTTAGTAAAGAAATCCCCCGTCATCCAAAAGATGGCGGGGGATATTCATTTTCGGACGGTTCCGGTCAGACGGGGCTGTCCGTTCTTATTTTCTGCCTAGAAGATCTCCGCGAAGAACTGCTTCATCGCTTCCCATGAACGCTTATCGGCAGACTCGTTGTAAGCGGCGCCTTTGGACGGGTCGTTTCCGGCTTCAGGCTCGGTGAATGAGTGAACCGCGCCGCCGTAGAGATGGATCTGATAATCGGCCCCGGCCTGCCGCAGCTCGTCATCGAGCGCGGTCACATGCTCGGCGGGCGCGAAGGGGTCGTCTGCGCCGTGAAGAACGAGCACTTTGGCTTTGATGTTTTTGGCGCCGTTCAAGTCCGGCGTGTCGAGACCGCCGTGAAAACTGACCACGCCCTGCACGTCCGCGCCGCTTCGAGCCAGCTCCAGCACGGCCATTCCGCCGAAGCAGTAGCCGATGGCGGCTGTGCGTGATGAGTCGGTTTTATCCTGCTTTTTCAAAACTTCCAGTCCCGCCGCCGTACGCTCCCGCATGAGCTTGCGGTCGCTTTTGTAGATCCCGGCCGCAGCCCCCGCTTCTTTCTGGTCGGCGGGGCGGGCATCCTTGCCGTAGATATCAGCGGCGAAAGCGACATACCCGAGCGCTGCGAGCGCCTCGGCGCGCTTTTTTGTGGAACCGCGCAGACCCATCCAATCATGCACGACAAGTACGCCGGGCAGCCTGCCCTCGGCGGCGTCATCGTAAGCGAGATACCCTTCGAGGGTTTTACCGCCCTGTTCATACAGGACGGACTCGGTATGTATCGCCGCCTCGGAGGAGGCGGGCAAAAGGCTGAGGGCGAATAGTAAGGCGTAAAAGCGCTTCATCGGGGACTCCTGCTTAAAATGGGAGGTTAATACTCTTCTTGCCTGCGATCCTGGCCGGAGACCACAGACTTGACCAGCTTTCTTTTGTCTACTTTTGCGAAGTAATTTTCGGCGCCGGCGCTCTGCTCCTTGGATCCGGGATCCACGCGGGTCTGGATGAAATCCAGAGTCATCGCGAGCACGAAAAATGCCAGGACCCCCGCCACGATCCAGCCTGCGAAGGCCATGATGCCGTCGTTGAAAGGCCCTTGATTGCCGCCGCCGAACATACGCGCTCCTTTTATTGGAATACCCCGCCATTATAACATGGACGCTTGATATCTCAGGGCGCTTCCTGCATACTTATTCGAAGGCCGCCCAAGGGAGCTGTGATAAAAATCGACCCATCGAAACAGAGCAATCCCGTCCAAACGCTTTTCGTGAACAGCGCCGTCCTTTTCGGCATCAAGCTCTTCATGCCGCTTTCCTTTTTTATGATCTCCGTGCTGATCGCGCGTGTCCTCGGGGTGCGCGCTTTCGGCATCTATGCGACGATATTCAGTTATTACGCTCTTTTCCGCATCCTCTCCTGTTTCGGCGTCGACTCGTTCCTTCTGCGGGAGATCCCTCGCGGGCCTTCACAGACACGCCATTATCTGCGGCACGCGTTTTTGATCGGCGCCGCTTTCTCCTCCGTCAATACGGTGCTTTTCAACGCGGTCCTGTTCTTGGCCGGGTACTCGGAGGAGCTGCGTCTTTGCGGTTTCATCGTCTCTTTGGCGCTTCTGCCGGACAGCCTGAACCGCTACGTCGAAGCTTCTTTTACCGCACATCACAAAAGCTGGCTGGCCTTCTTCACCGTTTTCGTCCGTGAAGCCGCGAAGATCGCCTGCGCGGTCGCGGCGCTCGTCATCTACGGCAGCCTTGAGCTTGCGATGGCTGCGATCACGGTGAGCTATTTCATCGGTTTTTTTGCGAATTTGGCGCTTCTGCCGCGCGTTTTCTCGGGTCCCAGGCCGCCGCTTGAACGGAAGACCTTTTCGCGCATGCTCAAAGTTTCGCTCTGGGTCGCTTTCGTCGGCGGCGTGAACAGTCTTTTTCTGTCGACGGACGTGATCGTGCTCTCGAAGATGCAGGGGGAGACGGCGGTCGGGTTCTACAATGCGGCGGGTAAATTCCTTGTGCTGGCGTTTCTCTTTATCGACAGTTTCGGGACGGCGCTGTTTCCGTTCCTTTCCCGGATGCATCATGAGTCCGAAGAGCGGTTCAGGGACCTGACCGAGACGGCGATACGATGGCTGATGGCCGGACTCTTCCTTTTTATCGCGCTGGTCTTCTGTTTTTCGGATTTCTGGATCAAGCTTCTCTTCGGCTCCGAGTTCGGGCCGTCGGCGGGACTTCTGCGGGTGCTGGTCTGGGTGGTGCTTTTTCTGGGCAATTCGTATTTTCTCGGCCGCGTGCTCTTCATCGCCAACGCGCAGAAATATGATTTCGCCGCTGTCGCCGCCGCCTGCCTTCTGAACGGCGCCACGAGCGTCTACTGCACGTCGCGGTGGGGAGCCTTGGGCACCGCGTCGGCGACACTCGGGTCGGTGGCCTTTCTTTTCTTCGCGCACTGGGCGATATTTCGTTTGAAAGTTTTCAAGCCGGACACGGCGAAAGTGTGGCTGGTGCCGGCGGCGGGGGGCGCCGTATTGTTCGGAATTTTTTATCTGTTCGCCGGATGGAACGTGTACGGCGCTTTCACCGCCGCCGCCGGCGGCTATACGCTCTTTTTGGCAAGATCCGGTGTCTTTAAGATCAAAGGGCTGCCCGTTTGAAATTTTCAGTGGTGATCCCGGTTTACAACGCCGCAGGGACGATCGGGCGATGCCTCGAAAGCCTAGCGGCTCAGACCCGTCGTCCGCATGAGATCATTCTCGTGGATAACGCCTCGACGGACAAGACGGCCGAGGTCATGCGTTCTTTCGCGGATACGCACAAGGATCTGAAGATCTTGATGCTCAGCGAAACCCGCAGAGGCCCCGCTCCGGCTCGAAACCGCGGGCTCCGCGAAGTGACAGGGGACGCCGTAGCTTTTACGGATGCGGACGCGTTCGCGCGCGAGGACTGGCTCGAGAAGCTCGAAGCCCTTTATGCGAGCGGCGGCTGGGACGGCATCGGCGGTTATTACCGCTTCTGGAAACCGCAGGGCATCACGGCCAAGCTTCAGGCGCTCGACATGGCGATCCCTGCGCCGTTTACGGGCACCGAGATCTCCGGGTCGCATCGCTGTCTTTTCGGGCAGCTGCTCGGAACCTGCAACGCGTCTTACCGTAAAAGCGCGCTGGATCGTCTCGGGGGTTTCGATGAAGGGCTTTCGCTCACGGGCGAGGACATGGATTTGTCGATACGCGCGGTCGAGGGGGGTTTAAGGCTTCTTTCATGGCATCCGGACGTCGTCGTCTGGCATGAGCCGCGTAAAACGCTTCCAGGCTACTGGAAGCGTATATTTGAATACCGCATGATCCTGGCGAAACTCGTCAAAAAACATTTTCAGGGAGAAGCCCTTATTCATCTTCCGGGCAAGGGCATCCTTCGCCGCCGTTTTCCCGCGCCGATGATGATCACTCGGGAATTTTACCTTCTGACCGCTGCGATCCTGGCGGTCGCGGCGGCCTGGCAGTTCCGCCTTCTGTTGGCCGTATTTTTTGCAGCATCAGTCGTGACGCTTTTCCGCTTCGGCCTGGACTTGCGCCGACGCTCAGATGCTCTGGGCATGGAGATCCTGCCGGCGCAGGTACCGGCGCTGGTGCTTGCCGAGATCGCGAAAAAGCTATTTTCGGAGGCAGGCCGTATTTACGGGTCGCTCAGATACGGCGTTCTCGTCGTCTAGGTTTTATAAAGGGGGAAAGATGGAAGGCAGCGCAAAGCGTTTTACCATCGCCGTCGTGATCCCCGCGTACAACGCGTCGGATACGGTGCTTAAGTGCCTGCAAAGCCTGCTGTCTCAGACGCGGCGGCCGGATGAGATCGTGTGCGTCGATAACAACTCCAAAGACCGCACGCATGAGGTGATCGCTTCTTTCGGAGCCGAAAACCCGTCATTGAACATCAAGCTCCTCAGAGAGCCGGTGCAGGGCTCGGCGGCGGCGCGCAACTGCGGCTGGCGAGCGGCGCACAGCGATCTGATCGCCTTCATCGATGCGGACGCTTATGCGCGCGAGGATTGGCTTGAAGCGATCGAGCGTCTCTTCGCCGAGGAGGGTTGGGACGGCATCGGCGGGATGTCCCCGATGCATGAGCCGGCAACGCTTCCTGAGAAGGTACAGGCGATCGAATTCGTCCAGCCGGCGCATTATTACGGTAAAATGGTGACGAGCCGGGGCGCCGTGCTGTGCGGTGAGATCCTCGTCACCTGCAATGCGACGTATAAGCGGTCCGTGCTTGAAAAGATCGGCGGTTTTGATGCGACGCTGACCATCGTTTGTGAGGACAGCGACGTGACGGTGCGAGCGTTCGACGCGGGAGCGAAGCTTGCGATATTTCACCCGGATGTGTTCGTCTGGCATGTGATGCACCGCAGTTACTGGCAGTTCCTGAGGCGTATTTTCGAATACCGCATTTCTCTGGCGCCCTTCGTAAAGCGCGATTATAAGAAGCGCGCTATCATCCAGAGCCCCGTTTCAGGGATCTATGAATTTCCATTCTTCATAAGCTTTACCTGGACCAATGAGTCCTATTTTGTTTTTACTCTGTTCGGCGGCGCGGTGCTGTCTTGGGTGTGGAGGCCCTTTGCGCTCATTTATGCAGCCGCGATGCTGTATCTCGGCGTCCGGCTGATCTTAAGCTACCGGAGCCGGCTCAAGCGCGGAGGCATTCCATACGCTGCGCCGGATCTTGCGGCTATCCTCGTCCTGGACGCGATCAAGAAGATCGTAGCGGTTTACGGCAGGGTCTATGGCTCTATCCGCGAGAGAGTGTTTGTCCTGTGATGTTTCAAGGGAGGGGGGCGTGATGCGTATCACTTTTTCGAAGACGGCGGCGCTGACGGCGGCGGCTGTCCTGGTTTTCTTTCACTCGTCCTGCTCATTTGCGCGTGAAACCGTCGAACGCCGCGGCTCGGGCAGGGTGTCCGTCGTAAAATATGACGACGGTTCCTGGGAGCTTCTTGACGGAGGCAAACCTTACTTTATCAAGGGCGTCATGTTCGCGCCTGTCCAGATCGGTGAAAGCCCTCAGGACGCCACGATGCGCGACTGGATGACGATCGACGATGACGGCGACCGGCTCAACGACGTCGCTTTTGAGACCTGGGCCGATGAAAACCGCAATAACCGCCGCGACGCGGGCGAGGATCCCGAAGGCGACTTCAGCCTCATGAAAAAGATGGGCGTCAACACGATACGCCTGTATCACGTACCCTCGGACAACCCGATCCTAGGGCGCATTTACAAAGACAATCCTTCGGCAAAGCTGCAATATGACCACGCGGTGAATAAGGAGCTGTTGAGGAAGCTGCATAAGGACTACGGTATCCGCGTCATCATGGGGAATTTTATGGGTTCTTGGACGATCGGCTCCGGCGCCGATTGGGAACAGGGAACCGACTACAGGAATCCCAAGCACCGCGAGAATATCAAAAAGTCCGTAAAAGCGATGGTGCTGGACAATAAAGACGAGCCTTACGTCCTTTTTTGGCTTCTGGGCAACGAGAATGATATCGCCAGCTGGTCGAAGTGCAACGCCAAGACAGAGCCTTTGGCCTACGCGACGCTCGTCGGAGAAGTCGCCGCAATGATCAAGGAGCTCGACCCCGATCACCCGGTAGCCGTATGCAACGGAGACCCGGGCAACGCCAACTATCTGGCGAATTACGCTAAACACGCGCAGGACGTGGATATCGTCGGGATCAATTCTTACCGCGGACCTCACGGTTTCGATTTTCTGTGGAAACAGGTCTCGCGCACTTTTGATCGGCCGGTGTTCATCTCGGAATTCGGCATTTTTGCTTACAACACTCTGCGGCGGGAGGATGAAGAGCAGCAGCTAAAATATCTGAAGGGCTCATGGAAAGACATCCTGACGCAAAGCGCGGCTTATCCGGCCGACCCGAAGAAAAAGAAGACGGGCAATTCCATAGGCTGTATCGTTTTTGACTGGTGCGACCGCTGGTACATGGACGGCACGCCCTCAGAGCACAGCGAGGGCACCAAATACTGGGAGACGTCGCCCGACCGTCTGGATCATGAGGAGTGGTTCGGCGTTGTGTCGATGGGCGACGGCTCCGATACCCTGATGCGTCAGAAGAGAAAGGCCTACCGGTATCTGGCGGATGTCTGGAACCGCTCGGAGCCTGCTTTCTGATGAGCGCCGGCGCCGCTCCCGTCTCGGTCGTCATCCCGATACACAACGACGAGCAGGCTCTCGAGAGATGCCTGCACTCGCTTTATGATTTTTCCACGGTGCCGCTGGATGTCGTTGTCGTCGATGACGGCTCCGACACGGATCCGTCCGCGGTCACGAAGAAATTTCCCTGCCGCCTGATACGGCTCAGGGAAAACCACGGCCCCGCGTATGCGCGCAACCGCGGCGTCGAGGCGTGCCGGGGCGACGTGGTGCTGTTCACCGACGCCGATTGCCGTGTCGCGAAAGATTGGGCGAAGAAATTTTCGGAGAGATTCCGCGAGCTGCGCGCGCTTTATCCGCGTCTGGCTGCTGTCGCCGGGAGGCTTGATTCGGACAAGGGGTGCGTCGCAATGGCGTTCGCGTACACCAGTTATGCTTACGCGCAAAGCGGACCGCCCCGATTTTATAATTATCTCAATACCGCCAACGCCGCTGTATCGAAGGCGGCGTTTCTCAAGGCGGGAGGCTTTTCGGAGGATATGCGAGTCAATGAAGATCCGGATCTGGCAATGAAACTGGTTGAGGCGGGCTACCGGGTGTATTTCGAACCGAGCATCCATGTCTATCACGACCACGGCATCACGCGCCTCGATGATTTTCTGGCCAAGGAGCTTCGTTGGGGACGTCTATCATCTTCGAAGCTGGACCTGAAGCACGCCCGATTCGGGCGCTTCTCTTTTCTTCTCCGGAACCCCGTCACGCATTTTCTGCTGGTCCTGCCGCTAGCTTTCGCCGCCTCCGCCGCCTCCGCCGTGTACAGTAAAAGAAACGGCCGCAAGGTGCTGCGCTATTTTCCGCTGATATTTCTCGGCAAACTATTTCACCGGTGGGGCAGTTTCATAGGCGAAAAAAGACAGTGACCGGCGCATTCAAAAAGTTCTACGAAAGTCTACAGCCCTGGGCCGACAGCGATCTGGGCGGGGGAGGGCTCCGCAATCTCATCGTCAGAGCCTATCACCGCTCGCAGAAGGAGCTTAAGATCAGGTACCTTCCTATTCTGCAGGAGCTGAGACGGAACCCGAAGAAATACGGGAGCATTCTGGAGATAGGTTCAGGACCGATAGGGCTT
>CAZJAX010000008.1:0-31666 GCA_964543965.1 uncultured Planctomycetia bacterium
CGGCCAACACCCTCGTCAACGTCAAGGGCCAGGGCATCGTTCTCTGCGAGCCTTCCGTTGTCGCGATCCGTAAGGGCACCAGCGAGGTGCTGGCCGTCGGCGATGAAGCCAAACGCATGCTCGGCCGCACACCTGGTTCCATCGTCGCTATCCGCCCCATGAAGGACGGCGTCATCGCGGATTTCGAGATCACCGAAGCCATGCTCCGCTATTTCATCAACAAAGTTCACAACCGCAAACGTTTCGTCCGTCCCCGCATGGTGATCGCGATTCCGTCCGGCATCACCGAAGTGGAAAAGCGCGCGGTGCGTGACTCCGCGCTGCATGCAGGCGCCCGCGAAGTGTATCTAGTCGAAGAGCCGATGGCCGCCGCGATCGGCGTGGGTCTCCCGATCCAGGAGCCGGCCGGCAGTATGATCATCGATATCGGCGGCGGTACGGCGGAAATGGCCGTGATCTCGCTGGCAGGCATCGTGTTCTCCCGTTCGATACGCATCGGCGGAGACGAGATGGATCAAGCGATCATCGAGCACGTGAAAAAGACATACAACCTTATGATCGGCGAACGCACCGCTGAAGAGATCAAGATCAAGATAGGATCTGCTTATCCGCTGGATGAAGAGCTTTCGATGGAGATCCGCGGCCGCGACCTCGTATCAGGTCTTCCGAAGATGGTAAAGATCACGTCCGAGGAAGTGCGCGAAGCGCTGGCAGAACCTATTCAGTACATCATCGAGGCCGTACGCGTGACGCTCGAGCGTACGCCGCCGGAGCTTTGCGCGGATCTTATCGACCGCGGCATCGTCATGGCCGGCGGCAGCTCGCTTATCCGCGGGCTCGACAAATTGATCTCTGAAGAAACCGGCCTGCCGGTGCACGTGGCCGAAAACCCGCTGATCTGCGTGGCGATGGGCACCGGAAAGATCCTGAGCGAAATCAACTACTTGCGCCGCGTCACTGTTTCCGCCAACCGCTCCACCGAAAACTAACCTCATTCCATGGGCTCCGAGACCAGGCCCAGACGTTTTATTTTGCTGGCAGGTCTGTCCGCGATCCTTCTCGTAGCCGCCCCTATAAGTTTTTCAGCCTCCATCCGCGGCAGCCTTTTTTCGCTGATGCGTTATCCTGTAAGCGTCTCGAGCGCGCTGGCGCGTACCGCAGAAGATATTTTTTATTTCCGCCGCAACGCCGACGAAAACCGAGCCTGGCGGCAGATGTTTTCGAAAGAAAAAATGGACCTTATCCAATCGAGGGAAATTCTCGCCGAAAATGACCGCCTGGCTAAACTGCTGGAGCTTAAACCGTCGGCTGCCCGCGGCACAGAGAAGGTGCTTTATGCGCGCGTGATCGCACGCTCGCCCCTGGCGTGGAACCGCACGTTTTGGATCGATAAAGGCTTTGCGGATGGTATGCGCGAAAATCTTCCCGTGTTCACAGGGGAGGCGCTCATCGGAAAGATACTCGAGGTCGTGCCCGGAGCCTCGAAAGTGATATTGCTCACAGACCCCAACTGCAAGATCGGCGTCATGGTGCAGAGGACGCGCGAGCAGGGCGTGCTGTTTGGCGCGCTTTCCGGTGAATGCCGCATGAAATATATTTCTGTCGACGCTGACGTGAAGCCGGGCGACCGAGTGGAGACGGCGGGCCTCGGCATCTTTTTCCCAAAAGGTATTCCGGCCGGCGTGGTAACCAAAGTCTGGAAAGAGCCCGGACAGATCTACCAGGTCGCTCAGGTCAAGCCTCTGGCAGAGCTTGGAAAGATCGAAGAAGTGGCTGTCATCGATGTCCGCTGAAAAAGACTGATCATGGATCCCAAGAAAATCGCCCCGTTTTTCTGGATATTCATCCTTTTTTTGCTGCAGAACGCACTGGGAAACGCCTTTGAATTGAAGGCTCCGATACTGCTTCTTGCAGGCCTGCTTTTCTACGCGCTTTCCGAGGGACCCTTTTTTGGAGCTATCCTCGGGGCCTACGCCGGGCTGCTCCTGGAAATATTTGGGCTCGGCCGGATGGGCGCGGAGATCCTCGTGTTCTCGGCGGCAGGCCTCGTATTCGGCCAGACAGCGCGGACGTTTTTCCGTGAAAGCCTTCTCTCGCAGTTTCTGTTTCCGGTCCTGGCGTTTTACTTTGTCGTGATCTCACGCTTTATCATCGACCAGGCCTCTTCGGGGGCGGGTTTCGATATTTCTCTGGCGGGTGCGGCGCTCTTGCCGTATGACGTGGCTATGGTGTTCGCATCGACACCCGTGATCTTCTTCGTATTAAGAAAAGTCTCCTATACCGAAAGCAGAAGGTAGGAGAACTCGCCGCTATGGCCTATCCCAAAGCGGAGCTGAAGGCGGGCCGCATCTCGCTTCTGGCCTTCGCGCTTTTCGCAGTGATCCTGACCAACCTTTTCCGCCTGCAGGTGCTGAACGGCGCTTATTACCGCGATCTTTCGGAAAAAAACCGCCTGCGCATCCTCTATTTGGAGCCGCCGCGCGGAAAGATCCTGGACCGCGCGGGCCGCATTTTAGCCTCGAGCCGGCTGGCATACAATGTCACCGTAATTCCCCGAGAAAATAAGAACACTATCCACGAGATTATCCAGGTCATCAGTCCGGTGATCGGCGAAGAGCCTCAAAGCCTGGAAGCGACGTTCAAAAAAAGAAAACCGGGGGCCTATCAGTCAGTGATCCTCGCCGAAGACATTGCGCCCAGCCAGGCCATGGCGATCGAAGAAATGGTCGACACGATGCCGGGCGTGCAGATCGAGACGCGTCCCCAGCGCGAATATCCTTATGCCGCCGCGGCCGCCCATCTGGTGGGCTATATCGGTCCGATGAATGACGAGGAAAAAGAGGAGCTGGATGAGGGTCTTTACCGCTCGACTGATTGGATGGGCAGGGAAGGGGTGGAAAAATATTATGAAAATTATCTTCACGGCCGTTCCGGCGGCATCCAGATGGAGGTCAACAGCCGCGGCCGTTTTCTGAGGGCGCTGGGAATGAGGGAGCCCAAGGAAGGCCATGACATCCAGCTGACTATCGACGCCGAGCTTCAGAGATATGTCAGCGCGCTGCTCGACGGAAAAAAAGCATCGGTGATCGTGATGGAGCTGGCCGAGGGCGGGGTACTGGCGATGAACAGCGCCCCGTCCTTCGACCCCAATCTTTTCGCTTCCGCGCGGGGCCGCAAGAAGGTGGGTAAGTATCTGCAGGGAGCCGATTCTCCCATGATCAACCGCGGCCTCCGCGGCCAGTATCCGCCGGGATCCATCTTTAAAATGATCACAGCGATCGCAGCTCTGGATAAGGGAAAGCTTCGCGCGAACTCGACTCATCGCTGCCCGGGATTTCTCCTCGTCGGAGGTAAGCGCTTCGGCTGCTGGCGCAAAGAGGGTCATGGTGTGCAGAATCTGACCGACGCCTTCGCGCACTCTTGCGATGTGTATTTCTATCTGACCGGGCTTGCGGTCGGAGGCGAGGCGATCGGTCTGCGCGCCATGGATTTCGGCTTCGCTCAAAAGACGGGGATCGACCTGCCGTCAGAAAAAGAAGGCTTGGTGCCGACCCGAGAATGGAAAAAGAAGCGAAAGCATCAGGGCTGGTTCGACGGCGATACAGCCAATCTCTCCATCGGCCAGGGCTTTCTGCAGGTGACGCCGGTGCAGGCGCTCGTGATGACGGGCATCATAGCCACCGGGGGCGACCGCCTCGTGCCGCACCTGATAGACCAGATCGATGGTCAGAAGGTCTCGGAAAGACACGGCCTGCGGGTGCGGCTGAACGCCGATCATCTTAAGTCTGTCAAACAGGGTCTGGACGCCGTCGTCAACACGGAGACGGGCACCGGACGATTGGCGCGCCTGACAGGGCTGCGCGTCGCCGGAAAGACCGGCACGGCTCAGTCCGGGCAGGAAGAGGATCATGCGTGGTTCGTCGGTTATGCGCCGGCGCAGAATCCCAAGGTCGCGATGGTCGTGTTCGTCGAACATGGCGGTCACGGCGGTATCGCGGCGGCATCGATCGCGCACGACGTACTGCAGCTTCTTAAGGATCGCGGCTATCTATGAGAAAAAAAATCAACTTCAAGCATTTCGATAAGACGCTTTTTATCACGCCGATCCTGATTTTTATCATCGGCATCCTAAGCATTTACAGCGCTTCCTTCAAGGCTCAACAGATGTTCCAGCAGACGCTGGCTATCAAGCAGATGATGTGGATGGGCATCGGCGTGCTGCTGGTGTTTCTCATCATCCGCATGGATTATTTCCGCCTGATGGATCTCGCGTGGCCGTTTTACCTGTTCAGCATCTTCTTGCTGGTTCTTGTGTTGTTCATGCCGGCGCGTCTCGGCGCTCACCGCTGGATCGGTATCGGAGGCGGCTTCAATGTCCAGCCTTCGGAGATCGCCAAGCTTGCTGTGATCCTGATGACGGCGCGATTTTTTTCCAACAACCGCCCCGAATATGTATCGGCGGGCCGCCTGGTTCAGCTCTTTATGCTCGTGGGCATCCCATTCGCGCTTATTTTAAAGGAGCCGGATCTGGGAACAGGACTCCTTCTTGTCCCTGTCTTCTTATCTATGCTGTATCTCTGGGGCTATAGCCCGAAGAAGATCCTTATCCTGATCGGGCTCGGCATCCTCGCGGCTCCCGTGCTGGTGTTGTTTCTGAAGGAATATCAGCGCTCCCGCATCATGGTATTCATGAACCCCAATCTCGATCCCCTTGGAGCCGGCTACACGATCATCCAGTCAAAGATCGCGATCGGTTCAGGAGGCCTTCTGGGGAAAGGTCTGATGGGCGGCACTCAGAACCGTCTCCAGTTCCTTCCTGAAAAACACACGGATTTTATTTTTGGAGTGATAGGCGAGGAGGGGGGATTCCTGGCTTCTGCGGTAATCGTTTTTCTTTTTTGGATCATCGTGCGGCGGGGCTACCAGATCGCCGCTCAGACGCCGGAACGTTTCGGCAGCGCGCTGGCCTGCGGCATCACGACGCTCTTGGCATCGCAAACAGTGATCAACCTCGGAATGACCATGGGCCTCCTGCCGGTGGTGGGAGTACCGCTGCCCTTGGTCAGTTACGGGGGAACCTCGGTGATTATGACCATGGTCGGCATCGCGATCCTTCTGAATATCAAGATTCACCGCCCTCTTTTTTGATTTTTTTCAATTTTCTGAGTAATCGTAAATAATTGATATTAATGTATTTATGATTAGTTCATCCCGCCAAGCTTCATTCATATTAATCACTATTGATTATATTTAACCTATAGTATATAATTTTAATCAACAGAGAACAAAAATTACAGCCAAAACAAGGCTATTTTTTTGGGTGCTTCCGAAATAGGCATATGAAAAAAATAATACAAAAACAACTCGGCGAACTTCTAATCGACAGCAAAATGATCACGTCTCAACAGCTGGACGAGGCGCTGAACATCCAGAAGATGAGCGGAGAGCTTCTGGGTCAGATCCTCGTGAACCTCGGCCATACCACCGAAGAGGCGATCGCGCTGGCGTTGACGACGCAATTCGGATTGCCCTACCTGCCGCTCGGCGGATATGAGATCGATGCCGAAGTCGCGCGTATCATTCCCGAATCATTGGCGCGCCGCTTCGGACTCATCGCCATCGACCGCGTCGGCACCATCCTCACGCTGGCGATGTCCAACCCTCTCAACGCCAAAGCCCTCGAAGAGGTGGAGGATACCACCGGACTTAAAGTGCAGATCTTCGTCACAACGTCCACAGACGTCACGCAAGCCATCGACCGGGCCTACAAGTCCGCGGGATAATTCCCATGGAAAACCCGCTCAAGCAACGCCTCATCAAAGTCCTTGTCGAGCCCGGGCTTCTCTCACTTGAAAATCTTGAAAATGCGCTGAAGGTCAAGGAGCAGAAAAAAGAGCGTCTCGCCGACGTGCTCTTGAGCCTCGGCTATATCACGAAGGACAATGTGATCCAGGTGATGAGCGCCGAGCTGGACGTGCCCATGATCCAGCTGTCGCGCTACAAGATCCAGCCGGACGTCATCGCGCTGGTGCCGAAGAAGATGTCGCAGCTTTATAAGCTCATCCCCGTATCTCGATTGGTGAATACCCTGACGGTCGCGATGACCGACCCGCGCAACCTCCACGCCATCGACGACCTTACGCGCCTGACTCATCTGAAGATCCGATGCCTGATCGCGACTGAAAAAGAGATCAAAGACGCGATAGAGCTTTACCACGGCGAAAACGTCAGCCAGGCGCTTAAAGACATGATGAAGGTCTTCGACGAGGACGGAGGCCTGATCCTCGAAGATGGTTCTGCCGCCAGCCCAGGCAACACTCAAGACCTGATACGCATGGTGGAGGATGAGCCGATCGTGAAGCTGACCAATTCCATCGTCATCGATGCCGTGAAAAAGCGTTCGAGCGATATTTTTATCGAACCGGAAGAGACTTCGATGCGTGTGCGTCTGCGCGTGGATGGCATGCTGCAGGAGGCGATCGTGGCTCCGCGCGCGATGCATGCCGGAGTCGTCTCGAGGGTAAAGGTGATGTCGAGCCTCGACATTGCGGAACACCGCGTGCCTCAGGACGGCCGCTTCAAGCTCCGCGTCGGGGAAAAGTTCGTCGACTTTCGTGTATCCGTGCTGCCGACTTATTACGGTGAAAAAGTCGTGCTCCGTGTGCTGGACAAAGACGGCGCGTCGCTGGATCTGGACCGTTCTGGTTTCGAGCCGGAGCCTCTGGCCGCGCTGAAGAGATCGGCGGAGCATCCGCACGGTTTGATCGCCATTTGCGGACCTACCGGTTCAGGCAAGACGACAACGCTTTACGGCGTGCTGAAGCTTCTCGATAAGCCTGAAAAAAATATCGTGACCGTCGAAGACCCTGTGGAGTTTCAGATCGACGGCATCAATCAAGTCGGAATCAGCGCCGACGCCAAAATGACGTTTGCGACGGCGCTCCGTTCTATATTGCGCCAGGATCCCGACATCATCATGGTGGGTGAGATCCGCGACGGTGAAACCGCCGACATCGCGGTCAAAGCAGCGCTGACGGGGCATCTGGTTTTGAGCACGCTGCACGCGACGACGGCCGCAGGCGCCGTAACACGCTTTGTGAATATGGGCATCGAGCCTTTCCTTATCACGTCCAGTATGCTGCTGGCCGGTTCTCAGAGACTCGTACGCCGCGTCTGTTTGAAATGCAAGGAAATGTACGAGCCTTCCGCTGAAGCGATACGCCAGCTCGGCATCACCGATGCACACCTGAAGGAGCACAAGGGAAAAGTTTTGTTCGCCCGCGGCCGCGGATGCCCGGCCTGCTCCGGGAAGGGGTACTCGGGCCGTGCGGTCCTCTTGGAAGCTTTGGTCCTGACTTCGACGGTCAAGAATCTGATCCTGAAGAATGCGCAAGAATACGAGCTGAAGCGCGCAGGCCGATCGGAAGGCATGAAGACGCTCCGTGATAGCGGCATCACAAAGATCCTGCAGGGCGTCACATCGCCCGAAGAGGTCATGCGCGTGACCGTCCGGGACGAGGAGCTCTAGATGAAGATATCTAACGAGATAGTCCTCTCGGCGCTGAAGAAGAACGGCAAGGTTCCGGAAGAGCTCAAAAAAGCGCAGAATATATGCAGTCAAGAGGCCAACGTCAAGCTGTGGGATGCCCTGATACAGAAGGGCGTTATCGGAGAGAAAGAGCTGGCGGCCATTCTCAGCGCGGAGCTGAAGATCCCGTTCCTTAATCTGGCGCGTTTCAAGGTCAATCCGGAGCTGGCGAAGATCATCCCGGAAAAAACAGCGCGTAAATACCAGATCGTTCCGGTCTCGATCATCGGCAAGCGCCTGACCGTCGCGATGGCCGACCCTCTGAATATCCTGAATATCGATGACGTCGCGATCCTGACACAGACGAAAGTCGACTACGTGATGTCGACGGCAAAGGACATCACCGATGCGATGGAAAAGCTTTATGTGAACGAGAGAGGGCAGCTCGGCGCTATCATGGAGGAGATCGGGAGCGGCGGCGAAAGCGTCGAGCTTATCCGCCAGTCCGAGGAGAGCGAGACGGCCTCCGTTTCGCAGGAGTCTCAGGCGCCGATAGTAAAAATGGTCGACCTCTTTCTAAGAGAAGCTCTGAAAAAACGCGCCTCAGATATCCACATCGAGCCCTTTGAAAACCGCATACGGGTGCGCTACCGCATCGACGGGCACATGCAGGAAGCATTCATCATCCCGAAAAAAAATCAGAACGTTCTCCTGACTCGCATCAAGATCATGACAAAGCTCGATATCACCGAAAACCGTATTCCTCAGGACGGACGCTTCAAGATCAAATTCCCCGAAAAGGAGGTCGATTTCCGGGTATCGATCCTGCCGACTTATTTCGGCTCAAAGATCGTCATGCGTATTCTCGACAAGACCGCGATCAGTCTGGGGCTCGAGAGTCTGGGGCTGCTTCCGGAAACGACGAAGGCCTTCGAGAGCGCGATCGCAAAACCGTTCGGCATGATCCTCATAACCGGGCCCACCGGAAGCGGAAAGTCGACGACGCTTTATTCGATCTTGAGCAAGCTCAATACCTCCGACCGCAACATCATCACCATCGAGGACCCGATCGAATACCAGGTCCGCGGCATCACGCAGATCCAGGCGCGTCATGAGATCGGCATGGACTTCGCAAGCGGTCTGCGCGCTATTTTGCGCCAAAGCCCTGACGTCGTGATGGTCGGCGAGATCCGCGACGGCGAGACCGCGGACATCGCGATCAAGGCGGCTCTCACCGGACAGCTGGTGCTCAGCACTCTGCACACCAACGATTCTGCCGGCGCCGTGACCCGCCTCATCGATATGGGGGTCGAGCCTTTCCTCATCTCGTCGAGCGTGGTCTTGGTCGCGGCTCAAAGACTCTGCCGCCGTATCTGCGATTTCTGCAAAGAAAAGACAGAGATCCCTCCGGAAGTTTTCAAGAGGCTCGATGTCGATATCGATAAGATCGCCCCGGACGCGAAGGCTCGCGTATTCCTCAAGTCCAACGGCTGCGACAAGTGCGCCAAAACGGGTTTCAAGGGACGTCTGAGTATCGTGGAAGCGCTGACGATCGACGAAGAGATACGCGACATGATCGTCCGCCGAGCTTCTTCGCTTGAAATAAAGAACTATGCCGTCAAAAAAGGGATGTCGACGCTGCGCGTGGACGCATTAAAAAAATTCTGTATGGGGTTGACCACTCTGGATGAAGTCATTCGGGTAACCGCGGAGGACCAGTAAAATGCCGATGTTCCGTTATACCGCCAAGGACAAAGGAGGCCGTCCAATGGGCGGGTTGATCGAAGCGCTGGATGCTAAGACGCTCAGCGTATCGCTGAGAGGGCAAGGGCTCACGATCATCTCTGTGCGCGAGGAAAAAGTAAAGGAGCCCGGATCTAGCAGCGGATTCTCATTCGGCAAGCCCAAGATCAAGTCGGGGGAGCTGGTCGTTTTCTCCAGGCAGCTGGCGACGATGATCGAGGCAGGTATTCCGCTCGTGCAGGCGCTCGAGATCCTCGGCGAGCAGATCGAGACGCCGCTTTTCAAGAAAGTCGTCCAGGAGGTGAAGCGCGACGTGACCTCGGGTCTGGCGTTCCATGAAGCGCTGGCCAAGCACAAAAATGCATTTTCACCGCTGTTCATCAACATGGCGAAGGCGGGCGAGGCCGCCGGCGCCCTGGATGAGATCATGGATCGCCTGGCGACCTATATGGAAAAAGCCGATTCGCTTCAGCACAAGGTGCGCTCCGCGATGAATTATCCGATCGTCGTCTCATCGATGGCGGTGCTGATCACGATCCTCATGCTCGTAAAAGTTGTGCCGGTTTTCAAGCAGATGTTCGCTGATTTTGACGCGAAGCTGCCGCTTCCGACGCTGGTCCTCGTCTCTATCAGCGAGTTTCTGATCAAGACGCTGCCCTTCTGGATCGTCGGCTTTGTCGTCGCGGTTGTCCTTTTTCAGCGTTTCATCAAAACGGTGAAGGGGAGGCTGCTGTGGCATACGTTTCTATTTAAGATGCCGATCTTCGGTGTGATCCTCCGAAAGACGGCGGTCGCTAAATTCACGCGCACGCTGGCCACGCTTCTTAAGAGCGGCGTACCCATTCTCCAGGCTCTCGATATCGTCGGGAAGTCGTCGGACAACAGTCTGATCGAAAACGCGGTCGAGTATGTCCGTATCAGCATCCGCGGCGGCGAGAACATCACCGATCCGCTTCTCAAGACCAAAGTCTTTCCGCCGCTGGTCGTGCGTATGATCGCGGTGGGCGAGCAGACCGGCGAGCTGGAAAAGATGCTCAACAAGATCGCCGATTTCTATGATGACCAGGTCAACTCCGCCGTCGCCGGACTCACGAGTCTGATAGAACCTCTGATCATCGCGTTCCTCGGCGTCGTTATCGGCGGCATCGTCATCTGTATGTTTCTGCCGATATTCAAGTTGGCGAGTGTCGTCACTGGTAAGTAATGAGTCGATTAACAATATATCTATAGCTTAATTCTGATGAATTGTAAGAAGGGAAGTTAAGAATTGTTATTGACTATTCTCTTATCCTATGGTACATTTTCAATAGAAGTATCGATCTTTACGGCTTGAGGGAATACAGACGTCTAAAGGCGGGGATGATATAAAACGCCATCATCTATCCTAATCCTTTCCTTCGAAGATGCTCCTCTGCCGACAGATCGTAAAAACAACAGAGGAGACTTACCATGAAACTGCAGCGCAATACAGCAGGCTTTACACTCGTCGAAATCATGATCGTCGTCGCGATCATCGGCCTTCTGGCCGCTATCGCGGTGCCGAACTTCGTCCAGGCAAGAACATCCGCCCGTACAAGCACCTGCGTCAACAACCTCCGCTTGATCGCGGCGGCCAAAGACCAGGCGGCTTTAGAAAACGGCCTGGCCGAAACGGCTACGCCGACCACGACGCAGATGTCGCCCTACCTGAAGTCGACGAGCGCCACGACCGGTCTCCCCACGGAGCCGACCAGCGGCACTTATACGATCAACGCCGTGAGCGCTGACCCGACATGCAGCGTCGGCGGTGCACACGTTATCTAATAATCACAGGACGCTGAACTAGGTCGACCCCCACTCTTTAACGGAGTGGGGGTCTTCCATTTCAAGCCCGCCTTGATAAACAAATCCATTCCAGCTGAATCGCTTAAAAATCGCTACCCGTTCTGGGCTCTGGCTTTCGTGCTGTGCTCGGCCGTTGTCCTTCTTTACAGTTCTTCCCTAGGGCATAATTTTCTGTTCGACGAAGAAAATATCATTCTGAACAATCCCACGATACGGAGTTTCAGCCAGATCCCGGAAATGCTCAAGCACGGCTATTTTTATTTTTCGGGCCGCGCCGAGCCGCAGTGGGATGAGTATTACCGGCCGCTGACGTCGCTGACCCTGATGATCGACTACCATTTCTGGGGCGTGAACCCGCTGGGCTACAACCTGACCAACCTTTTTTTGCATCTCGTCCTGTGTCTTCTTTATTTTCGCCTGCTCTGCATTCTTTTGGACCATCGGCTCGCCGCATTTTTTTCAGCGGCACTATACGCCGTGCACACGATCCACACCGAAGCGGTCACATACACCGCCAGCCGCGGCGATATTCTCGGGATGGTGCTCATGCTGGCTTCCATGCTGTTCTATGTGAGGCGGCGGCCGATGGTTTCACTTTTGTGCTACGCTTTGGCGCTCTTCTGCAAGGAGACCATGCTTCTGCTGCCGCTGTATATCCTCATCCTCGAAATCGGATTCGTGAAGAGTCCTGCGAAAGATCTGGTGAAGAATACGGGCCCCTTTTTTCTCGCGGCGGCCGCGTTCTGGCTTTTCCGGAAATATCTCTGCCCGATCCCGTTCGCAACCGCGGACGGGGACTTGCGCGGAATGCTGCTGCGAATGCTGGGGATGGGGGACGGGATTCTGCAGTATCTTCGAGCCCTGGTCGCCCCCGAATACTTTAAGCCGTTCAGCGATGTCCCGGTCCTTTATGGTTTCACCGATCCGCTGATCTGGACCGCTGTCACCGTCGCCGCGCTGCTGACCGCCGCGTGGCTTCTTTCGCTGCGTACCCGCGGCCTGGCTTTTGTGGGTATGTCGATATTTCTTGTTGGATTGGCGCCGCACTTTCAGATCATGCGTGTCTACCCGAAATGGGCCGAGCATTTCATCTGCATTTCAGCGCTCGGTCTTTTTCTGCTTCTGGGGATGCTTGTCCGGAGTCTATTCGAACAAAGAAACAGGAAGGCCCTGACTCTATTTTTTACCTTTTACGCGTTTTTTTTCTGCTTCATATCATATCGGACCTGGCAGAGAAACGAGATCTACAACGATTCACGGAGCTATTACAAACTTTTATCAGAGACGCCGACGCCTTACCGTTTCTTCGGTTATCAGCGGCTGGCCTTGGAGAGTCTTCGCGAAGGGCGGCCTGATGAGGCTTATGTGCCCCTTCACGCAGCGCGTTCGCAAGAATTCCGCTCTGAATCCACGCATCAACTGCTGGGATTTTATTACCAGCAGAAAAATCAGCCGGAGATGGCGCTGAAGGAATTCAAGCTGGCTTATTTTTACAGCGGCGGAAACTCTGCGCACCTTCCCGCCATCGGGGCGACGCAGGTGGAGCTGGGCCGTTATCCTCAAGCATTGAAGACCTATCAGCTCGCACACCGCATTTCGCCATTCTCGGTTTCGCCTTATATACAAATGATGTCCGTCTACGAGCTGCTGAACCAGGAGATGATGGTCAGGCGATGGGCGGAAAACGGATTGAAAACATTCCGTGATAAGCCTGAAAGCGTCGCTCCGCTTCTGATCGCGCTGGCGAAATACGAATACCGGCGCGGCCGCCTAGAAGCGGCCCGTGCGCATCTCCGGCGCTTGATCAAGGAGTGCGCCGGCTCGGGCGGAAGCGCGGAGCTGGCCCGGTTTTGGCTGGGGCAGACGACGCCGGAGGCATTCAAGCGGATGTCGGAGGAGCGTTACCCCTACTACCAGAAGACGCTTCCTTCGATCTATCTTGCGGCTGCGGTTCTGGGGGGCGACAGAGCAGCGGTATTGGACATCTTGAAAGAGCATCGCCGCGCTTTAACCGCTTTGTCCGCAAAAAATCCCCTCATTGAGCGCGAGAGGAGAAGGGCTCTGGATTTCCTCCTTTCGCGCTAACATTGCTTTGACAATGTTTAGTGATTTATATTATAATTTTTATCAGTTTAGTTATTCTTGTTAAGAATTATTGATTCAGAAGGGATCGTTTTGAAATCAAACAAGACCAGCGCTGTGACGAGTCTGGATATCGGCACGCACACCATCAAGTGTGTTGAGATTTTTACGTCGACGGCCCCTGAGCTCGTCCGCGCGGCCGCAGAGCCGGCTGGACGCGACACAGACTTGAAAAGCATTCTTCAGAAATTCGATCTCTCCTCCTCAACGCGCGTGCGCGTCAGTCTCTCGGGAGCATCTATCATCACGCGATTCATCACCATGCCGGAAATGAACGCCAAGGAGCTGCAGGGTGCTATCCGTTTCGAAGCCGAAAGCCACATCCCTTTTTCCATTGATGAGTGCGTGCTCGACTACCAGGTGCTCAAGCAGGATGCCGCGACCAAGCAGATGAGGATCGTGCTTGTTGCCGCCAAGCGCGATCTCGTCGAATCCCGCTACAAACTTTTGGCTGAGGCGGGGGTGCATCCGGAAGTCATCGATCTGGACGTGTTCTGCCTCCTTAATGCTTTCGAAGCGCTGAATACCGGCGTCGATGAGAAAAGCTACGGCCTGCTCAATGTGGGCCACAATGTGAGTTCTCTGGCGATAGTGCATGAAGGGCTGCCGGTTTTCGCGCGCGAGATCCCTCAGGGCGGTCTTCATGTTACGAAAGCGCTTTCTGAGGTCGCAGGCATCACTGAAGCTCAGGCTGAAACGATGAAGATCGAAAAACCCGCCGGAGCCGCAGACAATCTCAAGGCGGCGACGGTCAAAGGTTTTGAATCGTTGTCCGAAGAGGTCAGGCACTCGATCGATTTCGTCGAAAACGAGATCAAGGGGGACGTGAAGAAGATCTATCTGAGCGGCGGCGGAGCGCTTGCTGCCGGAGGCGCGGAGATCCTTACCGAAGATATCGGCAAACCCGTGGTTTTCTGGGACAACCAAAAGAAGATGCGCATTTCCTCTTCCGTGGACGGGGTTTGGATGAGGCTGCATGCGGCCCAGCTTAATGTGGCGCTCGGGATGGCGCTGCGCGGGCAGGAGGCCTCGAAACCTTGATACAGATCAATCTTCTTCCCGCGGAATACCGCCCGAAAACACCTTCAAAATTCACCCTGCCCGAGCTGCCTATCAAGAAATCGCTCTTTACGGTGCTGGGGGTTCTATTCGCGCTTCAGATCACGGCCAGCCTTTTTGCGGGATACGAGGCTTTTCAGCTCGCCTCGGTGAAAAACGAGATCAAGCGGCTGGAGGGTCAGGCCGCTCCGATCGCAAAGGAGAAGGCGGAGATCCGGAGAATAGGGGAGCGTCTCACGAAGACGATCTCCATGATGGATCGGAAGTATTACTGGTCATCCCTTCTGAACGGGCTGACGCAGTCTGTGACGAAAGGTGTCTGGCTGACGGGCGTGGCGCTTGCAGAACTTAAACCGGCCGAGGGGGATAAGAAGGATGACAAGACACCGCTTCCCTTAGTGCTTAGGCTCGACGGCAGCGTGGTCGGACCCGGAGAAGAGACGGCGTCCATCGGGAAATTTTTGAAAGAGCTTAAAAATAACCCCGTATTCAACGAGCTCTTTTCCAGCATCGAGCTTTCGAATATGGTGCAGAAAAAAGTCCGTGATTTCGATGTCTACGATTTTTCGATCTACTGCACGTTCAAAGACCAGCCTCCGCCTCCCAAGGAAAAAAGCAAATGAAGTACTCTCCTCCCGCGGTTTTCTCGAAGGCCATCGATAATTTCAATAATTTTTTAGAAAACCGGCAAAAGAACGAAAAGACGATGATCCTTGTCTTTTTTTTCACGCTGGTGCTGGTCGTTGATTACTACCTCCTGATGAGTCCTGTCATCAATATTTTTACGAAGTCCGTGCCTGAGCTTCAGGAGTCCCGCACGAAGCTGGAGTCGCTGAGGGACGATCAGAAGAATAGCGACGCGATACACCGGCAGTGGATCTCCGCCAACGAAAAGCTGGCTGTGATGGAAAAGAAGTTCATCCTTCAGACCGAAGTGCCGTCCCTTCTGGAAAAGCTCTCGAAACTCGCGCAGGATAACCACCTAAAGATCATCAACCTCAAGCCGATGGATACCGCCGACGCGGGGCAGGGGTTTTTGAAGATCCCGATCAAGATGAGCGCGGTCGCCGGCACGCATGACCTCGGGCAATTTCTTTCGCAGCTGGAAGCGGGAAGCATCTTTTTTAAAGTGACCAGCGTGCGTATCACCGCCAACCCTGCGGACGAGCATCGGCACATCGCCGAGCTGTCCATCGAGACTTATGCGAAAAACAAATAATTCTCCTATCTCATTGAACCGTATCTTTTTGTGGCATCTTTTTGCCGCATTTGGTATGATTTTTTTCAACGTTTCGGCTCAGGCTGCCGAAGCGGCGCCTGCGGATGAGCTCTACAGCGCCCGCGGCCGACGCGACCCGTTCGTTCCGCTGGTAACGCAGTCGACACGGCAGGTCGCCAGCGGACTTCTTGGAGTGCAGAGTATCGATGAGATCTCGATCCAGGGAGTTATTTATGATCCTAAGAACGGATCCATGGTGATCGTGAACGATTCGCTGCTAAAAGAGGGCGACGAAGAGGGTACCGTGAAGGTGTTGAGAATTGATACGGACGGAGCTCTTTTTTCAATCAACGGAATCGAGGGATACAAGACGCAGTACGTATCCGAACAACCGAGGAAGCAAACATCATGAAGCTGGTTCTGGCGAAGACCCTTTCCGTGAAAGTTTTAAGCCTCTACTTATTATTTTCCTTCGTCCTTTCATCCGCTGTTTCTGCTGAGCCTGTAGCACCTCCGTCTTCCGCATCAGCTTCTGTCTCGGCAGAAGCGGCTCCG
Source organism: uncultured Planctomycetia bacterium (assembly GCA_964543965.1). GTDB lineage: Bacteria > Omnitrophota > Gorgyraeia > 2-02-FULL-51-18 > 2-02-FULL-51-18 > CAMDWQ01. The sequence goes on from CAZJAX010000008.1 coordinate 16,071, forward strand.
ATCGCTTCGGCTGCACAGACGCTCACTTCCGCCGGCAACGTTACCGTAGACTTTAAGGATGCAGACATCCAGAATGTCCTTCGAGCTATCTCGTTCAAGAGCGGGGTGAATATTGTTGCCGGCAAAGATGTCGTCGGCACCGTGACGATACGCCTTGTCGATGTGCCATGGGAAAAAGCGCTCGATGTCGTGCTCAAGACCTACGGCTATGCCTATGACCGCGACGGAAACATCGTGCGCGTGACGACACTGGAAAATCTCAAAAAAGGCGATCTTTCTACCGAAGTTTTTACGCTCAACTATTCCCAGGCCGAAGAAGTGCAGAAGTCGCTCAAGGACATGCTGAGCGAGCGCGGCCGCATACGGTCCGACACGCGGTCCAACACCGTTATCGTAACGGATATGCCGACGATCATCCAGACGGTGCAGAAAGTCGTGCAGAGGCTTGACCGCATCACGCCGCAGGTGCTCATCCAGGCGAAAGTCATAGAGCTGACGCTCGGCGACGCGGACAAGCTCGGCATCAAATGGAACATTGATACGACATTTTCAGGAGCCAAGCGCCCGACCACATTCCCGTTCACCGTGCCGGATCAGAACGGCCTGACAAAGCTTCGCCAGTATCTGCCCGAAGGCGACGTGCCCTCGGAAAAGTTCGATCCGAACGACTACAACCACCAGGCGACATTTCCGTACGCTCAGCCGAGCGATTTCACTTTCGGCACGCTTGATTTCAGCCAGCTGCAGGCAGTGCTTCAGCTCATCCGCAGCCGCAAGGATGCCAAGATCCTTTCCGAGCCCCATATCGTCACGCTCAACAACAAGGAAGCCAAGATCCTTGTCGGCGACATCATCTCGATCCCTCTTTTTGAAAGGAATACTACGACCGGCAAGATGGAGATCACAGGGTATACGAACAGAGACGTTGGCGTGAGGCTGCAGGTCACGCCCAGCGTGAATGATGCGAACGAGATTGTTGTGAACGTGCACCCCGAGATCACAACCCTCGTGGGGTACGACGACATTACCGCGGACATCAAGGCGCCTCACTTCACCTCGCGTGAAGCGGTGACCCAGATCCGTGTGAAGTCAGGACAAACTATTGCAATCGGAGGATTGATCAAAGAAGAAAAAACCAATACAAAGACAAAAGTTCCGTTTTTCGGCGATTTACCGCTTATCGACAAGTTTTTCAAGCATGACGATACGGCGGTCACCAAAACAGATCTTTTATTTTTTATGACGGTCGACGTAGTAGACGAGAGATCGCTGCCTTCGGGCCACCCGGAAAATATCCAGCGGCTTTAAGTTTTACTGTTACCGTTTAAGACATAAAAAATAAACGCATCGCTAGAATCCGCGGAACGGATTTTTTAGGATGCGTTTTTTTATTTTCAAAGGGAGTTTAGATGAAAAAAGAAATTCTAGTCAGTGTGGAGTTCCAGAACAAGAAAGTGGCCATCGTCGAAGACGGCCATCTGGAAGAATATTATGTCGAGCGGCATAGCGACAAGCAGCTCGTGGGGTCTATCTATAAGGGCAGAGTCAGCTCGATCGTCCCGGGCATCGGTGCGGCATTCATCGATATCGGTCTAGAAAAGAACGGGTTTCTTTATGTCGCCGACGTCGTCGGCCAGGGCGTGCTAGACGGGGAAGACACCGATTACGGCGATGCTCCTGATAACGGTGAAAAGCCTGAGTCGGACAAAGGGGGGCATCCGCGTCAGCAGCACCCGCGCGGACGCAAAGACAAGCGTGAGCCTATCCCGATGATCCAGGACGTCCTTAAAAAGGATCAGGAAGTCCTGGTGCAGGTCGTCAAAGAGCCCTTCGGGACCAAGGGCGCCCGCCTGACCTGCCAGATATCGCTCGCCGGAAGGTTTGTCGTATTCATGCCGCACCATCCGCACGTCGGGATATCAAAGCGCATCGATGACCGTAAAGAGCGCGACCGTATACGCCAGATCGTCAAAAGCGTCAATCTGCCGAAAGAAAGCGGGCTTATTGTCCGTACGGCCGCATGGGGAGCGGATTCCAAGATCCTCGAGCGCGACATCCGCTTCCTTGTCCATCAGTGGAAGATGATACAGCGCCGCTGCGTCGTCAACCGCGCCCCTTCCAACGTTCATGAGGAGTATGGGTTGGTGCTGCGCATGGTCCGCGACGTGCTGACCGAAAGCTTCGACCGCATCATGGTCAACGACCGCGAGGAATTCAAGGCTGTCGACCGTTTTATGCGCGCAGCCGTCCCTAATCTGAGGCCGAAACTTCTGCTTTATCAGGGCGAAGTACCGCTTCTGGTATCGCACGGCATCCAGAGAGAGATCGAGAAAATTTACGAACCCCGCGCTTCTCTGAAGAGCGGCGGGCATCTTGTGATCGAGCAGACCGAGGCGCTTGTCGCCATCGATGTCAACACGGGTAAATTCACGGGCACGAAGAATCTTGAGGAGACGGCTTTCCGCACCAACTGCGAGGCCGCGCGCGAAATCGCCAAACAGATACGTCTGCGCGATCTGGGCGGCATCATCATCGTCGATTTCATCGACATGGAGATGTCGGAGCACCGCCGCCAGGTCTTGAGGATCCTCGAAGAAGCTCTTCGCCGCGACCGCGCGAAAACCAGCTTCCTGAATCTTTCGCAGCTCGGCCTTGTCGAGATGACGCGTCAGCGTATGCGCAAGAGCCTTGAGAGCGCCTCTACACAGGAGTGTCCGTATTGCAAGGGTAAGGGCATCGTAAAGTCTAAAGAGACGATCGCCGGCGAAGCGCTTCAAAAATTGTCGCAGTTCGTCATGAACATCCGGAAAGAAAGCGTCGAGCTTACGGCTTGTCCGGACGTCATCGAGGTTTTGAGCCGCGACAATTGCAAAATGATACACACGATCGAGACCAACACTCAAAACCGCATCAGCTTGGTGGGGGATCCGCTCGCGCATGTCGAAGAAGTGAAGTTCAAGAGAATCCTTGACAAGCGCAAGAAGCTTTGGTAATCTCTCACAACTATGTTCGCAATCATCAAGACAGGCGGTAAACAATATAAGGTAAAACAGGGCGACGAGCTCGACGTCGAGTTATTGGAAGTCGGCAAGTCGAAGACCCTGAAGCTGGATCACGTGATGCTGGTTTCCAATGACAGCAGCGTGACGGTCGGACGTCCTTTTATCAAGGGCGCCTACGTTGAGGCAGAGCTGGTCAAGGAGTTCCGCGGACCCAAAAGCTTTTCCTTTAAATATATCCGCCGCGAGAAGTCGGCCACCAAGAAGGGCCATCGCCAGAATTACCTGAAGCTTAAGATCAAGTCCATCCACGCGGGCGCATAAAGCAGCAGCCCCGGTAAACACGAGATCAGAAAATGGCACATAAAAAAGGTTTAGGCAGTTCAAAGAACGGCCGCGATTCTCAATCGAAACGCCGCGGTGTCAAACGCTACGGCGGTGAATTCGTTACAGCCGGCAGCATCATCGTGCGCCAGAAGGGCAGCAAGTTCGTCCCCGGACTCTTTGTGAAGCAGGGCCGTGACTACACGATATTTGCCCTGAAAGACGGTATCGTTAATTTTAACCCTTCCTACAGGGTTAACATTATCCCGTCCGAAGCCTGATCCAAAAGCCCTCAAGCCCGTTCCACCCGATAGTAACCCCAAGGCCCGACCATGTTCGTTGATGAAGCTGTTGTCACTTGTATTGCCGGTAAGGGCGGCAAAGGCTGCCATAGCCTCGATCGCAGCCGGCCGCGTCATTACAGGCCCACCGGCGGAGACGGCGGGGAAGGCGGTTCGATTATTTTTGAAGCCCAGCCCAATATCCAAACTTTGCTCGATTTCCAGATGAACCGCCACTTCTAGGCATATAATGGCGTAAACGTATCCTCTAGCTTTATGACGGGCTATTGTTCGGCGGACCGAGTTATGGGCGTGCCTCCCGGCACCGAGGTTTTTGACAATAAAACCGGAGAACTCTTACGCGATCTCGACAAGATCGGCTCCCGCGTCGTTGTCTGCCGCGGCGGAGCGGGCGGCAAAGGGAACACCAAGAAGACCGAAGCCACCGAAGGCGAGCCGGGCGAAGAGAAGGATATTCTTCTGCGTTTGAAGCTTATCGCCGATATCGGGCTGCTTGGTTTTCCAAATGCGGGTAAATCCACTTTCATCTCGCGCGTTTCCAACGCCCGATCCAAGATCGCGCCCTATCCTTTTACGACTAAAAATCCCATACTCGGTGTGGTAAAATTTGATGACGGCGAGACCAAGGTCATTGCAGACATCCCCGGCATTATCGAGGGGGCATCAGAAGGGCGGGGGCTGGGCATCGAGTTCCTCAAGCATGTCGAGCGCACGCGTATTTTGCTGCACGTGATCGATTTTGCGGCAGTGGACGGGCGGGACCCAGTTTCGGATTATCTGAAGCTGAGAAGCGAGCTCGCCAATTACTCGGAGAAACTCGCCGAAAAACCGGAGATCATCGTCGCCAATAAAATGGACGTGACCGAAGCGGCCGAAAATCTTAAAAAGTTCAAGAAAAAGATCAAGAAGGAGATCTTTCCCATCTCTGCTGTCACGGGGGAAGGGGTGGATAAGCTTCTGAATAAATTAAGGTCTGTGAAATGAGGAAAGCTTTCGTCAAAAAATCAAGATCCATCGTCGTGAAGATCGGGACCTCGATCCTCACGCGCGGCGGACGCTTCGACAAGAAGCGTCTAGACACGCTGGCGGCAGGGCTTGCAGCTCTTTTAAAAAAAGGCGTGCGGGTCTCTGTTGTCAGCTCCGGCGCCATCGGCGCCGGTATGGTCATCCTAAAGGAAAAGAAGCGCCCCTCAACGATGCAGGGCCTTCAGGCTGCCGCGGCGATCGGCCAGCGGTACTTGATGCAGTGCTGGGAAGAAGCCTTGTCGAAGCGGGGGTTTTCGACTGCCCAAGTCCTCCTGACCTGGGACGATCTCTCACATCGTGACCGCTTTACCAATGCGAAAAATACTCTGACCGAGATCGAGCGCCGGGGGCTGGTTCCCGTCATCAATGAGAACGACACGGTCGCCACCGATGAGATCCGTTTCGGTGATAACGATAAGCTCTCGGCTCTGATCGCTATACTTTTAGACGCGGATGCGCTCGTGATCCTTTCGGATACCGACGGCCTGCGTTCGGACGGCGGCGAGGGAGCGCGCATCAGCACGGTCGAAAGAATGGGCGCTGCGGTTTTTTCCCACGTCCGTGATCATAAAACGAAATTTACAGTCGGCGGTATGCGCTCTAAACTCTCCGCTGTTGATATGGGGGTCAGATCCGGGATCCCCGTGTTCCTCGCCAACGGCCGCGATAAGAATGTGCTCGAGCGAATCTTTGCCGGCGACGACATCGGCACATTTTTTGTGCCCCGGACCGCCAAGGGCCGTAAAAACTGGGCGAGCCACTTTACCCGCCAGATCCGGAACGGACGGTGATGAGCAGCCGCAACTTACGGCAGGCCGCGGCGGACGCCAAGAGAGCGGCGCACCCTCTATCGCTTTTGCCCCCCAAGCTTAAAAATGAAGCGTTGAAAGAAATGTCGCGCGCTGTCTGGAAACATCGCGCGCGTATTCTTGCGCAAAACCGGAAGGACACCGCCGCCGCGAAGAAAAAGGGGCTGGCTCCTAGCCTGGCCGCGCGCCTCGCGCTCGACGAGAAGAAGATCAAAGGGATCTCCGAGTCCCTGGCAAGCATCGCCTTGCTGCCGGATCCGGTAGGACGCATTCTCTGGACGCGCCGCCGTCCGAACGGGCTGGTGATCAAAAAGATCAGCGTGCCTCTAGGCGTTATCCTCATCATTTATGAATCTCGTCCAAATGTCACCGCTGATTGCATGGCGCTTTGCCTCAAATCGGGGAACAGCGTGATCTTGAAGGGCGGGCGCGAAGCCTGGCACTCCAACCGCGCGCTATTTGATGTCCTGCGCGCAGCCGCTTCAAGGAAGGGTGTCCCGTCCGGAGCTTTTCAGCTGGTGCCCCCGGATCGGGAGGCTGTGCGAGAGCTTTTAGGGATGAGCGATTCGATCGATCTGGTGATCCCCCGCGGGGGAGAAGGGCTTATCCGGGAGGTGGCGCAAACCTCGCGTATTCCCGTCATCAAACATTATAAAGGTGTCTGCCACGCTTTCGTAGACAAGGACGCGGACATAAAAAAAGCCGTTTCGATCGTGGTCAACGCCAAGACGCAGAATCCGGGCGTCTGCAATGCGCTAGAAACGCTGCTCGTGCATGAAGCCATCTCCAAAAGATTTTTACCGCAGGCCGCCGAAGCGCTGGCTGCGAAGCGTGTCGAGATCCGCGGTGATGCGAAAACGCGCGCGATCGTGCCTCAGGCCAAAAAAGCATCCGAGGCCGACTGGTATGCCGAGTATCTGGACCTTATCCTAGCCGTGCGCGTTGTCAAGAATGCGTCCGAGGCTATGAGCCACATCCAAAAGTACGGCTCGCATCACTCGGACGCTATCATCACGGAAAATATGAGGACAGCAGCTCTTTTTTCTGCCTCTGTGGACAGCGCCTGCGTTTTCGTAAACGCCTCGACGCGATTCAACGACGGCGGTGAATTCGGTATGGGCGCCGAGATGGGGATATCCACTGACAAACTGCATGCTCGGGGACCGATGGGGCTTGAAGAACTGACTTCCTATAAATACGTGGTGGCGGGGAACGGGCAGGTGCGCGGCTGATGCGCTGGGGGATATTCGGCGGCTCTTTCAATCCCGTGCATGAAGGGCATCTGAGTCTTGCGAATTTTGCCTATTCGGAGCTGAACCTTGATGCGCTGTATTTCGTGCCCGCCTTCGAATCGCCGCTTAAGCCGGCGAAGGATTTGCTGCCTGCAGCTCTGCGGCTGAAACTGCTCGAAAGGGCCTTAAGACCCTATCCGCATCTATCGCTATCGGACTGCGAGATCGAGCGCGGGGGGAAGTCGTTTACGGTCGACACTCTGAATTTTTTTAATCAGAAGTCCGCCGGCCGAGCGCAGCTCTATTTTCTGACGGGAATGGATTCGGTCGCGTCGCTCGGAAAATGGAGATCGCCCGATAAAATTTTTAAGCTCTGCCGATTCGTGGCTGCTTCCCGGCCTGGGCACGTCTGGCAGGACACGAAGTATCCCGTGATTCGGATGCCGTTTCCGGCGCTCAACGTTTCAAGCTCTGCCGTGCGCAGCCGCCTGAAAAAAGGGCTGCCGCTGCAAGGCCTTGTGCCGGCGGCCGTCGAAAGGGAATTGAAAAGATATCAGGAGTCCCTAATGAAGAAACCTAAAAAAGGAGACGCAACATCGAAGCGCAAAAAAAGATCCAGCTGATCTGCAACGCGGCCTACGACCGGAAAGCCGACGATATCGTCGTGATGGAGATGTCGCAGCGGTCCGCTATCTGCGAATATTTTATTCTAATGAGCGCGCCTTCGTCGGTGCGCGTGAAGGCCATCGTCGAGCACGTCGAGGACTCCCTGGAAAAGGAGGGGCTCCGGCTGCGTCACAAGGAAGGGTTTCGTGACGGTGTATGGGTCCTGATGGACTACGGAGATGTGATCGCGCATATTTTTCATGAGGACATGAGAAGATATTATGACATCGAGCACCTGTGGGGCGATGTGCCCAAGAAGAAATTTTTGGCGCCCGGTAAAGCTGAAAAAAAATAAATGACGCCTATTAAAAAGGAACTCGCGCGCCTCTTTTTTGAGGCTGTCAGAGCCCATTCGGCCTCTGTCACTGCAGAAGAAGCTGAGGCCTCCTTTCAAGCCCCGAAAGACGATCAGTTCGGAGATCTCTCGACGCATCTGGCGCTCAAGCTCGCCAAGGAGCTTAAAAGGCCTCCGCGTCCGCTCGCGGAAGCGCTCTCGAAGGAGATATGGAACGCCGCAGAATCCTCGGAGTCGATGCGGGGCAGGCTGGATAAAATTTCCGTGGAAGGGCCCGGGTTCCTGAATTTTTACTATTCCCCGAAAGAGACCGCCGGCGTTCTCGGGCGCATCCGCGCGGAAGGCGAAGTGTTCGGGCGTCCGCCCGTCAATAGGAAAAGAAACATCCTTTTGGAATTTGTCAGCGCCAACCCTACCGGTCCGCTGACCGTCGCGCATGGCCGGCAGGCGGCGTTGGGCGATTCGCTGGCGCGCATCCTCAAATTCTGCGGTCACGATGTCACGAAGGAATATTACAACAACGACGAAGGCGTGCAGATCACCACGCTGGGCCTCTCCACGGAGCTTCGTTTGCGCCAGATCTGCCAAGACGGCGCCCCGAAGGAGCTTCCGGAAAACTATTATCAGGGCGCCTACCTCGTAGAGATCGCCGAAAAGCTTCTGAAATCCAAACCCGAGATCTTGAAAGCATCCGATAAAGATCGGCTCGAGACCTGCCGCATTTTTGCGCGGGATGAGATCATGGCAGGGATCAAGGTCGATCTGAATGATTTTGATGTGCATTTTGACAATTATTACAGCCAGGAAGCCCTGGGGAAGTCCGGCAAGGTTGAAAAGACGCTCGAAGAGCTCAAGAAGAAGGGTGTTGTCTATGAGTCTGAGGGTGCTGTGTGGCTTAGGTCTACGGATTTCGGCGACGATAAGGACCGCGTGCTCGTGAAGAGCGATAAAAATTACACCTATCTCACGCCGGATATCGCTTATCACCACGAAAAATTCAACCGAGGCTACGATGAGATCATCGATATCCTGGGTCCCGATCATCATGGGTATATCGCCCGTCTCAAGGCTTCGCAGGCCGCGCTCGGTCACGACCCGGAGCGCGTCAACGTGCTTATCGCGCAGCTTGTTACGCTCTATGACGGACCGAAGCAGGTGCGCATGTCCACGCGTGCCGGCGAGTTTGTGACGCTCCGCCAGATCCTCGACGAAGTGGGTAGAGATGCCGGCCGTTTCTTTTTTGTGATGCGCAAGTTTGACGCGCATCTAGACTTCGATTTAGAGCTGGCCAAGAGCCAGACCCAGGACAACCCCGTTTTTTATATCCAGTACGCCCATGCGCGCATCGAGAGCGTCAAAAATACTTACAGGGAAAAATTCGGCGCGTTTCCGGACGCTGTATCATCCGCTGCAAGCCTTGCCCGGCTTTCGACCCCTTCGGAGATCCGAGTCTTGAGGCTGCTGTCGCAGTTTGAGGACGCCGTCGGAGGCGCCGCCAACACGCTTGAGCCTTACCGCCTGGTGCCCTATCTGATGGATCTGGCGGGCGCGTTCCATCGTTTTTACACCGAGAACCGCGTCGTCACCGACGATGCCGAACTCACCGCCGCCCGCGCGCTTTTGGCCGAGGGCGTGCAGACCGTGCTCAGGCAGGGGCTGGCTCTATTGGGTGTATCCGCTCCTCTAAAAATGTAGTCTCTTTGCACCCTGCCGGGTGTAAAATATTTCCCGCCATGTTTGAAACCCTAGAATTCTATTCCGGAAAAGAGATCCATTTCGATTCGCTGTCCCGGCGTCTTGTCGAGCTTGGTTACACGCGCTTGGACGCCGTCGGCGCGGAGGGCGAGTTCACCGTGCGCGGAAGCATCGTCGACGTGTTTCCCGTGCATTTTTCGCTTCCGGTGCGCATGGAGCTGGATCATGACCGCGTTGAAAGCATCTACACGTTCAACCCTCAGACCGGAGAGCGCCTAGAGCCTCATCGTATGGTCATCGTACTCCCGGTCAAAAGCGGCGTGCATCACGGGAAACACCACCGGCAGAAAGAGTTTCTTTCCGTGCAGGGCTACGACGAACCGATGGATCCGTTCGTCGACATCGAACCGGGCGACCTGGTCGTGCATGTCCTTCACGGCATCGCACGCTTCCGCGGCATCAAAGCGCTGAAGGGCAAATCGCACGCCGACGAAGACCATCTGGCGCTGGAGTTCGCAGAGAAAAACGTCCTTTACGTGCCGATGCGGGATCTGCACCTGGTGCAGAGATACATCGCTTTCGGCAAGACCAGCCCGGAGCTTTCGCATCTAGGGTCCAAGACCTGGGAGAAATTGAAGGAGAAAACGAAGAAGGGGGTATTCTCATTCGCCAGCGAGCTTTTGGAGGTGCAGGCGAAGCGGCGCTCTCTGCGCGGATATCCGATCGCGCCCGACACCGAATGGCAGGCAAAGCTCGAAGGCGAGTTTCCCTACGAAGAGACGCCGGACCAGCTCAAGGCGCTGGAAGCCGTGAAATCCGATCTCGAAGCGCCGATCCCGATGGATCGGCTTCTTTGCGGCGACGTCGGTTACGGCAAGACCGAGGTCGCGCTGCGGGCAGCTTTTAAGGTCGTGATGGGCGGTAAGCAGGTCGCGATGCTGGTGCCGACGACGCTTCTGGCCGAACAGCACTTTGAGACTTTTTCGGAGCGTATGAAAAATTTCCCGGTGAAGATAGGTATGCTTTCGCGTTTCCAGACTCCGGGTGAACAGAAAGCTATCGTGGCGGCCACGGCCGCCGGCGGCTGCGATATCGTGATCGGGACGCACCGCATTCTTTCCAAGGATATTTCGTTTAAAAACCTCGGGCTGGTCATCATCGACGAAGAGCAGCGTTTCGGTGTCCGCCACAAGGAGCACCTGAAGAAGCTAAGGCTGATGGTCGACGTGCTGACGCTCACCGCCACACCCATCCCGCGCACGCTTTACATGTCGCTGGTAGGAACCAAGGATATGTCGACGATCAACACCCCGCCTGCCGGGCGCAAGCCCGTACGCACGATCGTTGCCGAAGCGGACGACGCGGTGATACGCCAGGCTGTCGAGAAGGAACTCGACCGCAAGGGGCAGGTTTTTTTCATCCACAACCGCGTGAAGGGGATCGAGAACGTTGCTAAAAAGATCATGCAGCTGGTGCCGAAAGCGCGCGTCGCCGTGGGGCACGGGCAGATGCCGGCCAAGCCGCTTGAAAGCGTGATGAAAAAATTCATTCACGGCGAAATCGATGTACTTGTTTCGACGACTATCGTCGAATCCGGCATCGACATCCCGAATGCCAATACGCTTATCATCAATCGCGCCGACCATTTCGGCCTCTCCGAGCTCTATCAGCTGAGGGGGCGAGTGGGTCGTTTCACGCGCAACGCCTATGCTTATCTCCTGGTGCCTAAGGGCGCCGTGCTGACGGAAGAATCCAAGCGCAAACTGACCGCCATCGAAAAATTCAGCTACCTGGGGTCAGGTTTTAACGTCGCCATGGAGGATCTGGAGATCCGCGGCGCGGGTAATATCCTGGGGGTCGAGCAGCATGGGTACATCTCGAGCATCGGGTTTGACCTTTATTGCCGCATTCTCAGGGAAACGGTGCAGACGCTTAAGAAAAAGCCCTGAAAACCGACCGAAATATGGTATATTAAGATTCAAATCCCATGAAAAAACTCTCTCTTTTTCTCCTCGTCCTTCTTTTAAGCGGCTGCGGGGCCAAGTCATCTCAGGGCAACGCTTTGGCGCGTTTTGACGGCACGGTATTGACGGATACGGAGTACGTGGAACGCCTTGATGGACTGCCCCCTGAAGTCCGCGCTTTCGCGGGCCAACACAAGAAGGACTTTTTGAACGACATGGTCGCCGAGCATTTTCTTTTGAAGGAAGCTCAGAAGCGCGGCGTTCAAAATGACCCCGAGGTCAAAGAGCTCATGGAGGCGGCGCGCCGCAAGATTATCATCTCAAGGCTCGTCGAGAAAGAGATCGACGACAAGATAAAACTCGGATCGGACGAAGCTGAACGCTATTACAACGATCACCGCGATGAATTCATGACGCAGCTCACGCTGCGCGCTTCCCACATTCTGGTAAAAACCGAAGAAGAGGCCAAGCTGATCAAGGCGCAGCTGGAAAGCGGCGGCGATTTTGAGGAGATGGCCCGCAGCTCCTCGCTTGATGAGACGGCGATCCGGGGCGGCGATCTCGGATTTTTTCAGAAAGGCCGCTTTGTGCCGGAGTTCGAGGAGGCTGTTTTTGCGATGAAGAAAGGGGAGCTGGCCGGACCCGTACAGAGTCAGTTCGGGTATCACGTGATCAAGGTCACGGATAGGCTTGAACCGACGCTCCGGCAATTTAGAGACGTCGAAGGATTCGTGCAGCAGCGCCTTCTCAGCAGCAAGAGGAGTAAGGCATTCAAGGATCTGGTCGAAAAACTGAAAGGAAGCTCCAAGGTCGAAGTCGATGAAAAGCGGCTCGAAGCCCTGAAAATCAACCCATGAAAAACTCCCGAAAATATTTTTTGGCTCTGATCTTTGCGGCAGCTCTTTTTTCTCCCGGGGTTTACGCCTCAGAGGTCGTCGAAAGGATCGTCGCGGTCGTGAACGACGAGATCATCACCGACCAGGATCTGAACCTTGTCCTCGCGCCTGTCGCCGCGCAGTACCGTACGATCTATACCGGAGGGGAGCTGGATGCCCGCATGAAGACGGCTCGCCAGGAGTTCCTGAACAAGCTGATCGAAGAAAAGCTCATCTTGAGCGAGGCCAAGCGCAAACAGGTCATCCTGAAGGATGCCGAGGTCGACGAAATGATGACCGAGGTGCGGACCAAGTTTCCGACGCGCGAACTTTTTCTCAAGGCGCTCGAGGATCAGGGGATCACGGAAAAGAAGCTCTGGAACCGTTTCCGCGACCAGATCATGACTCAAAAATACGTGAATTATGAGGTGCGCTCAAAAGTCTCTGTTTCCCCCGGCGAGATCAGCGAATATTACAAGACGCATGAACAGGAGTTCGTGCAGGGCCAGCGCGTGAAGCTGCAGCAGATCCTGGTTCGCGAAGGCGCGCGGTCCGACGAAGAGGCCAAGGCTTTTGCGGAATCGCTGGTCGACCAGCTGAGGGCAGGCAAGACTTTCGAGGAGCTCGCGATCGCTTATTCCGAAGGCACGGAGGCCACTGAAGGCGGTGCGATGGGCTGGGTCGAGAAGGGGCAGCTTCTCGGCGAGATCGATGACAAGATTTTTGAGCTTGCTGAGGGCGGGACGACGGAACCGATCAAGAGTGCGCTCGGATATCATATCTTCAAAGTCACCGAGAAACAGGAAGCCGCCGCAAAGCCTCTCTCCGATGTCCGCAATGAGATCCATGACGCGATTTTCAAAGAAAAATCGAAGAAGCGCCTAGACACGTTCATCGGCAATCTGCGTAAAAACGCCTACATCTCAATCCGTTCATGACCGATCGGATCGTCATCACTCTCGGTGACCCGGCAGGCATCGGCCCTGAAGTCGCTCTGAAGGCGCTGGGCAGGCTCTCGGCCGCCGAGAGAAAGAAGGTTCTCCTCCTGGGTCCCGGGCGTCTCTACTCGGCAATATCAGACAAGCTTTCGATCAAGACGGATTTCCAGTATTTTTTTACCGAGCCGGGACCCTCAAAGTATTCCCTCGGCCGGCCGCAGCCGGCGCTCACGCGCATGGCGGTAGCCTCGATCGATCTGGCCGTAAGGCTGGCGATGCAGAACAAGGTCTCGGCGATCGTCACCGCCCCCATCAACAAAGCCGGCCTGAAAGAGGCTGGTTTCCGTATGCCGGGACACACCGAATATCTCGCGGAGCTTTCAGGGACGAAAAAATTCGACATGATGCTCGTTGGAGGCCCTCTCCGCACGGTGCTGGTCACGCGCCATGTCGCTCTGAAGGACGTCCCGCGGAAGATCAGCCGCACGCGCATCGAAGAGACGATCGTGCTTACCGATCAGGAACTTCGCCGTTCCTTCGGGATCGCGAAGCCGCGCCTTGTGGTCTGCGGCCTCAATCCGCATGCGGGGGAGAAGGGCAGGTTCGGCGATGAAGAGATCCGTATTATCGCTCCGGCCGTGTCATCCGCCCGAAAAAAGATAAAAGGCACGGTCATCGGCCCGCTTTCTCCGGATGCGCTTTTTTACGATGCCTACGCCGGAAAGTATGATGCAGAGATATGCATGTACCATGATCAGGGCCTGATCCCGCTCAAGATGATATCCCGGGGCCACGGGGTCAATATGACGCTAGGCCTGCCTTTTGTGCGCACCTCTCCCGATCACGGCACGGCTTATGACATCGCCCCCCGGTTTATCGCGGATCCAGGCTCGATGCTGGAAGCGATCCGCCTGGCTTTCTTCATTTCAAAGAACCGGAAAGCTCATGCCAGGGCTTAAAGAAGAAGCCAAATACCTTTTGCGGCAGCTGGAAGCCGCTGCACGAAAAAAACTAGGCCAAAACTTCATGGTCGATGAAGGCGCGCTGGAATTCATCGCCAACGCGCTTGCGTTCAAAAAAGAGGAGCCGGTCATCGAGATCGGGCCGGGTCTCGGATTCCTGACGCGTTTTCTTTTGAACCATGGCGCTTCCGTCACGGCTGTGGAGAAGGATCCGGCGTATGCGGATTTTTTGAGGAATTTTTTCAAACATAAAAAATTCAGGCTCGTTGAGGCGGACGTGCTGAAGACCCGGATAGCGGACCTGGCGCCCGCGGACATCCCGGTCAAAGTTTGCGGCAACATCCCTTACAATATCACCAGCCCTATTCTCGAGTGGCTGATCCTTCAGAAAACGGCCGTGTCCCAAGCGGTTCTGACCGTGCAATGGGAGGTGGCTGAGCGGCTGAAGGCGGTGCCTGGAACTAAGGAGTGGGGGCCGCTGTCGATTTTTCTGCAGTATCACGCGGATGTCGAAACGCTCAAAAAGATCGGCGCCGGAGCCTTTTCTCCGGCACCCAAAGTCGATTCGGCGGTCATCCGCGTCGTTTTCCCCAGGATACCGAAATACGCCGTCAGCGACGAAGCGCTTTTTTTTAGACTTGTGCGGCGCTCATTCCAAAAGAGACGTAAAACGCTTTTAAACTCGCTGGCCGACGATGCGGACGGGCGTTTTTCAAAGGCGGGTTTGGCGCGCGTTTTCGAGCAGGCCAATATCGCTTCCTCCCGCCGCCCGGAAACGCTGACGCTTCCCGAATGGACGATCCTGACCAGCCGTTTTTCGTCCTGACTCGGGGCGATCGGAGCGGACGCGCCGCGCCTCAGCCGGGTTATCGTATACAGCCGGCGCCTGAAATGTTATAGTAGGCCGGATATGGAAGCCCTACACGCCCTTTGGACATTTCCGGCTATTATTTTAGCCGCCATCTTGATCGCATGGGCCGCTGAGTGCGGTCAGTTTTACATTTCCCAGGGTCTTGCGCTCGCCGTTCTAGCCTGGGTGCAGACCCTTCCCGAGTTTGCCGTCGAAGCCGTCATCACGATGGAAGCTGCCCGCAACCCCGAGCAGATGCACCTGGTCACTGCCAATTTTACAGGGTCCTTGAGGCTCTTTGTCGGCTTGGGCTGGCCGATGGTCTATTACGTCGCTAAATATTTCAGCATCCGGAAGTCCGGAAAAAAGGACGATTACGCGATCCGCATGGAAGACGAGCACTCGATCACGGTGCTTTCGCTTCTCCCGGCGATGGCCTATTTTCTATGGATCTATTTCAAGGGGACGCTGACCATCTGGGACGGTTTGGCGCTCGGCACGATATATTTCATCTATCTTTACCTACTCTCTATGATGCCCCCTCAGGCCGAAGAGGGGCTTGAGGATCTAGGCCGTATTCCCCGATGGGCGATGAAGCAGAGCCGCCCAAAGAGCATCGCCGTTATTTTCCTTTTTCTCGCAGCCGGCGCGCTGATCCT
>CAZJAX010000009.1:0-3012 GCA_964543965.1 uncultured Planctomycetia bacterium
ACTCGCCGTCTTTTTTGCTGATGCTGTAAGCCTTAATGGTTTCTTCGGATAGGATAAAATATCGGCTCAGGGATAAGATTTCGGCGCGGATAGGACCTTCGCTTGCCCTAACAGCGTATTCATCGATCAGTGAAAATACTTTATTTAATTGCTCGACCGTATCTTTGATCGCTTCGAGAGCGGCAATTTCTCTCCGTAGATCAGCCAACCGGGATCCCTCGATCAAGGGAACTGCGGAGGCCAAAGCAGCATTCCCGCCTCTCATGCGCAGGTCAGCCATGACAGACCCTATGAGCGGCGTGGTCTCTGCTGCGGCCTGGGGGATCACATGATCGCCCGGCTTGCCTGCGGCTGAAGCCGCCGGCTTGAATCCGGCTCGGGTGAGAAGGATCTGCTCATAACGCTTCATATTGGTTTCTTCGGTGACGACCGGCGTCACGACGGCATAGGAGATATTCCGCTCCTTCATGCGCTTCTTAAGGTTCTGCGTGTGAAAACCGCCGGTGATCAATACCGCCGACCGGATATTTTCACTCTTCATCTTCTGGATCGCTTTATTGAGAAAAACTTCGTCTCTTTCTTCCGTCGTACGGTAAAAATCCTCGATCACGTTCTTGTTATCATCGATCAGCGGTCTGATAGGAATAGTGTCGGCGTAATTACCGAGGTCATAAAGTTTGCGGTTGATAAATGCGAGGCATGCGCCCGTGCTGAAACGCATATCCTTCTGTCTCAAAGAATATTCATCAAATTCCTCGCGGGTGGCCTGAAGCGAAAACAAGTTGTTCAGGACCTTCAGATAGCCTGAAAGGCGGTGCAAATAGAACGAATCGTCATCAGTCAGCGTCTTTTGATAGATGATCTCTTCGAGTATGCGCGTCTCGCTGATAAACCTGTCCATCTTGGCTTCGAACCAGATTCGGAGATAATCGGTGTAGGCCGTGACGTTCGGATACTTTGAAAGGTCGATATTTTTTTCGCGTGCGCGCGAAAGCATCGTCTCGTAAAAAGGGAGCGGGCTCAAAGCGCCGGCCTTGAGTTTTTCGGCATGCTCCGCGATGTCGGTCTCAGACAAGAGACGCGCCAGCTCGTCCTGCTCGATATTGGCTTTCTTGAAATCGATCTTCTCTTCCCTGTCTTTCAGTTCTTTGAGAGAAATAAAATTCGGAAATCCGATCAGGTTCACGCCGACCTTCTGGGCCTGGGCGGAGAGAACGGAATGATATTCGGTGAAATCCTTTTCCTTCTTGTTGAATTTATCGAGGAATTCGTCGAATACCAGCGCGTCTTTCGGATACATGCGGCGCTTGAGCGTCTGCACGGCCCTCTGCATATCGCCCACATAGGAAAGTACGGCCCCGCGGCGGTCTGCGGCATCGGCATAGGCTCTGACGTTTCTGCCGTAAAGCGCTGCATCCTCGACACCCCAGATTTTGAAGCTGTGATCGGAGGCCAGGCTCAGATATTCGGCGCCGTTCAATTCACCCTGCATCAGATATTTCTTGGCGACATCGCGGCGCGCTTCGCTTGGCGCGAGAGATCTCAGAAAATCAAGAGAATCGTCCTTGGTACCGCCTTCGATGAAGACCGTAGTAATCTTGTGGCGCGTGATGAGCTCTTCGAGCGCAGCCGCGATATTTTTTTCGCCGCCGGTGTTGGTGTGGGCGTCCTGGATGTGGACGAGAAAATGGGGGCTTGTCCCTTGATGCACATCACTGACTTTAGCGATGGTGCCCGAAAATCGTATCGCCGGATTTTGGAGCGCGCGGGCGGACAGGAGATCTGAAGGAGCGGCGTGCGCCGCTTCGCTCAAGCTGAAAGCTGAAAGGAGTAGATAGGAAACGATACGGATCAGCCGCGGATGGCGTCCGGAATTAGGGCTCTTTTTGGCTCTCATTATCCCGCCTTTTAAGGTGCGTTGCTTTGTAAAAGTTTATTGGATTTTAGAATAAAAATAGGTATCGTTCCGCTCGGAAGATACCTTAATTTCATTGATTGCGATAAGTCTACTTTATGTCTTTGCCCATATCAATAGACTATCTAAATTTTATATCTACTAACTTACCGATTTTAATGACAAAAACTAAGCGCCTTTGCTTAATCCTTGCACCGTCGGAATTTTTACTTCCGGCTTTGTCTTCCAGCGCTTATGATTCCACACCCAGAGGTGAGGATACCGGCGGATGTACTTTTCCTGAATGCTCACCCACTTTTGCGTGTTGATACGCAGGTCGTCCTCCTTGTTTCCGGTCACCGTCAGCTCGATGGGAGGTTCTGCAATGAGGCGGTGCTTGAGACCTTCACGGATGATAAATGCCGGAATGATCGGCGCGCCTGTCGCCATCGCAAAGCGGACCGGCGCTATGGGCGTATAGGCCGGCTTTCCGAAAAAATCGACAAACACGCCGTCGACCGTGTCCACATCCTGGTCGGCGACAAATCCGAGAATGCCGTTTTCCCTCAGAGCCTGCAGCATCTTTCTCGGAGAGTCGTCCCTATAAATGGTGCGTACTTTCATCTTTCTTCGCACGCCCATCAAAAGCTCGTTGTATTTTTCGTAATAGATCTTTTTCGCGATCACGGTGACCGGGTAATTTTTCAAAGCAAGGTACCCTGCAAGGAATTCCCAATCGCCGAAATGCGCCACGACGCCTATGATCCCGTTCCCCTTCTTGAAAGCCGCCGCCGCGATCTCCTCTCCGCTGAACGTGATCCAATCGTCGATCTTAGGGATGATCTTATGTACCAGATGCGTCTCGGCTGCGATCATGCCGTAATTTTCGAAAACAGCCCGCGCAATATTGCGCAGTTCCTTCTCGGATTTTTCGCTTCCGAAAGCTTCACGAAGATTCTTAAGCGTCTTCTCGCGCTCCTTCGGGATAAGGTAGAAGACAAGGCGCCCGAGCCTGCGGCAGATATTCACGGCGGCGGCATAAGGAAGAAGATTAAAGACGGCTCTCAGCGCCACAAAAAGGCAATAAAATAATAAACGGTAGGGCTTCTTCTTTTTCA
>CAZJAX010000009.1:3112-14905 GCA_964543965.1 uncultured Planctomycetia bacterium
GCAGGCTGCTGCTGCGTAACGCAGTGGATAGAACCAAGACCGTACACAAGCGCTGAGCATTCGATGCCGATGACCTTGCGGCCGGGAAAAAGACCCCGCAGGATCTTCAGGGCAGCGCGGTCGTTTTTGTGGCTGTAGACCGGCACGAGCACGGCATGGTTGCCGATATAAAAATTGGCGTAGCTGGCGGGCAGCCTCTTGTGGCCGCATTCGGGCCTGGGCGGTCCGACAAGACCGGGCATCGGCAGTTCTACGATCGTGAATTTTTTCCCGGCTTGATCGGTCGAGCTCTTTAGAATGGAAAGGTTTTCTGAGAGATACTCGTGGTTCTTATCGGCCGGATCGGGTTCGACGGCGGTCACGATCGTACGCGGCGCCGTAAAACGGGTGATGTCGTCGACATGGCCGTCCGTGTCATCGGCCTCGATGCCTTCCTTCAGCCATATCGTCTTCTGGATGCCGAGGAATTTCTCGAGATACATTTCGATCTGGCGGCGCGAGAGGTGCTTGTTGCGGTTGGGATTGAGCAGACACTGTTCGGTCGTCAAAAGAGTGCCGGCGCCGTTCACGTCGATGGAGCCGCCTTCGAGAATAATACCCGCATCGAAACGGCGGTAGTCCTTCAGAGCTTTCAGTTTATCGACGACGCCGTTGTCGCGCGCGAGATCCGAATATTTGCCTCCCCAGGCGTTGAATGTCCATTTTGTAAAAGCGACTTCGCTCGACAGACCGCTTTTTTTCACGAAAATTGGGCCGTAGTCGCGTATCCAGGTGTCGACGGTCTTCACGTGATGAAAAACCAGATTCTTGGACGGGATCTTTTTTGCCGCCAGGCGCTTTTGTACGTTCTTGGCAGTGTTTTCGCCGGAGACTAAAAGATTCACTTTTTCACCGGGCAGAAGTCCGCGCATCATCTCGACATAGATCGCTTCGACCCGCTTCAAGAGCGGGCCGGGCCAGCTGATCTTATTGGTGGGCCATGAGAGCCAGGTCGCCTCGTGGGTCTCCCACTCGGCCGGCATCCGGTAGTCGGCGGATTTCACTTCTCTATCAGTCTCGAAAGAATAGGCGGGTAAGCGTCGATGCGGCGGTCGCGCAGAAAAGGCCATTCACGGCGCGTCTGCTCGACGAGCCCGAGATCGCAGTCAGCCAGTACGATCTCTTCCTGGGTCTTCGAGGCGCGGTACACGACGTGTCCGAACGGATCTGAAATAAAGGACTGTCCCCAGAACTGAAGACCGCCTTCGCGGCCCACACGGTTCACAGAAGCGACGTAGACGCCGTTGGCAACCGCATGGCTGCGCTGTATCGCTTCCCAGGCGGAGTGATAGTAAGCGGTCTCTTTCGGCTCCTCGGGCTTCCAGCCGATAGCCGTCGGGTAAAATAAGATCTCCGCTCCGCTTAGAGCGGTAATGCGCGCGGCTTCAGGGAACCACTGATCCCAGCAGATCAGGACGCCGATCTTCGCATAACGCGTCTCGAAAGTCTTGAAGCCGAGGTCTCCCGGCGTAAAATAGAATTTTTCGTAGAACGCCGGATCGTCCGGAATGTGCATCTTGCGGTACTTGCCCAGGAGCTTCCCGTCCGCATCGATCACGGCGGCGGTGTTGTGATAAACCCCCTTGCCTCTTTTCTCGAACAGCGAGGCGACGATCACGACCTTGGCCTGTTTGGCGGTTTTGGCTAAAAGATCGGTTGAGGGACCCGGGATCGCCTCGGCGAGATCAAAATTCTTTACATCCTCGGTCTGGCAGAAATAAGGCGTCCTGAAAAGCTCCTGAAGGGAGACGATCTGCGCGCCTTTTGCCGCGGCGATCTTGATCTCTGAGACGGCCTTTTTCATGTTTTCTTCCGCATTTTTCGAGCAGGCCATCTGGATCAGCGCGATGCGGACAGACTGTTTTGAATTTTTTTTCATTTATTTTTTTGGCTTCGAGAACTGCAGGACCGTGGCGATCGCCTTTTCCTCTTCAGCCTTCTCCTTCATTCCTTGTTTCATGTAAAAAATCGACAGATTCACGTGAGCCATCGGTTCCTCCGGCTTGAGCGCCGCGAGCTTCTTGGTCCACTCGACGGCTTCGTCCAAACGACCCAATTTATAATATACCATCCCGAGCGTCTCATAGGCATCTGAGTATAAAGGAAACGCCCGTATGAGATCGGTAAGGGCGGCGGCGGCTTCTTCCTTCTTCCCTTCCCCGAAAAGGCTCACCGCATCTTCGTAGGCGGCCTTCGCATCGTCGGCCATCGGACGCGCTTTTAGCCCGTGCTCTTCATGCCGAACGCGATACCGTTGACCGTCAGGAGCAGGATCTCGTCTATCACCTCGCGCTTTTTGTCGGAGGTGTTTTTCAGCTCCTCGAGAAAGCGGATCTGGATATAGTTGAGGGGATCGACGTAGGGATTGCGCGAGCGTATCGAATCCTTGAGCACGCGGTGAAAATCCAAAAGCTGTTTCTGCGAAGAGATGTGGAGCACCCTCGAAACGGCGCGTTCGTATTCGGCCGTGACCTCGCCATGAATGAGCTTGCGCAGACTCGCATCCTTTACGAGACCAGCATAAAGCTCGGCCGTGTGGAGGTCGGTCTTGGCCAGCGACATCTGCACGTTATGTATCAGAGATTTAAAGAAGGGCCAATGCTCGTACATTTCCTGAAGCTCCGGGAGCCCCTCGGCGCCGCGCTCGTTGATATAAGTCTCCAGCGCATGTCCCATGCCGTACCAGGCGGAGATGATATAACGGGACTGGATCCAGCTGAACACCCACGGGATCGCCCGCAGTTCCGAGAACGACTGGTGGGCGCTGCGCATCGCGGGACGCGAGCCGATACGCGACATCTTGAGCACGCTGATCGGAGTAGCTTCGTGATAAAAATCGAGGAAACCCGGAGTCTCGAATACGAGCTTGCGGTAATAGTGGAACGAGAGTTCGGAGATGCGGTCCAGGCGCCTTTCCCAATGCGGGATCTTGGCGTTGCCCTCGACCTCTTTTTTAGAGACAAGATTGGTCCAGGCGACGGCTGTCGTCATCTGCTCGAGGTTGCGTTCGGCGATGACGGCGTTGGCATACTTCTGCGCGACGACCTCGCCCTGCTCGGTGACTTTGATGAGCCCGTCGGAAGCCGCGTAAGGCTGAGCCAGGATCGCTTTGTGCGATTCCCCGCCGCCGCGGTCTATCGTGCCCCCCTTGCCGTGGAAAAGTTCGAGCTTGATATTGAATTTTGCGGCCGTTTCGGCCAGACGCTTCTGCGCCTGATACAGCTTCCAGTTGGCTGTCAGATACCCGCCGTCCTTGCTCGAGTCCGAATAACCGAGCATGACTTCCTGCATGTTGCCGCGGCTTTCAAGATAGGAACGGTACACCGGGATCGAAAAAAGCCTCTCCATGACTTCATGGGCGCGCTCAAGCGCTGAGATCGTCTCGAAAAGAGGCACGATGCCGATGGTGCTGGCTTTCACCTTTTTGCGCGAGACTTGGATAAGATTTTTCTGCTGAGCAAGATAGAATACCGCCAGCACATCCTCGGGCCCTTCGGTCATGCTGATGATGTAGTCTTCGACGGCCCCCGGATCGATGCGCTCTTGGATGAAGCGTATGGCAGAGATCTGTTCGAGAATGTCCTTGGAAGGCGCTGACAAATGCGCCGATGAAATCTTGGAAGACGGCGAAAGGATCTTTTTCACAAGAAATTCTTCGCCGTAGCCGTCTTCGCCGAAAAGTTCCGTGAAGAGGCCCTTGATCTTACGCGCGTTGTCGCGGATATCGAGCTTGGCCATATGGAAGCCGAAGAAAGTGACCTGATCCATCAGGCGCTCGACGTCCAGTGCCGAGAGAGCGCCCTGATGCGCCCGGAGGGACTCGCTGACCGCGCGAAGGTCCATGAAAAGATCTTCGGAGGAAGCATAGCCGGGTTTGCGGCCCTTCGAGGTGTTTTCGAGCTTCTGATGGATAAACGAGAATTTCTTGCGGTAGATCTCATGGGACTCGAACTGCCCCAGCTCACGCGCCAGATCCGGCATGAGGCGAGCGTCTTCGGCTAGAGAATCGGCCATCAGTTTGGACACTTTCACGAATGTCAGCGACTGGCTGTACTTGCGGATCAGGTCCTCGACAGCGGAAAGATATTTTTGAAGGATGAGCTTTTTCTGCATCGCCGCCGTTTTTTTGGTGACTTCGCTGGTGACGAACGGGTTGCCGTCGCGGTCCGCGCCGACCCAGGAGCCGAATTTGATGAACGGCGGGATGGTGATGTCGGAAGCCTTGAACGCGCTGCGGAACTCGTGCCTCACCTTCTGCTGGAGGTCCGGGAGCAGGTCGAGAATTGTGCGCTGGAAATAAAAAAGGGTCTGGTCGACCTCGTCGATGACCTCGACTTTGCGCTGGCGCACTTCCGAGGTCTGCCAGAGGATCTCGAGCGTGCTCTTGATCTGGTTGAACGCGTTTTCCTTTTCGGTGGCCGTGAGGTCTGCGCGGTTGAAAGAGATGAGGTTGGAGGTGATCCTCAAAAGATGGTCGAGCACCGTGCGGCGCTTGGCTTCGGTCGGATGCGCGGTGAGGACGAGCTCTATCCTCATTTTTTCCATGAATGACGCGACGTCCTTGGCCGAGAGACCTTTGGACTTTAGGTCGCGGAAGAGCTTGCGCACCGACATGTCCTGCAACTGGGAAGGATCTTTTTCGTAATCGCGGATCCGGCGCACGCGCTGGGCTTCTTCGGCGATATTCACGAGCTGGAAATAGATGGTGAACGCGCGGGCGACCCGGTAAGCGTCCTCGGGATCGAGGGAACGAATGAGTTTTTTCTGCTCGGCGATGAGCTCGGGTTTCGGGTCCTGGCGGATGGATTTAGCCAGCCGGCGGATCTCCTCGATCTTGGCAAAGAGCTTCTCGCCTTCCTGCTCATGGATGACATTTCCCAGGAGCGTCGTGAGAAAACGCACGTCGCGCGACAGCGGCGAGGAGGCGCTATTTGATTTTTGTACGATCTCGGCGGTCATCATGCCTGTTCCGTCAATTGCGGGTTTTCGTATTCATTGCCAAGGACTTCTAGGTCCAGGTTTTCGGGACTGCCTTCGATCCCGTTCTTCTTCAAGAGGCTTCGCAGCGGATGGAGCTTGCCGCTGCCGAAAGAGTCCGGCACTTCGTCTACCAGACCCTGAAAGTCTTTTCCCTTATAACGCACGCGGACGATATCGCCCTCGAAGATCTCGCGCTGCCGCTTATCATGCAAACCCGTGCTTTCGAGAAACACGCAGTCGCCGTAAAACGCGCGTTTGACCGGCTTGCCCTTTCCCTCGTTTTCTCCCTGGTCGTCGTCGCAGAGGAGCACGTTGAGAAACTTCTGGTAGCCGCGGTAATACATCCGCCTGTCCTTCAAATGCCAGACCCGAAAACGGATGTCTTTCATACTTCTTTTCCGCCTGAGGCGGACCGGCCTCCTGCTGGAAGGTTCCACAATACCACAAATTCTCCCAAAACCTTCTTTCCGGTAAAGTGCGACCGGGCGCCCGAAACAGGTCCCCGCCAGACCTCTTCAAACTTCTTGGTCAGCTCCCGAGCCACGACGATGGGTACGTCCCCGAGCGTCTCTTCGATGGCCGCTAGGGTTTTGACGATGCGATGCGTCGATTCGTAAAAAATGACGGTTCTCTCTTCCTCTTTGAGGGAAGAGATAAGCCTTCTCTTAGCCCCGTCCTTGACGGGGAAAAAACCCTCGAATATAAAGCGGTCCGTGGGCAGCCCCGACAGCATGAGCGCCGTCAAAAATGCCGCCGCTCCGGGCAGGGCTTCGATGCGGACGCCTTGCGCGATCGCTTCCTTCACCAAGCGGTATCCCGGATCCGCGATCCCGGGTGTGCCCGCGTCCGAGATGAGCGCGGCGCTCTCCCCGCTCTTGATTCTCTCCACCAGCTGAGGAGCCTTTTGTCTCTCGGAGAAGTCATGATAGCTCACGAGAGGCTTGTCGATGCCGTAATGCTGCAGCAGTACCTTCGAATGCCGTGTATCTTCACAAGCGATGAAGTCAACTTTCTTCAGCGTCTCGATCGCCCGGACAGAAAAGTCCCCGAGATTTCCGATGGGTGTAGCTACCAAATATAAAGTACCTAGTGTCATTTCTACTCATCGCGGGTGGCAGGGGGTCGGAATCATCTGCCCGGACCGCAATGGAAGCGGGAGGACAGATGGTTCCGATCCCCTGACAGGACCCGCGAGGCTCCTAAGAGGTTATTCGACCGTAACGGATTTAGCTAAATTCCGGGGCTGATCGATATCCTCGCCGAACTCAAGCGCGACGAGGTAAGCAAATATCTGGAGCGGTATCACCGTCAGAAGCGGCGAAAAAATTTCAGAGCATTTAGGGATCTCGATAGTAAATACAGGGTCGAAGCGCCGTATCTCGTCGTCTCCCTCGGTGACGACGGGAATGATGCGCCCCCCGCGCGCCTTGATCTCCTGGATGTTGGAGATCATCTTGTCATAGGTCTTGGACTGAGGCACCAGACAGATGACCCACGGGTTTTCGTCGATAAGCGCGATCGGCCCGTGCTTCATCTCGCCCGCCGGGTACCCCTCGGCCGGAATGTAGGATATTTCCTTCAATTTGAGCGCGCCTTCGAGCGCGATAGGATAGTTGATGTTGCGGCCCAGATACAGGAAAAATCCGTTGGGCGAGCGTTTTCTCTCCGAGGGAGTGGCGGAAAAATATTTTTCGAGCTGCGTATGATACTGCACGTTGAAATTGTGTACATTGGTCTTCCACACGGCCGCCGTCTTCTGATAGCCGTCGATGATCCTCTGAACGCGGTGCGGAACCAGCAGGAGTTCCTTTAGATACTCCTTTTCCTTCTTCGGAGTGACCGCCTTGGATAAAGACGCCAGGTATAACGCGAAAAGATACAGGATGCCGAGCTGGGCCGTAAAGGCTTTGGTCGAAGCGACGGCGATCTCCGGCCCCGCGTGCGTATAGATCACGCCTTTCGCCGAACGTGCGATGGAGCTGGCAAGCACGTTGCAGACCGCAAGCGTCAATGCGCCTTTGGCCTTGGCCTCGCGAAGCCCGGCGAGCGTGTCAGCCGTCTCGCCGCTCTGCGAAATCGCGATCACAAGCGTCGTTTTATCCACGATCGGGTCGCGGTAGCGGAATTCCGACGACGTGTCCACCGAGACCGGAACCTTGGCCAGGTTCTCGAGGATGTACTTGGCGGTCAGCCCCGCGTGATAAGCGGTGCCGCAGGCGATGATGACGATCTTTTTGATCTTCTTGAATTCGGACGGCTTGATCTCGAGCTCGTTGAAGCTGATCTTGGAGCCACGCACCCTTTCTTTCAGGATCGCCGTCAAGATCTCGGGCTGCTCGAAGATCTCTTTGAGCATAAAATGGGGATGGCCGCCTTTACGGGCCTGCGTGATGTCCCACTGGATCTTCGTGGAAGTCCGGGAGACTTTATTGCCGGCGATGTCGGTGATGGCGAAGGTTCCGCCGGTCATGGTCACGATATCGCCGTTCTCGATGAATGTGATCTGGTTGGTATATTCGAGAATAGCCGAGATATCGCTGGCGAGAAAGCTTTCGCCGTTCTTGGAACCGATGACCATCGGACTATCCATCTTGGCCGCAACGATCTTACCGGGCTCATGCGAAGAGACGACGGCGATGGCGTAGGTGCCTTTAAGATCCTTGAGCGCGCGGCGGACGGCATTCTCAAGATTGCCCTTATAGTAGCGCGCGACCAGATGCACGATGACTTCGGTATCGGTCTCGGAGCGAAAGCCGACGCCCTGCTCCTGCAGGGTCTTTTTCAGGTCGTAATAATTTTCTATGATGCCGTTGTGCACGACGGCAAGCTCGTCCGCCTCATCAAGATGAGGATGGGCATTTTCACGCGTCGGAACGCCGTGTGTGGCCCAGCGCGTATGCCCGATCGCCGTCGTACCGCGCAGCGGATGTAAGCGCAGCGTCTCTTCCAGGTTCTTGATCTTGCCGTGGCTCTTCTCGATGGAGATCGACTGTTTTTCGTCCTGGATGGCGATACCTGAAGAATCATAACCGCGGTATTCCAGATGCTTCAAACCGCGGATCACGATGTCCTGCGCCTGACGGCCGCCGGTATAGCCGAAAATACCGCACATGTTTAAAATTTCCTCTCGAAAGACGTTCTATGGATCGTCATAAGGCCTTTATTCTACCTAATTTAGTGAGCCGTCACAACCCCTGCCCCTTATGCTATAATCTTCGGAAATCGAGGGCATCTTTTGGACTTCCTGCATATCATCGTCTTAAGCATCGTGGAGGGAATCACGGAATTTCTTCCGGTCTCTTCCACCGGACACCTTATCATCGCCGACAGCCTGCTCGGCGTCCCGGAAACCGAGTTTTCCAAGAGCTTCATCATCGCGATCCAGGCAGGGACCATTCTTTCCGTCGTGTTTCTCTATTGGAAACAGCTTTTCATGGACAAAGAAGTGATGAAACGCGTCGCAGCGGCTTTCGTCCCGACAGCCGTTATCGGATACATCTTCTACAAGCTGATCAAAAAACATCTCATCGGCAACGAAATGGTAGTCATCGCCTCCCTCTTCGCCGGCGGCCTGCTTCTCATCATCTTCGAACTGTTTCACCGCGAAACCAACCACGACGTCGATCGGGTTGAGCACATCCCTTATTCGAAAGCCGTGCTGATAGGCCTCATTCAGGCCGTCGCCGTGATCCCGGGCGTCTCACGAGCGGCCGCCACCATCCTCGGCGGGCTCGGCCTCGGCATCCGCCGCAAGACCATTGTGGAATTTTCGTTCCTCCTGGCCGTGCCGACGCTGCTTGCAGCGACGGCCCTGGATCTGCTGAAAAGCTCGAGTGCGTTCACCGGAGCCGAGTGGGGGTCTCTGGCGGCGGGCTCCGCGATCTCCTTCGTCGTCGCGGTGTTCAGCATCAAATTCCTGCTGGGCTTCGTGAAGCGCTTCAACTTCGCCGCTTTCGGCGCCTACCGTATCCTTGCCGCGGCAGTATTCTGGTATTTCGTCTAAAACACCGCGATGAGAATCTTAAAACTACTCCTGCTCTGCCTCGGCTTCTACATCCTTTATTACACGATCAAGGACGTCGGGACCCAGAACATCTTAGAAAACGTGCGCCATCTGGGATGGAGCCTTCTGCCGGTATTGCTCGTCTACCCGTTCATTTTTCTCTTCGACACCCTCGGCTGGGCATACGCTTTCCCGCGCAGCCTTCCCTCGCATGTGCCGCTCAAAGACCTCTTTCTGATCCGCATCATCGGGGAAATGCTCAATGCCGTCATCCCCTTCTCCGCCTCTCTGGGCGGTGAACCGATCAAGGCCGAGATGCTCAAGCGCCGCCACAGCGTGCCTCTATCGGAAGGTTACGCGTCTCTGCTGATCGTTCATACCACGTTTTGGGTCGCGCTCAACCTGTTCGTCATCGGAGGCATCCTTGTGACCATGAAATCGATGCCGCTGACGCCGGTTCTGTGGAACAGCGTCTTGGCCTTTCTCGCCGGCCTGGGCATCGCTGCGGGATTCCTGATCGGCGGGCTGCATTTCGGCGTCTTCAAAAAAGTTCATGAGTTCGGCGAACATTTTAAATGGTGGAAACACGACTCCGACCACAAAAAAACCAAGTTTCTCGAGCTCGACAAAGATATCAAAAAATTCTACACGCACGACCGGCGCAACTTCTATTTTTCGGTTTTCTGGAATTTCCTGGGATGGTTCGCTGGAACCTTCGAAGTCTATATCATCGCAAAGCTCGTGGGGCTCCCGATCGGCTTTACTGAGGCCTGGCTCCTGGAAGCTCTGATCCAGGTCTTGAGAATCATCACTTTTTTTATTCCGTCGAGCATCGGCGTGCAGGAGGGGGGCATCGTTCTGATCTTCTCGCAATTCGGCTTCGGCAGCGGTCCGAGCCTTGCCTTCGCTCTCATCCGCCGCGTCCGCGAGATCCTTTGGATAGGGCTCGGCCTCATCCTCTGGTCCTTCCTCAAAGAAAAACCAAAAACAGCGTGATTTTTTTTTAAAATAAAAAACCGCCGGTTTTTAGGCCGGCGGTTTTTGCAGCGGGACTTTAAAAAGCTTACTTCTCCTTCTTCATGTCCGCCGTGCCGCCGTGAAACCAGTTGCCGGGGCTGAGCATGGCACCCGTGCCGGCGAAGCCTGAGCGCTCGGCCTCGCGGGCCCAAAATCCCTTGGCGCTGGACGAAGGGTTGGCCTTTTCGCGGCTCTTCTTCTCACGCTGCGCCCTCTTATACTCGGCCATCTTCTTGTATTCAGGCGATCCTTGTTCAGCCGCGAATGCGGAACCTGAAACAAAAGCCGCCAGCGCCAAGACTGCTATTGCTTTTTTCATTCTATCTCCTTGGGTTCGTGACACGTTTAGAATTGACGTTTATCGACTATCCTTAAAATTTTACGGCCCGTGCGAAGCGTGTTCTTCGGCACGATACGCGCATCGATCTCGAAAAAACCCTTCTGGCTGTTTTTCCAGACATCCGGCATCACCGCAGCGAATTGCGCAAGAATTTTTTTCTTCAAGTCTTCCGCGGAGACCGCATCGGCCTCCGCCGTCATCGTCAGCCGGTCGAGATGACCCGCCTTCTCTATCGTCAGCTGCCAGTCGGAAGAAATACCCGGCACTCCGTCCATGATCGGTTCGAACATCCACGGCGCGACATTGCCCATCGCGGTCGCCACCCATTCGTTCATGCGTCCTTTGAGCTTCTCGATGCGGCGCCCGGGCATGCCGATCTTCGAGGGAGTCTCGACGAAGCGCGTGACGTCGCCGGACTTGTACCGCAAAAGCGGCATGACGCGGCGGTTGACCGTCGAATAGACCAGTTCCCCGTAGCCGTCTTTATCGCGGTTGATGATCTCGAAACAATTGTGAAATTCGTTGAGCTGATAGCCTTCCTTGGCGCGCGACTCCATGCCGATAGCGCCGAACGCTTCCGTCTGGCCGTAGCTCAGGAGAAAATCGCATTTCCAGACGCTCTCGATGTAGCGGCGTGTCTCTTCAGTCATATTCTCGCCGCCGCCGATGATGAGCTTGAGTCCCGGCCAGACTCCCCGCTTTTCGGCGATCTGCGAAAAACGCAGAAGCCAGGACGGGTCTCCGACGATGACCGAAAGCTTGTAGTCCGCGAGCCTTTCGTAGAACTCATCAGGGTCCATGCGGCCTGCCTCGACGTGAAAACAGCCGAGTGTCTCGCAGGAAGCCATGAGCACCGGTCCCGACACCCAGAAAGAATAGTCGAAGGCGCTGGCGATGCGGTCCTCCTTCCTCAGACCCACGCCCCAGAGTCCGACAGCCCCCGCCCATCCGGCCTCGCGGATCTCATGGCGCGAAAAATACACGCGCTTGGTCTTTTTCGACGTCGTGCCGGTGGATTCGTAGGCCGTGTCCGGCTTCATACAGACGAATTCGTCAGGATTGGAACGGATGTCTTCGGCCGTCGTAAAGAAATCGCCCAGGTCTTCGGGAACATTTATTTTGTTCGCATCGATCTTGTGCTCGGCAAACTTACGCCTGTAGAAAGGCGAGTGTTCTGCGGCATAGCGCACGGTCTTGCGGAAGTTGTCTGCCTCGATTCCCTTAAGCACGCCCGCAGGCACTCTCGTATACAGAAAGTAGCCCTTCTCGGCCGGCTCCCCGAACGGGATCTGATTGATCAGGGAAACGAGGTTCATGCGCTACCGGTACTTTTTGACGCAGCGCTGAATGAGCTGGTCGAAGAGGTCCATCGCAAGACCTATCTCCTGGTCCGTGATCGTGAAAGACGGCGCGA